>JAVEET010000358.1 GCA_030840295.1 Pseudonocardiales bacterium
TTGAGCGCCGACTACGAACAGGTTCGGCGCCAGCTCGGGCTGCCTGCCTGATTCGGGTCAGCCGTTTTGCGCGGCAATCCGATAGCCGCGCACGGCCAGCGGGACCGCGATCACACCGATCCCGATGACCCATGCCACCGTCAGCAAAAGAGGACCGATGACGGGCTCGCCGACGGCCAGTGCACGCATCGTCTCGATCGCGGCCGACATCGGCTGCAGTCGAATGACCGGTGCCACCCACGACGGGAACATCTCGGTCGGCGCGATCCCGGAACTGCAGAAGACCAAGCCGACCGACCCCGTGCCCAGCCAGGTGAGCACGACGTTGTTCTGCGCCCGCGCGCCGACCCCGATCACCACGCTGGCGAATACCAGCGCTACCGCCATGGGCACCAGCACGAAAGGGATGACGACCAGCACGCCGTTTGTGAACCGAAAGCCCATGATCGCGCCGACCGCCGTGATGAGCAGCCCGCCACACACGGAGCGCACCGCTTCGGCCAAAAGGGTGCCCGTCAGCGCGCTGGCGCGGTGAACCGGCAGAGTCCAGAAGCGGCTGAGGATCCCCGTGTAGCGCTCGTTGGGAATCGCCAGGCCGAGTCCGAGGGCGCCGAACATCGCGCCGGCCAGTGCGCACATGGGCACCAGACGGTAGATGCTGTCGATGCCGGTGATCCGCATCATCGAGTCGCCGACGAGCAGTCGATAGGTGATCAGCAGGAGCGTGGGTAGTAGCAGGGCTTGAATCGGGATGATCGGCGAGCGCCGCCACCTGGTCAGGCGACGGCCCGCGAAGATCATGCTCTCCCTCAACAGTGACAGGGCGACGGGCGGTGCGGCGGTCATCCGGGCCGCCTTTGCATTCGCAGGGCCGCCATTCCGAAGACGACCAGCATGCCGACGCACCATGCCATCGTCGCGGCGAGGTTGCCGGCTTCAACCCTGCCCTCGGTGAAATGCCGCAGAGTTTCTGTGATCTGGGAAACGGGCTGATGTGTGACGAATGGGCGCAACCACTCTGGGAACGCATTCACCGGTGCGAGTCCGGTCGACAGCAACACCAACAGCATTTGGGGAATGAAGAGGATCTGACTCGCGGCTTCGATATGGTTGAGTCGAGTGCCGACTGCGTCGGCCGCCAGCGACAGCGCCAAGGTGAAGGTCATGAAGAGGGCGACGAACGCCACCGCGTACCACGCGCCACCGTTGAGCCGGAACCCGAAGACATAGGCGACGACGAAGGCCGCGATCAATCCGAGCGCGCCGCGCAACAGGCAATAGAGCATGCGGGCGGTCAGCGGGATCGCCGCGGCGATGGGTAGCGACTGCATTCGCACCCCGAACCCCTGCGACTGGTCGCGGGCGGCACGGTCGGCCGTCGTCATCGAACTGAACACCGTCGCCTGAATGACGGTGATGGGCAACAGATACTGCGGATAGCTCAACCCTCCGGTGTCGATCACCTTGCCGAGCGCCAGCATAAATCCGACGAAGGTCGCCAACGGCGTCACGACCGCGAAGACGAGATCGAGATCGCGGTAGGTGTTCACGATCACCCGTTCGGTCAGGGCCGAAAGCGCGGTCATGCGGTGACAATGGGCTGGGTCAGGTGCAGGAACACCTCATCCAGCGACGGCTTACGCAGGGAAATGTCGATCAGCTCGATCTCGTTCTCGGACAACCGGCGCAGCACCTCTCGGAGGGTGGCGACGCCATCGGCGGCGAGGACGGCGACGGTGCAGGCTTCCGAATCCACCTCGAGATCCGCGAAATCGACGAGAAGCTCGGCGACGCGCGCGACGTCCACGGGATCGACAAGAGTGACCTCGCAATAACCATGTCCGACGAGCCTTTTCAGGTCCCCTGCCGTTCCGCTCGCGATGACCTGACCCGAGCCAAGGATGACGATCGAGTCGCTCAAGACGTCGGCTTCCTCCAGATACTGCGTGGTGAGCAGCACCGTGACGCCCTGTTCGGAGAGCCCCGAGACCAAGGCCCACACGGCGCGCCGGCTCCGCGGATCGAGTCCGGTAGTGGGCTCGTCGAGGAACAACACCTTCGGGGGCACCACCAGTGCCGCGGCGATGTCGATGCGTCGGCGCATGCCGCCGGAGTAAGTTGACACCGGACGGTCTGCAGCGGCCACTACGTCGAACTGATCGAGGAGTTCGTCGGCTCGCTCTCGTGCCCGTTTGCGGCGCAATCCACGCAAACGCCCGAACAGGGTCAGGTTCTCGCGGCCCGTGAGCAGAATGTCGACGGCCACGTCCTGGCCGGTGACGCCGATGCTGGACCGGACCTGTGCGGCTTGCTCGACGACATCGTAGCCGGCGACCTTTGCGTGACCGGAACTTGGGGTGAGCAGCGTGCACAGGATGCTCACCGTTGTCGTCTTGCCTGCACCATTGTGTCCGAGCAATGCGCAAATGGAGCCGGCGGGAACGTCGAAGCTGACATCCTGCAGCGCTGGTGCGGACCCTCCGAACGATTTTCCGACGTTGCGTAGCTCGATCACGAATTCACACTCTACCTGCCGAGGAGGCAGGTGGTCGGCCGCGTCGTTCGCCACGCGGGCTATCGGTCGTAGGAGTCCAGGCGCTAATTAAACCCGTTGCTAGCGCCAGGTTTTCACCGTGCCCATGTGGACCATTGACTTGCGTTAAGCTACCGCCCGTACCACTTACCGGATGCCTAGCCTGGGATGGCCACGAGACAATGCCAACTGAGTTGCCGGTGGTTGCCGCAATTCCGAATTACAACATGGCCGATTACCTGGCCCGGCTGATACCGCAGGTATTGAAGCAGGGGTATCAGCGGGTTTTCGTACTGGACGACGCTTCCACCGATCACACCGTCGACGTCATCCGCGAATTTGGTGATGCGGTGACGTTGGTTCGAAGCCTCAAGAACCAAGGGGCCGGTCGCAACCGAAATCAGATCATCGATCAGGTCGACGACGACACGCTGATCCATTTCATCGATGCCGACATGGATCTGTGTACGGCGGACACCGCGAGGGTAGCTGCCAACGTATTCGCGCAGTACGCCCCCCAGGGGGTGGGGGTGATCGGCGGACTGGTCCGCCGTTCCGACGGGACGCAGGAACCGTATAACTACGGCCCGGTGTTCTCCTTGCCCACCCACCTCACAGGTGGGTTCCCGCCTGCCATCGATCGTCTGCGTCGCTGGCCCGGGTTGGCGGGTGCGGTCGCTCGTGTGGGTCGTCCGGCGATGAAGGCATGGCCGAAGATCTTGGAAGCGCCGGCCGCCGTGCCGACCTACTGGGTTCACGAGGGAAACATGCTCGTCGAGGCACGGATCTTCCGTGCCCTGGGTGGCTATGACCCGCTCATCAGGGAGCACGAGGCGCAAGATCTGGCAATTCGGCTGGAGCGCAAGGGAGTCAAGCGGCAGTTCGACCCGTGCATTGAGGTCGTTCACCACCACGTCGACGTGCGGGGTCGATTTCGGGTCACCAAGCAACTGGAAGCGGCCCTGTACCTGATCCGCAAGCACGGATTCAAGCGCTGGCTGACTGAACGCTGAAGTCTGCAAATCCGGTTGGAAGTCCGTTAAACGGCTTGTAGCGGCGGCGAATAGCATGCCAAGGAGTCCGATTTCCGGCGCAGGAAGAACGGCCGCCGAGGCCGGAGATCGAGCCTCATCGCGGCCGGTCCCAGCGACGACCAGATCGTCGAGGCCGCGCCTCTGGAGGAGCGAATGCCGAAATCGT
>JAVEET010000282.1 GCA_030840295.1 Pseudonocardiales bacterium
CCGATCGGGATCAGCTCCCGGGCCCTGCAAGTCCGTGGCCTGGTCCCCCAGTCGGCCCTCTACCGGAGCGTGCCGCTGACCGCCACGTCCACCAGAACGGCGGCGTCCAGAACGGCGGCGTCCAGAACGGCGGCGGCGCAAACGGCGAACCCAGCGGTGAATCCGGCGGGAACCGTCCCGACCAGCCGTTCGATGTTGACCGGGGCCGACGGCGCCTGGTCCTTCCCGGGTATCGCGGCACCTGGCTACTATCTGGCCACCTTTGCCAAAGCCGGCTATCAAACACAGCGGTTCGTCATCAATGCCGCCGAGACGGTCGCCACCCAGCCGCTCGTGGTGAGCCTCAATCCCGGCCAGGGCTCGCTGAGCGGAACCGTCACCGGCCCCCGCGGCCCCGTCGGTGGCGCGCAAATGACCATCACCGACGGCACCAACACGATCACCACCAGCACCGCGTCGACCGGCGCGGACGTCGGCCGCTGGACCGTGACCGGTCTGTCGACCCCCAGCACCTATTTGATCACCGCGAGCAAGGACGGCCTGGGCACCGAGTCGAAGCTGCTACCGCTCGGCGCCGGTGCCACCGCCACCGCGTCGTTGACACTCCGGGAGGGTGTCGGCTCGATCGTCGGCCTGATCCAGGGCCCGGACAGCAACGGCGTGGTGGGCGGCATCGGCGCAGCGACCGTTACCGCTACCGACGGCACACTGAGCAGAACCGCGACCACCATCACCACCTCGGGCCTGGCCGGCCGTTTCAACCTCACCGCCCTGCCGTCGCCCGGAAAGTACACCGTGACTGTCTCGGCGACGGGGTATCAGTCCGCAACCCAGGTTGTCACCCTGAAGGCCGGTGCCTCGTCGGTGCCGGCCTCAGCCACGCTGGTGTCTTCCAGCGCCACGATCGGCGGCGTCCTGAAGACCAATGACCCGACCAGTGACGGCACCGGTGGTGGACTGGTCCTGACCAACAGCGCGAACACGTACAAGACCCTGGCCGGCGCGGCGGGTTCGTTCCGCTTCAACGGTGTCGCGCCGGGATCGTATGTCCTGTCGGCCGAGCTGTACGGATTCACCACCTCCTACCTGAACGTCAAGGCGGTAGCCGGGCTGAGCAATCTCAACAACGTGCTGACCGTCAATGTGATCCCCAACGGGGTGCTGCCCACTACCTCGTTCATCAAGGGCCAGGTGACGGATGCCCGGGCCGGCGGCCACATCACCTGCCCGGTAGTGACACCGGCGAAACCGGACTGCCTATTGATTGCGATCGACGGAGGGCCCTTCGCCGACGGGATCGACCCCGCGAACGAATACCTGGCGCCGACCGGTGGCACCGGCCTGCAGCCGGGCCTGCACACCATCACCGCGTACGCGCCGGGCTACCAGCAGGCGTCGGTGAAGGTTCAGGTCCCGCTCAACGCGACCGTGAATGCTCCGGCAATCTCGATGTATCCGGCTCCGATCATCAAGGGCACGATCAGCTCGGCGGTCGGTCAGGCCGTCACCCTCGGCAGCGCGGCCTCCGGAAACACCCCAGCGGTCAAGGCGAATCCGGTCTGTGTCTTCGCAGTCGTCGTGGGCACCACCCCCACTGCGGCGCAGCTGACGTGCACCCGGTATTCGGTACCAGCCACCGCCGAGAACCCGGGGTGCCCGACCGCACAGCTATCCGTGCCGCCGAGCCCCACCGACGTGGTGTGCGTTCAGGCCGATGTGAACGGCAGATTCTCCTTGACCGTCGCGCAAAACGGTGGCTACAGCGTCTACGTGACCCCGGCGGACGATGAATACCGATCAGTGCCGAGTGCGCAGCTGGTGCTTCCGCTCGGGGGGACCGTCGAATACGACGCCACCCTGCACCGCAAGGGACGCATCGACGTCTCGGTCCTGGTCCGCAACGGCACCGGCAACACCGGCACGCTGATCGCGGCACCGGCCGGCATCTCGGTCCGGCTGACCGCAAACGGCGCGAACGGCGTTACCGATGTGGCGCCGGCCCGAACGACCGACAACACCGGGTCCGTGCACTTCGACCACCTGCCACCGGGCTCGTACACGCTGCAGGCGACGGCAGCCAGTGGCTCGGGCAGCGTGGCCGCGCCGATCACCGACGATCAGCAGATCGGCTACGTCCTCTCGCTGGCCGATCCGCTGACCCAGGTGGTGGGACAGGTCGTCAGCTCGATCGGCGGCGCGACACCGACTCCGGTCCGTGATGCAACGGTTCAGGTCAGTGGCACGCTCTTCTACCTGCTCGGAATCTTCCCCATCCCCGGCCCGGTGGTGACCGTCACCACCGACAGCCAGGGATGTTTCGCATTGGCCAACAATCCGCCGGCGGTGGGCGGTTCGGTCACCCTGCCACCGGTGGCGGCACCGGACACTCGTCCGTGCCAGAGCGTCACCATGACCGCCACCGCGAGCCCGGTGACGCAGGCGACCTTGGCTTCGACCCAGGTCGCGGCGACGATCTCGCGGACCGGTTACCAGACCATCGATCTGCCGTCGGTCGCGGTCACCCAGACCGGCGTCACCACCTTCACGCTGGCGCCGGATGCCGTCACCTTCGCCGGTTCGTTGTCGGTGGATCCGAGTGCTACCGACCTGTCGGCGGCGGGTATCGCGACGACGAGTCAGCCGCCCGGATCCGGCACGATCAACATCTCGTCGGATGCCCAGGGCCAGCTGGTCTGGCACGACAGCAACTTCCCCGGCGACAACCGGATCCTGCCGGGCAATTACACGATCTCGGCCAGCCTCCCCGGGTTCGTCGGCACCACGGTGTCGTTCCGCTGTGAGGCCGCAACGCCGTGTACGCCCGATCTCAGCGCGTTCAAGCTGACCCAGCTCACCGGATTACAGGTGGCCGCGGTCGATTCCGGCGGCGGCGCCGTTGCCGGCGCCACGTACACGCTGAGCGTCAACGGTGTCGCCCAGTCACCACAATCCACTTCAGGCACCAGCGTGATCTTCCCGAACCTGCAGCCGAACCCGTCGCCCAGCTCTACCACCTACGCGGTTCGGATCCAGGCCGCGGGTTACCGGTTCGACAGCTTCGGCTCCGGCGGCCAGCAGATCAGCTGCACGCCCGGCGGGCAGACCACGGCCACCAGCGGTTCGGCGATCCGGGTGACCGCGGCCAGCGCGCCTACCAGTTGTACCGCAACTCTGACCCGACTCGGCGTGATCGCCGGTACCGTGACCGCGATCCCCACCCCGTCCGCCGTGCAGTCGCCGTCGAACCCGTCCGGCAGCGCGACGCTGGTTGCCGTGAAGTGCAGCGGAACCGGCGCCAACCCGGCCGATCTGATCACCGCCACCGGCGACGGAACTACACCCTGCGCTCAGGTCGACAACAGCAAGACCTATACGACCAGCACCAATCCGGACGGCACCTTCCGCATCGCCGGGAACGCCACCCTGGCCGGTCTGGCCACCGGCTGGTACCGGGTCACGGTCAGCTCACTGGGATACGACAGTCCAAGCTCAGCCGCGAACAAGTACGTGTTGGTGCGAGCTACCAGCACCGACACCGCGTTCAACCCCACGATCAGCGCCACCCCGGTGAAGTACACCGTGAAGGTGCAGGATCGAAACAGCAGTCCGATCACCGGTTTGACCGTGACGCTCGTCGATTCCAACGACACCATCATCGCCACCGCGGTCGAATCGGCGACCCATGGCAGTTACGTCTTCACCGCGCTGTCGCCCACCACGGGACGGATCAAGGTCATCGGTATCGCGGTTCCCACCAGTTACTTCGCCACCACCGTGACCGTGGGCGGCGGCGACCAGTCGATGACCGTGACCACGGACCTCAACGCCAGCGTGGTCAGCGGCTACACCATGGCCGCGATCGGCATGGACGCGGCGGTGACCAGCAACATCGGCGATGTGACCGTGCAGATCGGTACGTTCTCCAACAACACCTTCACCGTCGGCACCGGTACCGACAACCAGCCGATGACCACGACCTCGAGTAGCAGCCTGGCCACGCTCGGGTCCTACGCCTTCAACAACGTGCCGGACGGCGCCAACTGGGTGGTCCTCGCGGTCGGCGCCGACCGCACCGGAGGCATCAGCGGTTACCTCTCCGCGCAGGCCTCGGTGCCGGTGACCCATTCCCAGACAACACCTCAAACCACCCTGACCCTGCCGGCGGTCAGCCATGACGTCACGGTCAGCGTGAGTTCGTCCGTCGGCAATGCGCTCGCGGCGCCGGTCACCCTCAACCCGGTCACGCCGCTGCCTACCGGAACCGCCCGCAGCATCCTGTCTGCCACCCTGGCTCCGACGACGGGCGTACCGGGCGGTTACTCGGTTGTCTTCTCCAAGGTTCCGTTCGGCACCTACACCGTTGGTATCGACCTCAGCGCCACCGGTCACGGCGGGGTGCTCACCGGCGGCCAGAACACCCTGGTGCTGTCGGCCAGCACGCCCGGACCGGTGAGCGATGCATTCACCCTCAGCGAGGGTGGGCTGGACCTCTCGGTGACCACCACGGCCAAGGCCCCCGACCTCCCCCTGGCCCAGGTGCGGCTGACGGTACGAAAGGTCGGCGCCAGCACGGATATCTTCACCGCAACCGGCTTCGACACGAACCAGGCCGGCCCGGTCGCGATCTACCTGCCACCGGGTTTGTACAACGTCACGGCCACCCCGTTGGCCACCGCGGGTCCCGGCTGGTCGGCGGTCAGCACGACGTCCCCGGCATCGGTCCAAGCGGGCGCGACCGTTGCCAAGCCGCTCACGCTCACCGAGGTCGGGCCGCTGCCGCTGGTCGTGCACATCACCCGGAACGGTCACAATTTCACGTTCGGTGGGACAACCGATACCGCCACGATCACCCTTCTCCCGCTACAGAATCAGACCGTTCCGGCCGCTTATGCCGCAGCGGTCAACGCGAACTCGACCGGTAATTTCACCTTCACCGGGCTGGCTCCAGGGCTGTACCAGATCACCACGGTGGTCACCTCCACACCAGCGGCCACCACCGCCAACCCGACGCCGACCGCGATCACCTACAACGGCACCACGGATCCGACCAACATCACACTGGTAGCCGGACAGGCCGGCGACGGTGGCGACGGTCAGACCTTCAACTTGGACGCTATCCCGTAGGTCGCTACCCCGAGGGCGTCAGGGCAGGATCAGGGTCGATCCCAGGATTGTCCCTCATGTGCGACCGGCACGCCTGCTCGATGCTGGATACATCGACGCCAACGAGGTGTCGATCAGTCCGATTCAGTCCGATTCAGTCCAATTCAGTCCAGGGAGCACAACGCTCCGCCTCGAAGGGAAGAAACATCATGGGATCCATCCACGACCTGTTCCGCAACCAGGGCCTCGTCCGACAGCGCGACGGTCGGCTGCTCGGCGGTGTCTGCGCCGGGCTCGGTCGCAGGGTCGGCCTCGATCCGTGGCCCACGCGCCTGCTGTTCGTACTGCTGCTGCTCGTCCTGCCCGGCTGCCAGCTCCTGATCTACCCGATCCTGTGGCTGCTCATGCCGATGGCCGAGAACAATGACACCGTCGCCACGTCGGCAACCGCTCAGCCGTAACGTCGCACCAGGCCGTACGCGACCAGCGCGACCAGGATCGCCACCGTCCCGAAGAGCAGCGCCCAGATCCACCAAGGTGTCCTACTCCGGTCGATCTCCACGACCGGTTCCGGCTCGGGCGCCCGGTACACCGGTCGCGGCGGGGGCGGCGGCGGGGTGGTGACCGTCATCGACAGACCGCAACGAACGCAGGTTTGTGCGATGACGGTGTTGGGTTCCGCGCAGTGCGGGCAGGCAACCGAGGCGACAGTGGCCCGACCAGCCGTCCCCGGCAACCGCCGCAGCGACTGTTCCGCCGTTTCGACGGACCGGTCCAGTTCGATCCGCGAGGGCACCCAGAACAATGGGTAATCGCACTTGCGGCAGAAGTCGGTCGACTCACGGCGGGTGACCGTGACCATGGCCGGCGTCCCGCACTCGGGGCAGGTCAAGTGTTGAGCCGCCGACTGGGCCGGCAACAGCTGCCCGGGCGAGCCGTCCACCGCCGTGTTCGCCGTCGGACCCCAGCCCGTGACGCCACCCGATATCAGCGGCACCTCTTCGGTCCGCTGATCCCCCGGGTCGGTGCCGTGCCAGTCGGCGTGTAGATCCTCAACCGGCCAGTTGTCCTTGTACCAGTCCGTACCGAATTGGCTCGGCGGCTGATCACTCGTCGGGGGCAGCCCGTCGTCGCGGGTCTGCCGATCACGACCATCGCCCGGGGGGCTCGATTGGGTCTGCGCATGCTGCGGTGTGGTGCCGGCCTCGGTCACGTCGTCTCCTGTGGTCGGGCCGTCTGGCCGTGCGGCCCAGTCTGCTCTACGTCGGGCACGACCACGACCGGCAACGCGCCAGACGGCCGCGGCGGCAGGGCCACCTCATCGGGGTCATATTCGGTCTCCGACGTCCAGGCCCGCCGATCGCCGACCCACAACTCGGCGCTCACATGCGCCGGAATCTCGTCACGTACCAGTTCGACGAAGTCCGGTTCGGACAGCCACCCCGTGCTATCGACCGACATCTTCACCCAGGCGGTGTCGGCGGGCGCCTCGCCCTCCCGCCACACGCCGCCGCCGTCGACAACGCTTGCCGGCCCCCCGGTGGTCAGCTCCAGGAACCGCCGCAGGCCGACGACCGTGCCGCGCCAGGTCAAGGTTTGGGCCGACCCATCGACGATGCGGCGTTGCAGTTCCTCGGGCAAGGACGGGTCGAGGGAGTTCACGCCGATCCAGGAGCCCAACCAGCGGACCATCGCATCCGGCGCCACCGACACGTCCGGCAGGTTGTCCACGTTGTCGGCATTCTCCAGCAGGCTGGTGCCCAGGTCCTGGAACAGTGATACGAAGCGGACGAAGAAGTCGCTGTCCAGCATGCCCACCGGCAGCTGGTTCAACAGCCACTGCGGACTGCGCGGGGCACTGCGAAGGCCCGGGCGCACGCTGACCGCTCGACCGCCGCCCGCGGGCAGGGAGGCCAACACCGGTTCGCTCATCCGCGCACCCCGACAGCTGGGAGAGCACTCATCGGACCACGACCTGGTGACCGGCAGACAGGAACAGCGAATGCCGGTCGAGCCGGATGACGTCCTTGCCGGAGGCGAGTCGCTGCCCGGTCCGCAGGTCGTACTCGAAGAGCAGGGCCTCCTCGACCCGCTCCACACCATCGACGGACTCCAGCATCTGGGTCACCACGGCCGAGTTGATGTCGGCGTCGAAAGGCCAACCCGTACCGTCCGGTCCCCCGCTGAGCGGATCGATGTAGCGGGTGAGCGCATCGAGGGCCCGTTGCCGCACCAGCGCGGCCGGACGGCCCGGGGCGGTGTGTACGAGAGCGACGACGGAAACGCCTTGGTAGTAGGGCGTTGCCACCTCCAGCGCGGTTCCGACCAACCGGTGCGCGTCCAGATGGTCACTGATCCGTCGCATCAACGGAGCGGCGAT
Source organism: Pseudonocardiales bacterium (assembly GCA_030840295.1). Taxonomy (GTDB): domain Bacteria; phylum Actinomycetota; class Actinomycetes; order Mycobacteriales; family Jatrophihabitantaceae; genus Jatrophihabitans_A. The sequence goes on from JAVEET010000282.1 coordinate 7,484, forward strand.
GGCGAAGTCGTCCAGCTGGTGGGTGCCGCCCGCCGCCCGTACCTGCGGAACGACCAGCAGCCGGACGCATCCGTTGGTGGCTCGGGTCGCCGGCAGGCACCGGGCGCGCGCCACCTCGGTGGAGGACTCCAGCGCCAACCGCTCGAAGTCTCCCGATGTCACGGCGCGCTGACCGGTCCGCAACGAAAGGGGGCCGCGGATCTTCGCCTCAGCCACCGTTTCGGCGTCCACCCCGCCGTTGGCCGCAACCAGGTTCGTGGCACCACGGATATAGGGCAACGTGGTCCGCAGCACGGTCAGGGTGCGAGCACCCACGTTGCCACGAGCACCTCCGCCGTGCCGGTAACCGGTGACCATGATCTGGGCACCGTCCCGCGGGATCCGTCCATGCTGGCGGACCGAACCGTCGGGGTACCGCACCCGAGGACCGAACCGGACGATGCCGCTGCCGCTGTCCCACACGTAGTGGTGATCGCGCTGGCTGGAATTGCTGAAATCATCGACTTCGGTCCAGTCGATGCTGGAGTCGGCATCGACAACCCGGATGTGCTCAGCGGCACGCCGCGGCAGCACCGGGGCACGGGACACCGGAAAGGTCTGCGCCGGGCTGCCATCGCTGCGCCCGATGGTCTCGGGCCCGACTACCTCGGCGTGTTCACCGGGCACGGTGCCGCCGAGGGTGGCGGCAAGCACCGAGCGCACCCGCGGCGAGGCCTGGTAACTGGGTTGTCCGGGTCGGGGGGCCAACAACCGGGCCCGCAACCAGAAGGCGGCCGCGTTGCCGAGGGTGAGCAGACCGTGTTCTACCGGGATGAGCAGCACGATCTCACCGGCTCGGTTCAGACCGCCAGTCGAATCCTCGTGGACCGGCGCGGCGATCCAGGCCTCGCCGCTCCAGACCTCCCACACCAGCGGTGGATTGCGCGGGTCCACCCCGATGCCTTCGGCGCGGGCCTCGATCCCCAGCCTGAGCACGGTGCCGGCGAGGCTGCGCGCGAAGCCGAGATAGAAGCCGTCTCCCGGGGTCAGCTCCGGCGAAGCGAAACAGCGGACGCCGTCCGGGTCGAAGCGCAGTTCCTCCCAGACGTCATTGACCCGTTCGTCGATCGCCGTCACGGTCTTGGCCATCACGAGTTCCGGGGGCGCGATGACGAGATCCGTCGACGTGGTGAACATGACGGCTTCGCCGCTGCTGATCGAGGCGGTGGTGGTGACCTCAGTGCTGGCCGGGACGGTCACCGGAGTATTAAGGATCGCGGTCAACCAGAAGGTCAGATCGGCCCGGGCCACCGACGGCGGGAACGGCTCGACGCCGACCATGTTGAGGAAATGCACATACAGGCGTTCTGGGACCTGGTTGACCCGGTAGAGGACCATTTCGCTCATCCACGCGAACAGCTCTATCAGCGCGACGCCCGGATCGGAGACGTTGTGGTTGGTCCACTCCGGGCAGTAGCGCGGGATCAGCCGTTTGGCCTCGTCAACGATGTCTTGGAAGCGACGATCATCGAGGTTCGGCGCGGGCAATGGCATGGTGTCAGACTCGCTTCTTGTTCCGGAATACTGAACTGCTGCTCGGTCTCATTCGCATCACTCGGTGCCGTGCGGGATTACGTAGAACGGATAGACCAGGTTCCGTCGATCGTTCGTAGCCCGGACGTGATAGCTGATCGAGATCCGGATGAGCGCACTGTCATCGTCGTCGGCCACGGGTTGGACATCGTCGACCTCGATCCGCGGTTCCCACTGTGCCAATGCGTCCCGGACGGCTTCGGAGATGAGTCCTAACAGGTTCGGCGTGACCGGTTCGAACAGCAGATCCCAGATCCGGCAGCCGAACTGTGGACGCATCAAACGCTCACCTGGTGCGGTTAGCAGGACGATCTGGATCGAGCGGTCGATGTCCTCGGCGGTGTCGGTCAGCTTGATCGAACCGGTGTGATCCACCTGCATCGGCCAGGAGAATCCCCGTCCGACGAAGGTGGCGTCATAGCGGCTGAGCTGCTCGCGTCGCTGTGGTGCGTCCATCACAACCCGTTCCTCGCGCTGATGAAGATCAATTGATGGCCACCATTCCGCCCTTGAGGGCCAGCTGGCCGCCGCCTTCGAGCTCGGCCATCATGTCGCCCTTGAGGTTCAACTGAGAGCCCTGCACCCCAGTCTTGCCCGAGCTCTTGACCGTGGCCTCACTAACGCCCTGAAGGTCGAGTTTTGCCTTTGCCTTCAAGGTTATGTTGTTCGCTTCGATGGTGACATCACCGGCATCGCTGATCTCGAACTTGGCGTTACCCGCCTTGATCGAGATGGGTATGCCTGATGCCACCTGGATGTCGAACCGGTCATTGCCGAGCCGGAGCTTGTCACCGTTGGCGAGCTGGAGCAGCACGTGTTTGGACTTCGCATCCTCGCCGTCGGAGAACTCGATCAGGTGACCGTCGCGGGAGGTGATGCGGCGGGTGGTCACCTTTCCACTCGCAACATCCCAGGTCGGCAAGGCGTTGTTCTTGCTGTACAAGCCGCCCAGCACAACCGGATGCCGGGTGTCGCCGTGTTCGAATCCCACCAGCACCTCGTCGTTCACCTCCGGCAGGAACACCATGCCCCGCTGGTTACCGGCTCCGAGGCTGACCAACCGGGCCCAGGCACTGCCGATGTCCTGTCCGTTTGCCGGCGCCAGTCCGACGAACTTGATCTTGACGCGACCCTCCTTGGTCGGATCGTTGTTGTCGGTGACCACCCCGATGGCCAGGCCGGGAAAGTCGAACCCGGCCGAGGCCTGGGCCGGCCCGAGGTTGTCGACCAGCGAGGCAGGACGGTTGCCGCCTGCGGTGAAACGGGTGTAGAAGCCATGCTGGCTGTAATGATGCTCGACGCGGGTGATCAGATACTTTCCCGAGGCGGGGCCGGCGTTCTTGACCTCCAGCGTGACGGCCGGTTTCAGGGCCGGGTCGATCGGGCATGCGCCACGCGCGACAACTGAACCTGCCAGCCAGTCCTCCATCAGGGAGCTAGCCGTCTGGTCGGCCGCGCCGGCGTCCTTCGGGTGCATGAAGGGCGAGGCAAGCGGTGCTTTCCCCAGCGCCGGGCTGTCGGCGCTCCCCGCGTCGGCAAAGTCCGAACGTGTCTTCTCGATTTTGCTGGTCCCGCCGGTGTTATGCCCGGACACTCGCTGCTGGCTCGCCGAATCCCAGCCGGTGACCGTCACCTCGGTGGGCCTGAGACCGGACGCGTGCACGTTGAACTCGGTCAGATGATCGGGCAGCAATCTGGTCACGGAGCCGGTTGAGG
>JAVEET010000368.1 GCA_030840295.1 Pseudonocardiales bacterium
TCGGACGTTGCCCATCGGGCATCGGCGTCGGCTTGGGCGGCGGTACGCACGCCGGCGACCACGGCTGCGACCGCCGGGTGGCGCAGCGGGAACTGCACTGCGGCATGCGGCAACGTCGTACCGAAGCGCCGGCAGATCTCGGCGAGGCTGCGGGCCCGGGCGAGCACGTCGTCGGCTGCCGGTGCGTAGTCGAAGTAGGCTCCGTCGGCAGGCCATGGCGCGGCCAGCAGCCCCGAGTTGAACGGCGCGGCCGCGACGACCGAGACACCTCGCTGGACGCACGCCTCGAGCAGCGGTTGCGCCGAACGGTCAATGAGAGTCCATCGGCCCGCCAGCATCACCGCATCGATATCGGTTTCCGCGACGATCCGCAGAAGCGGTTGCCAGGAGTTCATACCGGCGCCGACTGCTCCGATCACACCCTGGTCGCGCAACGTGATCAGCGTCGGTATGGCCCCGGCGTTCGCCTCGGCCAGGTGGTCCTCGGGGTCGTGGACGTAGACGATGTCGATGTGGTCGGTGCCGAGCCGCTCGAGGCTGGCCTCGATGCTGCGCAGTGTGCCGTCGCGTGAGTAGTCCCTAATTCGGTTGAGTGTGTCGGGTACCGCGAAACCGCCCGCTTCGAGGTCCGATCCGGTCGGCGCGTCATTGGCCACCAGCAGCCGGCCGACCTTCGTCGAGATGCGGTACTCGGCTCGGGGGCGTCCGGCCAGCGCCTTACCCAGTCGCTGTTCGGACAGGCCGAGGCCGTAGTGCGGTGCGGTATCGAAATAGCGGACGCCTGCCGCCCACGCGGCGTCGACCGCGCCGAGTGCGGTCTCGTCGTCGATGGCGGTGTAGAGGTTGCCGATGGGCGCCGCCCCGAAACCGAACACGGTCACATCGGTGGCGCTGGATCCAAGATTTCTGGTCAACACAGCAGATACCGCGCTGTCCCTCGCTGCGACGCGGGCGTCACGACCGCGGCCGTGGCCGCAGCCGGAGCCCGGACATGCCACCGTCGACGGCCAACCAGGTACCCGTGGTAGAACCGGCTTGTGGCGAGGCGAGGTAGGCCACGGCATGCGCGACCTCGTCCGCGCTGACCAGCCGACCCTGTGGCTGGCGTGCCTCGAGGGCAGCCCGCTCGGCGGCGGGGTCGGCTGCCGAGTTGAGCAGCCGGCTCACCCAGGGGGTATCTGCCGTGCCGGGGTTCACGGCATTGACGCGGATACCGTCCGGCAGCAGGTCAGCGGCCATCGCGAGGGTCAGCGATAGGACCGCACCCTTGCTCGCCGAGTAGAGCGCGCGCTGGGGCAGCCCGGCGGTCGCGGCGATCGAACAGGTGTTGACGATCGCGCCGTGAGCCGAGGCCCGCAGCGCCGGGAGCGCCGCACGCGTCACCCGCACCAGGCCCAACACGTTCACGTCAAGAACGCGGTGCCACTCTGCATCGTCATTGGCATCGATGCCGCCCTGCGCGCCTATGCCGGCGTTGTTGACGAGCACGTCGAGGCCGCCGAGTTCGGCTACAGCGCTCGCGACGGCGGCTCGGACGGCACCGTCGTCGCTGATATCGGCCTGGACGCTCAGGATCCCATCCTGACTCGAGGCTTCGCGGTCGAGGACCGCAACCCGGGCGCCCTGCTCGGTCAATACGTCGGCGATTGCGGCACCGATTCCCGAGGCGCCGCCGGTGACCAATGCGGTGAGGCCGTCAAAGGAGCTCATGTCACGCCTGCCCGAAAGTCTGCTCTTGGCGGCCAAGGCCGTCGATCTCGACCGCGACTACGTCACCGGCGCGGAGGTAGGGCTGTCCGGGCAGCCCCATCGCGACTCCGGCCGGGGTGCCGGTGTTGATGACGTCGCCGGGGCGCAGCACCATGAACTGGCTGACGTACCAGACCAGGTGATGCACGCCGAAGATCATGTTCGCGGTATTGCCGTTCTGACGCTGCTCCCCGTTGACCCACAACCGCAGACCGAGCTGCTGGGGGTCGGCCACCTCGTCGGCCGTCAGCAGCCACGGGCCGAGTGGATTGAATGTCTCGCAGTTCTTGCCCTTGTCCCACTGGCCGCCACGCTCGACTTGGAACTCCCGCTCGGACACGTCGTTGCTGATCGCGTAACCCGCGATCACCGCCGCGGCATCCTCCGGCGAATCGAGGTAACGGGCCTGATGGCCGATCACCACGGCCAGCTCGACCTCCCAGTCGGTCTTGACTGATTTCCGGGGAACGAGCACTTCGTCATCAGGACCGATCACGGTGTCCGGCGTCTTGAGGAAAAGTATCGGCTCGGCGGGGATCTGTGCCCCGGTCTCGGCCGCATGATCGCGATAGTTCAACCCGATACACACCACTTTGCCGATGCCGGCCAGCGGCGGCCCGAACCGCTGCACCGTGGGAACCGTCGGGAGGGCGCTGATCGCGGCTGCATCGAGGCCCCGACCGAGCACGGCCGGCAGGCCGGCGGCCGTCAGATCGGGCGTAATCGGACGCAGATCGTGCCAGATTCCCTCGCTGTCGGCGACAAGCGGTTGCTCCGCCCCCGGTAGACCATGGCGGGCCAGTCTCATCTACGTCCTCCGGTCGTTGAACTGAATCTGTTTGCTGAATGTCGCTAGCTCAAGAAGTCTAATCATCCGATCTTTTGATCCTACATCAGGGCATTCTCGGCCCGCTATTGCTGCATAAGTTGGAAATTTGTCGATTCCTCTGCTAAACATCAGATGAATCTTGGAAGGAGCGAAAATCCAATGAGCCTGACCATCACCGAGCTGGATTGCGCGGACCTACGTTTCCCCACCTCCACAGAGTCCGACGGCTCGGACGCGATGAACCCCGACCCCGACTATTCCGCCGCGTACGTGATCGTGCGAACGAGCGATCCCGAG
>JAVEET010000001.1 GCA_030840295.1 Pseudonocardiales bacterium
CACCAGCATGGACCACGAAGTCGGCGCGCCGCGTTCGTTCGCCACGGTGACCGCCGGCAACCAACCCGTCCAGAGCGCCAGCACGAGGACCAGCGCTGCCGCGATCACGAACTCGGGCAGCGCCAGCGCTACGGTGGCCGCCGTGGACACGATCCGATCCGGAACGCCGCCCTGGCGCAACGCGGCCCAGCAGCCCAGAATCAGGGATAGGGTCACCGTGCTCACCAGCGCCAGCACCCCGAGCAGGACCGTGTTGGCGAACGGGCTGCTCAGCAGCTGATTGACGTGCTCTCCCCGCGCCGACGTCCCGAGACCACCGGTCAACAGCTCACTCAGCCAGCGCAGGAACCGCTCGGGCAGCGGTCGGTCCAAACCCAGCCGGGTCCGGACCACCACCACCTCCGCCGCATTCAACCCACGTTCGGCGGTAGCGGTCGCTGCGTTACCGGGCAGCAGTTGCACCGCCGCGAACACCAACGCGAGTAGTAGGAACAGCATCAGCACCCGCCGGGCGATGCCCATCGCGATCCGCCGCACGGCCGAGCCGTAGCGGCAGCTCAGCCGGCGAGCCATGCCCGCTCGAGCTGTACCCGTCCGTAGCCGGGCAGTTCAGGCAGGCCCCGCACTCGCGCCGACGACAGGTCGATGCCATCGGCCATGCCCCACAACAGATACCCCGATCGGTCGTACTCGATCGATTGCAGCTCGTGCAGCGACTGCTTGGTCTCGTCCGGGTTTTTCGAGCTGATTGCCCTGCGGTAGGCGGCGTCGAATGCCTTGTCCGCAAAGGCGGTCTCGTTCTGTCCGGTGTTGGATACCAGTGTCTTGCTAGCGAAGAACAGCACCGAATCGTTCGTACCCCAGTAGGTCGTGTAGAGCGGAGCCTTCAGCCAGCTCTTGTCCCAGAACACCGCCGAGTCCTGCTTCACGACCTTGATCTTGACGCCCGCCTCGGCCAGCTGCGTGGCGAACAGGGTCGCCGACTCAGCCAGCCCGGCGATGTCCTCGGTGGTCAGCAGCTCATAGGTCCAGCTGAGGTCGAACTTGGCCTCGGCCAGCAGCCGGCGTGCTGTGTCGAGGTCGCGTCGCCGCTGCGGCAGGTCGCTGGCGTAAACGGGATCTCCAGTACCGAGCACGTCGTTGCCCATCGTGCCGTAGCCGCTGAGCACCTGCTTCACCATCGCGTCGCGGTCGACCGCCAGCCGCAGCGCCTCGCGCACCCGCTGGTCGGCGAACGGCCCATCGGCGGTACGCATCACAATCGGCATCGCCATGTCGTTCGGGCGCTGGATGATCCGGACATCCGGGCGTCCCACGGCGGCCCGCGCCGCCACAGCACCGACATTGGAAGCGACGTCGATCTGCCCGGCAAGTAAGGCATTGCTCATAGCTTGTGGGCTCTCGAAGGTCCGGACCTCGATAGCGTCGAGCAGTACCTGCCCGCCGTGCCAGGCATCGTTGCGGACTAGCCGGGCGTTGCCGTCGCGGAACCAGTCGAGTTTGAACGGGCCGGTGCCCGGTGCGGTGTCAATCACGGAATCAGCGGTGCCTTTGGGCAGGACGAAGGTCGTCAACCGGGTCAGGAGCGGCAACGCATTATTCGGGTAGTCCGACACGAGCACCACCGTGCGAGCACCCTCGGCTCGAATGTTCTCGGCCCGGATGCCGGGCAACCTCGCCGCGCCGGCCGGGGTGGACCGCAGCCGACGCAACGACCATGCCACGTCTTCTGCCGTCACCGGTTCGCCGTCATGGAAGGCGGCGTTCGTCGCGATCGTGAAACGCCAGGTCCGCAGATCCGCCGATGAGGCCCAACTCGAGGCCAGCCGTGGGGCGGTGTACGACCTGGCGGCGGGCACGGTCAGCGTGTCATACCTAAGGCTGGTGATCAGGAAGTCGCTCTCGTTGACCTGCGACCCGTGCGGGTCGCGGGTGATCGCTGCGGCACGCCCGAACGCCCCGACGCGCAGGGTGCCGCCGCGCCGGAGAGGGCCTGCGGCGGTGCCGACCGGGCCCGCCTCCGCGCCGTCGCCGACGCCGCATGCGGTCAGCACCGTCGTCGCTGCGACGCCGCTGCCTGCCCACAGGAATTGCCGTCTTGTCAGGCCCATGCCCAGCTCCTCACCTTCGGGGGAGTGATCCGGTTTGCCGGACTCCCACGCAACAAGCCCCGCGACCGCGTCGGCAAAGTGATATTAGGTTAGCCTTGCCTAACTAGCAAGAAATTGCTAGCTTTCGGGTGCTTCCTCCGCCTATGCCTGCTGATGAGTGGATGAGTCGCAGCGACCTACTAGCTGAAATGGACAAACCTGTGCCCTTACTCACCGACGTTGCTCCGATCCGCGAACTCGATCCGGACACTTCTGCCGAGCTGACCGAGGCTGCTGGACAGCTCCTCACCGACTACGGATCACCCCGGCACCCCGCGCTGCTCAAGGCCACGCCTGGCGTCGCTGCCCGGCTGGCCGATCGGCTCCGTGAAGCGTGCGCTCCCTGCGATAGCGCCGACGGTCTGTTCGTGCTGCGTGGCCTACCGGTCGACGCCGCAGCGCTGGAGCCAACCCCCGCACATTGGTCGGTCGCCGAAGACGCAGCTGCGCTATGGGACGCCACGCTGCTGCTGCTCGCCACTGTGATGGGCCGGCCGATCGCCTGGGAAGGACAGCAGGACGGCCGCTACGTTCACAACATCGTGCCGGCCCAAGGGCGGGAGGCGGAGCAGACCGGCGCCAGCAGTTCGGTGCTGCTGAGCCCCCATACCGAGGATGCCTTCCACCCGGGCCGGGCCAATTTGCTGATGCTGGCGTGCATGCGCAATCCCGACGGGATCGCCACCACCGCCGCCAGCGCCCGGCGGATCGAAGTCAGCGCGGACGACATCACAACGTTGAGCACCCCGGATGTGCCGATCCTGCCGGACGATTCGTACACCGAGGCCCAATCATCGGCACAACCACCCGCCAAGGTGCCTACGCTGTGGCGGTCGGCATCCGGGCTCACGCTGCGCTTCGATCCGGCCTATACGCCGCTCGAGGAGGCCGAGGAACGCTATCGGTCGGCCTACCGGCGGCTGGAGGCCGAACTGGAGCGAGTGACGGTGGCGGTGTCCTTGCGCCCCGGTGAGGTCCTCGTCGTCGACAACGACGTGGTGGTTCACGGCCGGGTGCCGTTTCGGGCCCGATTCGACGGGACCGATCGCTGGCTCAAGCGGGCCTCGGTACGGGTGCCTGGTCGCCGTACCAGAGCGCCTGCCGAGGCTGCCGAGCACGGCTACGGCCAGGTCGTGCTGGAGGCACCATGCTGACGCGAACCGAAGCCGAGGGAACGTTGCGGGTTCTCAATACCGCCGAGATCGCCGGTCTCGAGATCGACTTGACCGAGGTGGTGGATGTCGTCGAACAGGCGTACCTGGCCTTGGCAGCCGAGGTATCGAGCAACCCGCGCAAGCTATCGGTCAAACCCGCCGATGGTCATTCGGTGGCGTACGCGATGCTCGGCCGAGACGGCGAGCAGCAGCTTGTCGCGATCAAGACCTCCTACAAGTTCAATCCGGAGCGTGACCGTGACCGGCAGCGGTACTACACGTCGTTGACCCTGTACGACGATGCGACCGGAAGACCGATAGCGTTGATGGACTGTGCTCGGATCGGCTCGTTGCGCACGCCGGCGGTCTCGGCCCTGATCGCCCGCGCCTGCGCCAGAGCAGACAGTCGCAGTGCACTCGTGATCGGTACCGGCACCCAGGGCCGGCTGGCGTTGCCGTTTCTGCTGACCACCTTGCCCAATCTCGATCGGTTGATGCTGTTCGGCACCCACCCGGACGGCATCCGTGCGGTACGCGAACATCTGCACCACCACTACCCGCAACGCCAGCTCGAAGTCGTCACCGACCTGCGGGCGGCGACTGCGGAAGCCGATGTGGTGATCGCCGCTGCCGGACCGGCCACGCCGGCGGCGGTCGAGGCGGACTGGCTCAAGCCCGGCACCCTGTCGGTACTGGTCGGCCACGGGTTGGCCCCGTCGACGTTGCACCATGCCGACCGGGTACTCGCCACCAGCGCGGCGCAGATGGCCGTGACCGGCGTTGACATGGCCGATCCCGACGGCCGGTTGCCCACCGTGGCGGCCGAGT
>JAVEET010000046.1 GCA_030840295.1 Pseudonocardiales bacterium
TCGCCTCGTCAGCGGTGCCGGCGTTCCCGGGACCGCGGTGGTTCCACTACGGGGACTGGAATTCCACGATCAAGCGATTCCAGGACCAGATGCACGCCCGCGGCTTCTTCCCGGTCGGCACCGGGCAGTACGGGCCGAACACACTGGCCATGGTCAAGCGGCTGCAAAGCCTGAACGGACTGGTCCCCAACGGCGAGATCGGGCCCAACACCTGGCGCCTGGCCTGGACCGGAAAGTACTCGGCCGGGTGAGCAACTCGAGGGTGCCCGCTGTCAGAATCACCATATTGGCCTTGCCGCCAGCTGGTGAGGTCCCTTCAGGATGAGGTGTGTTCGATGACGGTGGTCTGCCTACCCGACGAACGTGCGCGACAGCTCGTCGGTGACCTCGACGGCACCGAGATCATCGTCTGGGACGGCACCGATCCGGAGCCGCCCGGACTCGACAACACCGAGTTCCTGGTCGGCAGCTACGTCAAGGAGGCGCTCACCCGGACCCAGCTGGCGAGGTTTGAGAAGCTGAAGGTACTGCAGGTGATCTCGGCCGGCGTCGATGCCTGGCTGGGCGCATTGCCACCAGGCGTGACGCTGTGCAACGGGCGAGGTGTGCACGGGCTCTCTACAGCCGAGATTGCAGTCACGTTGATTCTGGGTCATATCCGGGAACTGCCTCGGTACCTCAGGCAACAGGCCGACCACGTCTGGGACGCCGGCGAGCGGGAGACGGTTGCCGACAAGCGCGTTCTGATCCTGGGAGCCGGTGACATCGGCAGCAGGGTCGCCGCTTGCCTCGAGACGTTGGGAGCCTCGATCACGCTGATGGGCAGAACCGCTCGCGCCGGCGTGATCGGCTTCGAGGCGTTGCCCGATGTACTGCCCGCACACGACGTGGTCGTCCTCGCGTTGCCACTGACCGCTGAAACTCAGGGCCTTGTGGACGCCGGGTTCCTTTCTGCGATGAAGGATCACGCGATCCTGGTAAATGTCGGCCGGGGACCTACCGTGGTCACCGCTGCCCTGCTCACCGAGCTACAATCGGGTCGGCTACGGGCTGGGCTCGATGTCGTCGACCCCGAGCCGCTGCCCGCGGAGCATCCGTTGTGGGAAGCGCCCAATCTGGTGATCACTCCGCACGTCGGTGGCGGCGCACCTGGCTGGGACACTCGCGCGTACCGCCTGATCTCGGCGCAGATCGAGCGCTATGTCGCTGGAAGGCCGCTGGAGAACGTCGTAGTGGATGGGAACGCCGAACCGAACGCACGCTCGTAACCGCAGCAATCAGGCCTGGTCGACCAGGTAACGGATCAGGGTTCGGGTCGGGTTTCCAGTTGCGCCTGCAGCCCACATCTCGTCGGGTTGATGCCGGAACGCCGAGGAACCGATATCCATGTGCACCCACGGTATTTCCCCGACGAACTCTCGCAGGTACAGGCCGCCGAGGATCGCTCCGAAGTCCGCGACCAAACCGGTTTGCAGATTCTTGACATCAGCGACTTCGGACTCGATTGCCTTGCGATAGTTGGACCACAAGGGCAGCTCCCAGCCTGGTTCGCCACACTGCTGACCGGCGGCAACCAGCTGCGCAGCGAGGGTGCGGTCGGTTCCCATCACGGCCCACAGATCGGTACCAAGCGCGGTTGATCCGGTCAGGGTTGCGACGTCGATCATGCGGGCCGGTGCACTTTCGGCCGCCAGTGCCAGGGCATCGGCAAGTACGAGACGGCCTTCGGCGTCCGGGCTGATCATCTCACTCGTGGTGCCGTTGCGATGCGTGAGGATATCTCCGGGGCGAACGGCGCTGCCGCTCGGCATGTTCTCAGCGCACGCAAGGTATGCCCGCACGTTGGCCGGGCAACCCAGCTGACGGAGGGCTGTCATCACAGCCAGGATGCTCGCGGCTCCGGCCATGTCGCACTTCATCGTGCTCATCGCATCCAGCCGTTTGAGGTCGAGACCGCCGGTGTCGAAGGTAATGCCCTTACCCACGAGCGCGGTGTGGTCGCCGGCCCCAGGGTCGCCGGTGGCGAGCTCGATGAGGACGGGTGGGTTCACACTGCCCGCCCCTACCGCGACCAATCCCCCGAACCCTCCGGCCACCAGCTCGTCGTGGTCCAGCAGCCGGACGGAGAAACCGTGCGCCTCGGCCTGGTCGCGGGCAATATCAGCAAGGCCATGCGGGGTCAGGTCTCCCGCCGGAAGGTTGGTCAGGTCCCGCGCGAAGTTCGTTGCCTCGGCGATGATCCGAGCGATCTTCACGTCGGATTCGTTGACGCCGCTGAGAAACAGCTCCTCGATGGCGGCCTGACGGTCGGACGCGGCGGTCTTGTAGCGGTCGAAACTGTAGCCGCCCAATACGAACGCATCGGTGACGATGCCGGTAGCGTCCCCGCTGGTGAGGTTCACCGCGGTGAGGGCGCAGTTCACCCTGGGACGGTGAATGGCTCTGGCCGCCCCGGTCGCGGCCTGGCGCAATGAGTCGGCGGTGACGCCACCGTCTGTCGGCTCGCTCACCTGCACCAGCAGCACATCACCCCCTCGGTGCTCGCCATTGTCGGGGATCCAACAGTGTTCGCCTGGTTTGTCGAGTTCGAACCGTTGCGCAATGCTGCCGAGGTCGAGTCCGAGTACGGCACCGGCGGCCCGGGTGACCGGCGGTAACTCCCCCGCCTTCAGCACAGGTAGCACCGTGACGTCTGCGTCGTGCTCATCGAAAGATGCAATGACCGAGATTCGCATGTGTCTCTCCTCTAACTACGCCGGACGGGGTCAGCCGACCGACGCCGCCGGCCGAGTGGATCGAAGCCAGCGACGAAAGTCCTCGGCCAGGATGGCTGGATCCTCGAGAAAGTAATTGGTCTGTAGTTGCTTCGTGCCGATGTACACCCGGATCAGGACCGGTCCCGGTGCCGACGCAGCCCACGAGACGGCATCCGCCAACTCCTCGGACGTCCTGACATCTCTTGCGTCGCGCCAGCCGCAAGCTTTGGCCACGGCAACCATGTCGATGTCGGCAGCAGCGGTCGGCTGACCACCGGTGGCCAGATACACCCCGTTGTCCAGCACGAATACCGCCAGGTTCTTCGGCTTGAGGTGTCCCGCGGTACTCATGACGGACAGGCCCATGATCAATGATCCGTCACCCTCGACGACGACGACCTTCTCGTCGGGGCGAGTCTCCTGCAGGCCGAGAGCCAAGCCCAACGCCAGCGAGATCGTCTGGCCCATCGCGTCCAGGCTGATCAGGTGGTTTCCCTTTCGCCCCGCTACCGCGAGCATTTCCCGTGCCGTACCGCCGAGGCTCAGCACGACCGGCGAATCGGCGAAACCGGCATCAAGCTGCCGCAACACGTCTGCACGTTCGATAGCCATCGCGCTCACCCGCCCATCAGATTCACCAGGACGAATATCGGCCTGTGCGTCGCGCGCGAGAAATCCCACGCCCGCTTGATCTCCACCGCCCAGCGATCGACCGGCGTGCGTGCGTCCAGCTGGAACCACCGAACACCGGCAGCATCGAGCAACGCCTCGGTTCGCTCGCTGACCGTGTGGATCATCGAGTTGTACTCACCCAGGCCCCCACGTCGGGTGACCACACCGAACAACGGCAAGTGATAGGGCTGGGGAAGGGTCAGCAGCGCGGTAAGCAGGTTGCCTATTCCGTTGTCCTGGAAGATCATTACTGGCCGCGAACCGGCAAGTTCGAGACCCGAAGCGATGGCGACACCTTCCTCTTCTCGAGGCATCGCGAACACACTGCGGCCTACTCGCACGCCGGCGCCGGCAATGAAATGGTCGAGCACAATCTTGAGCGTGCTGCTTGCCAAGTGCAGAACGAAGTCGGGGTCGATGGACTCGACACCATCGATAACTGCCTGACTGCGACGTTCGAGGAGGTCTGCTTGCGAGTCGACGGCACGCACCCCGGCTGGCGCGTCGATACTCACAGCTGCACACCTCGAGTCAGCGCGCCGTCGACGACCAGGTTGGTTCCGCTGGTGAAACTCGACACCGGGCTGGCCAGGAACGCAACCGCGGCAGCCATTTCCTGTGCGGTGCCCATGCGTCCCATCGGGATGAGCGCCAGGGTAGCGGCAAACATCTCCGGTCGGTCCCGCCTCGTGCTGTCCCAACTGCCGCCGTCGAACAGCGTGTTGCCAGGTGAAACGGTGTTAGCCCTGATCCCCTTAGGTGCAAGGCGATGCGCTATGCCTTGGGTGTAATGGACCAGTGCCGCCTTGATCGATCCGTACGGACCCTCGAAGAAGTCGATCTCCCGGCCGGACACGCTAGACACCGTGACGATGGACGCCACGCTACTGGCCTCCAGGTAGGGCAGCGCGGCATTGACCAGGCGGACCGAGCCCATCAGATCGATATCGAAGCACTTGACCCATGTCTCCTCGTCGTCCGCGACTGACATCGCGCTGACGTTGGCAACCACGATGTCGATTCCACCGAGACGCGCCGCCGATTCCTCGACCCAGGCGCCCAGCGCCGGACCGTCGGAAACGTCGACACTTGTGCCGATGACCTTCGCGCCGCCCTCGGACAGCTCACGTTCGGCTTCCAGGACCGCCGCCGCGTCACGCGCGCAGAACGAAACCGCCGCTCCCTCAGCGAGCAAGGTCTCCACGATGGCACGCCCGATGCCCCTGGTGCCCCCGGTGACCAGTGCTCTCGAGCCGGCCAATTTCAGATCCATACAGCTCAAACCCCTCTTCGTTGTCGTGCTCTGTGTTGTGACTCGACGCAGCAGGCGTCGGCCGGGTCAATCGAAATCAGACAACTCAGGACAGCCGAACCCTCGCGTCGAGGACCGAGTACAGGATGTCCACGACCAGGTTCGCGACTACCACGAATGCCGACGCGAGCAGGACGAGGCCGATGATCGTCGGGAGGTCCTGTTTAGACAGTGCCGTCATGACGAGCTCGCCAAGTCCGGGCAACCCGAAGACGTTCTCCGTGACGATCGCCCCGCCGAGCAGCGTACCGACATCGATACCGAATTGGGTTACGACCGGGGTCAAGGCCGCCCGCAGTCCGTGACGATAGATCACCCTGCGCCGACTCAGTCCCTTGGCGCGGGCCGTGCGAATGTAGTCCTCACCCAGCACGTCCAACATCGAGCCCCGAGTCAGGCGGACGTAGGTCGCCGCGGTGACCAGCGCGATGGTGAGCCACGGAAGCAGCAGATGCCTTGCCCACTCCATTGGGTTCTCGGTCAACGCCACGTATCCGGCACCGGGAAACCAATCGATACCCGACAGGTGAAGCCGGAAGAACAACACCAGCAGCAGCACCTCGCCCAGCAGGAAGGTCGGCATCGAGTAGAAGAAGAGCGAGAAAGCAGTGGCACTGCGATCCATCACCGAGCGAGGATGGGTCGAGGCCAGCACGCCGGTACTTACCCCGATGACCAGCCACAGGATCGCACCGCCGGCAACCAGCGAGGCCGTCACGGGTAGACCTTGGCCGATCAGCGTCGTCACCGGCTGCGAATTGGTGTACGAGTAGCCGAGGTTGCCGTGCAGGGCCTTCCAGAGAAAGCTGCCGTACTGGACCAGGAGCGGCCGGTCGAGCCCGAGGTTGTGACGGATGGCCGCAACCGTTTCCGCGCTGGCTTGGCGTCCGGCCAAGGTTCGGGCCACATCGTGTGGCGCAATGAAGTACATAGCGAACACGGCTGTGGCAACCAGCCACAGCACGACCGCACCGAAGAGGATTCGGCGCACCAGAAAACGCAACATGTCAGGCCCTTCTCCGTCGTCAGTCTTCGACCGCGACGAACAAGCGGTTGCCCCTGGGATCGAATGCATCGCGCACGCAGTCGCCCAGCAAGTTGAATGCCATCGTCGTGATCAGCAGGGCCAAGCCGGGGAAGGCGACAAACCACCAGGCCACCCGGTAGTAGGCAATCGACTCGGACAACATATTTCCCCAGGTCGCCGTCGGCGGTAGCACGCCGATCCCCAAGAAGGACAAGGTTGATTCGAAAACGATTGACAGCGGGATCAACATCGTGGCGTAAACGATTGTCGGTGCCAGCACGTTGGGCAGGATGTCGACGAACATGATCCGCAGATGGCCCGCGCCGACAGAGCGCGCTGCTTCAACGAATTCCTTTTCCTTTATCGACAGCACCTGGCCCCGAACGATCCGTCCCACCGAAGCCCAGGAGAAGAACGCGATCACCGCAACCGAAACCATCAAGCTCGGACCGAGCAATGAAACGAGCGCGATTGCGAAGATCAGGTAGGGCAATGACAGGACCACGTCCATGAATCTGGACAGCACCGTATCGACCGCTCCGCTGAAGTATCCTGCCGCGAGCCCGATGATCACGCCGAGCACAACCGCGAGTCCGGACGCTACGACCCCGACCAGCAACGATATCCGGGCGCCATAGAGAACCCGCACCAGCACATCACGTCCCAGATCATCGGTTCCGAACAAGAACGTCGAGCCCGGCCCGACGGGAATGCCCTCGGCGCTCAATCCCGTTGTTCGGAATTGCTGATTGGGTCCGTGTCCGAGTAGGTGGGCGACTACCGGTGCCAAGACAGCCAGCAAGACGATAAGGCAGATGACAGCCGAAGATCCGACGGCCACCCGGTCATGGCGCAGCCGCACGAACGCCAGCTGCCACGGGCTCCGACCTTCTATCGTGTCGACGGCGGCCGGCTCGACCCTCGCGGCGGCCGCCTCGGCAGTCGCCGGCGGCGTAAGAGTCACGACGGCTCCTTCAGTTCGGGCATCATCGATTCTCCGTCGGCGAGCGGGAAGTGGCAGGCAACGGCGCGATCACCTTCGTCAATGTTCTTGCTCTCGAGGACCGGGTCCTCGACGTGGCAACGGCTCTGCGCGCGGGGACACCGGGGATGGAACCGGCAACCCGAGGGCGGCCGGACCGGCGACGGGACCTCACCGGTGAGGACTATCCGTTCGGCATCGTTGACCAGGTCGGGGTCCGGTGTCGGTGCGGCGGACAGCAGCGCCTTCGTATAGGGATGGCGGGGCCGCGTGAACAAGTCCTCGGTGTCGGCAATCTCGACGATCCGCCCGAGATACATCACCGCTATCCGGTCGCTGGCGTGCCGGACAACCGACAGGTCGTGCGCGATGAAGATGTAGGTCAGTCCGAGTTTGTCCTGAAGTTCGGCGAGCAGGTTGATGATCTGGGCCTGAATGGAGACATCGAGGGCCGAAACCGGTTCATCGCACACCACCACCTCAGGGCGAAGGGCCAGCGCCCGCGCGAGCCCGATCCGTTGTCGCTGTCCGCCGGAGAATTCGGCCGGAAAGCGATTGTAGTGTTCTGGATTGAGGCCGACGAGCTCCATCAGCTCCTGCACCTTGCGCTTGCGTTCTGCCCCTTTGGCCAAGCCGTTGGCGGCGAACGGGTCCGCAATAATGGAGCCCACCCGGCGTCGTGGGTTGAGCGAGCCGTATGGGTCTTGGAACACCATCTGCATCTTGCGGCGGTACGGGCGCAACCGGCGCGCAGATAGCCGGGATATGTCGGCGCTGCCGAATGACACCGTGCCAGAGGTCAGCTCGTACAACCGCGTGATGCAACGAGCAAGAGTTGACTTGCCGCACCCTGTCTCACCGACCAGGCCAAGCGTCTCCCCCCGGCGTACCTCCAGGCTGACGCCGTCGACGGCACGCAGATACTCCCGCTTGCCTGCGAGCATTCCGCTTGAGCGAAGCGGAAAGTGCTTGACGACGTCGGTCAACTGCAGCAAGGGTTCGGCCACAACCTGTGAGGCTGGCTCGCCTGCCACTTGCCGGGTCATGCGGGAGTCGATTCTTGCGCGGCCGAAGCCGGCTCGATCACAGCATCGCCGCCGTGGCGTCGAGCGCTCTGCGCAGCGAGCGCCGAATCATCCGTTCTCCGGCCCACTGCCTCAGGTGGCAGCCAACACGCTGAGCGGTGGTCGATGCCACCGTGCACTTCTCGGATCGGCGGCTCGGCGTCCAGGCAACGATCCATGACGTAGCCACACCGGGGATGGAACGCGCAACCCCGGGGTACCTGCACCATGCTGGGCGGCATACCTGGAATGGATTTCAGCGGGCGACCGCGACCACCCGTTTGGGGCAGTGAACCGATCAGGCCTTCGGTGTACGGGTGATGCGGCTGGTGGTACAGCGTCCGCTTGTCTGCGTATTCCATCGGCTTGCCGGCGTACATGACGACCACCCGGTCTGCTATGTCGGCAATGACGCCGAGGTCATGGGTAATCATGATCACCGCCGTGCCGAACTCCTGTTGCAGCCGCTTGATCAACGTGATGATCTGGGCCTGAACGGTGACGTCGAGGGCCGTTGTCGGTTCGTCGGCAATCAAGAGTTTGGGATTGAGAGCCAGCGCCATGGCGATCATGGCCCGCTGTCGCATCCCGCCGGAGAATTGGTGCGGATAATCATGCACCCGGCTCTCCGGAGCCGGAATCCCGACCAGGCCGAGCAATTCGATCGCTCTCAATCGAGCCTGCTTCTTCGAGACCGGCTCGTGAGCTCGGATCATCTCCACGATCTGCCAACCCACCCGGTAGTGCGGGTGAAGACTGGAGAGGGGATCCTGAAAGATCATGCCGATCTCGGCCCCACGGATCCGCCGCAGACCCCGATCGCCCATGGTGAGCAGATCCCGGCCCTCGAAGCGAGCCTGACCGGAGACCCTCGCTCCCTCGGTCAGGCCCACTATCGACTGCGTCGACACGCTCTTTCCCGATCCCGACTCACCAACGATTCCGAGGGTCTCGCCCTGTTCGACCGAGAAGCTCATCCCGCGGACAGCGCGCAGGATTCCGTCCGGAGTCGAGAAGGAGACCTGCAGATCCTCTACTTCGAGCAGCGACACCCACCAGCTCCTGTCTCTGCGGCCATCGCCGACAATACTGAGATCATCCGTTCTTCAGCCAGACATTGGTGATATCGAAGTTCTCGTTGATCGGAAGGTAGACGGTGTTCATCAGACGGGAGGACTTGTACAACGGAACGTCTACGGTCGCCAGTGGTATCAGCGCGGCATCCGCCATGGTCTGCACCGATACCTGATGCCACAGCTCAGCGACCTTGTCGGCTTGGGAGCTCGGCAGGGCCAGTGCCTGCTGGACGAGTCCGTTCGTGATGGGGCTGTTGTAGTCACCGTAATCGACCGAGTTGGGACCGTAGTTGGTCCCGTCCGTCATCGGCTGGAGAACCGATCGACCGTTGATGCCGAACCAGTCCGGCACCCAGTACAGCAGCGCGATATCCCACAGGCCACGCTGTCCACTTACCGGATCCGAGATGTAGCGAACCGTGAAATCGGTCTGGGTAGCGGAGATCAGCTGCACCTTCACGCCCGCGGCCTCGAGGTCGGCCTGCATCAGCTCGGCGATCTTCGGGCTCTGTGACGTATTCGGGAACAGGACCTTCAGTGTGAGGCCATTGGGATAACCGGCGGCGGCCAGCAACTGCTTGGCCTTCTGCGGGTCTCCCTTGTCCCCCGGCGTCGGGTAGGTATTGAACGGCTTGTAGCCGATGTCGATCGGCGTGAGAATCTGGCTCGAGGGCGTCGCGATCTTGCTGCCACCAAGGGCCTGCGCGATCGCGGTCTTGTCGATGGCATATTCCAGTGCCTGCCGCACCTTGGGGTTCTTCATGGCCGCGTTCTGGTTGGGACTTTGCTGATTGAACACGGCGTAGCTCACGGCACCGCTGGAATTGATGGACAGGTTCGGATCTCCGGTCAACCCGGGTATATCAGGCGTCGGTACGACGACGTCCCAGCCCATGTCGGTAGTGCCCGCCTGGATCTGTTGCTGAACCGCCTGCGGGGTCTGGCCCTCATTGATGATGATCTTGTCGACGTAGGCCTTACGGATCGGGTCGCTGCTGGCCTTCCACGCCTTGTTACGTTCCAGCACCATCTGCGTTCCGGGTGTGTACTTGGTGATCTGGTACGGGCCGGCGGACAGCAGATGAGCACCGAAGGCCGGGCTGTTCGGGACGTACTTCAGATACTCGACCGGCACCGCGGAGGCAAACGGCTCGGCAATGATGTCGAGAAAGTCCGCGGTTGCATGCGTGAGCTGGAAGACGATGGTCTTGGCATCGGGTGCTGAAACTCCAGCTATCTCATTGCCATTGATGTAGTTGGCAATCGCGGTGGCGGTGCCAGGGATTTTGGATTCGGCCTGGCAATACGCAGCCATTCCCTTGATCGTGGTGGTGAAGTAGCTCGGCGCGCCGACGGGAGCGACCGGATTGCACATGCGTTTGAAGCTACGGACGAAATCCCCGGCCGTCACCGCTCGCACGGGTGATGAGTTCCACATCACGTCGCCGCGGAGGTGAATCGTGTATGTGCTGCCGTTATTGGTGATTCCGCCATTGGCCTCGGTCGGAATCTCGCTCGCCACATCAGCAACGGGGGAACTTACCGTCTTGGCGTCCTTGCTGGCCGGGTAGCTGAACAGCTGTCTGGTCCAGGCCCGTTCCTCGGTGTGCGTATCGGTGTTGTAACCGGCCGTGGGATCGATGAAATCGATATCGCCGACGCCGCCCAGGGTAAGCGTGCCACCGGCATGCGGAGTAGCCGAGGAGGAGGACGATTTCCCGGTACACGCGGTGACCAGAAGTCCGAATGCGGTCAAAGCTGCAATGCCTGCGGTCCAGCGGCGATATCTAGGCACAGTGTCGGCCTCTCCTGTTTCCGGTGGCACAGCCACCACACCAGCGCAACGAATCTCACGGATTGCCCTACGAAATAACCGCGCCGCCGGGCACGAAGGCTCCCGGCAGGAACGCCCGCTACTCCGGCTCGACGCAGCCGGCGGGCCCAACCACATTGTTGACATTCGGAATGTTAGTGAGTTGACTTCATCAGGTCAAGCCGCCGGCGCAATCGTGCCACCGCACAAGAGAGCCTTCTCGATCGATCCCACCGCGTCCGGCGGTGCCCGTTGCCGACACCGACCGTAGCCGCATTCGCTGACCGGTAATGGTTGCATCGCTACGTCCCACACCGGCCCACCAAGAGATTGCCCACCCACAGATTGAAGGAATGAAGACATGCAGTTTCGGCAGTCGCAGGCAATAGAACGAGTAGCTCGGGCCTCTCTCAGGCCCGCAGGCGGCTTGCCGCCGCCCGGGACGCTCTCGCTCGCGCAGGGCGAGCCGGATTTTGCGACCCCTGAGCCGATCGTGGAGGCGTTGCAGCGTGCTGTCCGTGACGGTTACACCCGATACGGCGATATGAACGGCGACCCGGAGCTGCGCGAGGCGATCGCCGAATCCGCGACCCGGGTGTCGGGAGCGCCGTATTCTGATCGCTCCGTCCTGGTGAGTCATGGCGGGGCAGCGGGCATCACTGCCGCGATCCTGGCTACCGTGAACCCTGGCGACAAGGTCGTGATCCCCGAGCCCACGTATTCGCTCTATCTGGACGCAGTTGAACTGGCGGGCGGACATCCGGTCTTCGTGCCTAATCTGGCCGATCACCATCTCGACTTCGACCGACTCGCGATGTCACTGGCCGGCGCGCGAATGGTGATTCTCTGCAATCCCGTCAACCCGACTGGGGCGGTGTTCGGATCGGCGGAACTCCAACGACTCGCCGAGCACCTCGCCGGTACCCAGACCTTGCTACTTGCCGACGAGGCATATGCCGACATCGTCTATGACGGTCAGCCCTTCACCTCCACGCTTGCCGTGGAATCGCTGCGCGAACGGCTCATCTACACCCAAACTCTTTCCAAGACCTACGCCATGACCGGCTGGCGGATCGGCTACGTCGTTGCCGCTGAGCCGATCACGGCAGCCATCCGGCATGTCCATCGCACCATGAACAGTTCGGTGAACGCTGCGGTACAGCGGGCCGCCTTGGCGGCGATCAGGATCGGACCCGACCTGGCCACTCCGATGCTCGCTGCCTACCAGGAACGGCGGGATTACCTCACCGCACGCATTGCGAAGATGGAGCGACTCGACGCTATCGAGCCAGCTGGTGCGTTCTACATCTTCGCCCGTTACCTGAGCGCGTTGGGTGCAGCCGAGGTCACCGATCGCCTGCTGGCCGGAGGTGTGGCCGTCCGCTCGGGGTCCGAATTCGGCCCGTCGGGTGAAGGCCACCTGCGCCTGTCATTCGCGGCCAGCCTGGAAACACTCGAGGGAGGCCTTGATCGCATCGAGGCCGTACTGAACGACCTCTGAACGCAGGGTGAAGCTGGTCAGCGAAGACATCGCATCGAGGCTAGCCCCGGAGCGCCGCGGCACTCTCGGATCGGATTGCACCATCAGCGAGCACCGCGTGAACTCCCCACACGCCGTTCGCCACTTGGGTGATCCGAAGATCGACGACTGCGCTCGCCAGCGCGAGCGCCTGCGTTCTCGTCACCGTGAACAGCTTCTCCATCCACGAAAGCATTGCGTTCAATGCTGCCGCGGCGGCATTGTCCAGCGTTGCGTCGAAACCGAAGGTGATCCGGCCGGTTGGCGTCTTCGCGTATGGCGTCGTCACCACCGGGTCCGCAACCACGGTCAGCTCGAGTTCGGTGGTCATCGGGCATTCGATGGCGGTGCCGGACACCTCGCCGTCGCCTTGGCGCGCATGACCGTCACCAACGGATAGCAACGCCCCCTCGACCGAGACCGGGAGGTACAGCACGCTGCCCTCGACCAGGTCCTTACAATCGACGTTTCCGCCGCAATAGCGTGGTGGCGTAGTGGAAAACTCGCCATCCTCGGCCGGTGCCACGCCTATTATTCCCAAGAATGGCCGCAAGTCCACCGTGAATCCGAGATTATTGGTGCCGACCCCCGCATCGCCGTCCAACCGCCAGTGCAGGGCTATCAACCCATCGTGTAGACCACCGAGGTCGTCGGTGAACCTCTCTTCGGGATCACCAGCGACCGTCCAACCCCAACTGCCCGGCCTCAGATTCACCAGCCTGACGGCGAGCGCGTCGCCGGGGCGAGCGCCCCGGACGAAGATCGGTCCGCAGAGTGCGTGTCCGCGAGCACCGGGAAGAAAGGTCTCACCGAAAGCGCCCGGGGCCGACGGCTCCTGCAGGTAGCCGCGGGCATCCAGCGAGGTGACCGTCACAGTGTCTCCGGAGTCGACGTGCAAAGCCGGGACAAGAGCACGGCTGAAATAGTCGTGAACCACGCCGTGGACGGGTTTCAGAAAATGGTGCGTCAACGACAGTGCCTCCGAGGGCCGGCCAGGTCGCCTTACAGTGCGCAAGACTCGCCGCGGCGAACTGCGACGGGTTGATCGGGAACTCAGTTGATCTGCAACACAATGGATCCTTGACGGCGGGCATCGCCCAGCGAGTCTGAATTGTTGGCACTCAGCGGCAGGCTGGACAGCGCTAGTCTAGCTTGCTAACATTCATGATGTCAACAAATAGTCGAAGGGTGCGGACATGAGTGGTGGGCTGGAGATCCAACCGGCCCGACGCCGGGGTCTGACCGATGAGGTCGCGGAGAACATTCGCCAGGCTATCTTCGACGGATCTCTCGAACTCGGCGAACGCCTGAACGAAGTCGATATCGCCGACCGCCTACAGGTCAGTCGCGGACCGGTCCGCGAAGCCTTGGTACAGCTCAAACAAGAAGGAATCGTCACGATGGAATGGCATCGGGGCGCATTCATCGTGCAGCTGTCGGCGGATGACTTTCGTGAGCTCGCGGGCCTGCGAACCGTCCTCGAGGTTTTCGCGATCAGGCAGGCCGCCGCTGCCGCAACCCAAGCCGACCTGAACAATCTGGCCGCAGCGGTCAAGGCGCTGTCCAAGGCGTTCGTCGACCAGAACGATTACGTGCTGATCCAACTCGATGTCGAGTTCCACGACGCGCTCTACCGCAGCGCGCACCACGAGCGGCTGTGGAACGCCTGGAGTTCGATAAGGTCGCAGGTCCTGCTGTCGCTGCTGACGAAACGGCACGCCTCCAATGAGTACTACCGGGACCTCGTTATCGCAGAACACGAGGAGCTGCTTCGAGTGATCAGTTCCAGGGATGCCCGAGCATGCGAGAAGGCGATCCGCGTACACCTGTCGGACACCTATGATCGGCTCGTCAGTAGCTTCGACAGCGTCGACGTCCCACCGACATCTGCCGAGCATTGATCGCCTTCACACTAGCGGGTGGTTTCGTAGGCTTCGACTACGCCGGCGGCAATCCGACCACGATCGGATACCTCGTGACCGTTGGCCCGCGCCCAATCGCGAATCGCGGGTAGGTCGGTCCGCCTGGTCGACACAGCACGCCTGCCCTGGCGGGGACCGCCACCGCTCGTCGATCGAGGCGTGCGGGCAGCCGTTAAGTATGGCCTTATCGCTCTTTCGAAAGCGGCTATGTTCTTCTTGCTCAGATCTATTTCATAGCTCTTGCCGTCCCAGGCGAACGAGACGGTGCGCTCAGCCGTTCCCCCATCGAGGTCGTCGACGAGACGGGTGATGGTTTCCGTGGCCACTGATCGCTCCTTAGGTATGTTGGTGCTCCGTGACGAGAGTACCGATCACGTCATCGCGCTGTTATCGAAATGACCAAGTGTTGCGTCGCTAATCTTGGCCGCTACTCCTCGGCCTGGAACGCGCCAGGCACTGTCATCGTCTCGAGAATGTGGCCGCGGTTGTCATTCGTACCGCGCAGCAATGAGGCGACGGCGCCGAGAACCGACAACACGACCGCGGTGCTGAAGACGATAATCAGCCCGTGATGGAAAGGCTGCGAGATCAAATGCGGGAAGAATTCGCGCCCAGTCAGGACATCGACATTCGTCTTGGGCAAGCCGCTGAGCACGCCGCTCGGAGCCAGCAACTGCCGGATCGGGTTGATGCCCAGAAAAGAGGCAAAGAGGGTGGACACCGGAGGCAGCTGGCCCACCTCCTGTGCCACGTTTCCGGGAACCCCCTGCTGTTGCAGTCCACTGCTCAGGGCGTCAGGCAGCGTGCTGGCCAGTCCAGCGATCATCAACGAGAAGAAGATACCGATGGAGAGCGAGGTTCCTGAGTTCTGGAACGTGGACCGCATGCCCGATGCCGCGCCGCGCTGCTGAGCAGGCACACTGCTCATGACAGCGGCGCCATTAGGTGCTCCGAACATGCCACTACCGACGCCGTTGCAGGCGATCAGCACGGCGAAGGCCCAGTAGGGGAAGTCAATCGGCAACGCCATCAGACCCACGAAGCTCGCGCCGAAGACCACCATCCCGGCCGAGGCGAAGGTGCGGGCGCCGAAGCGATCCGACAAGTGGCCGGCAATCGGTCCGGAAATGAGAAATCCAAGGGTGAGCGGTAGCAGGAAGATACCCGCCCACAGCGGGGTGTCGGCGTAGTCGTACCCATGGAGCGGAAGCCAGATGCCCTGCAGCCAGATGATGAGCATGAACTGCAGGCCACCGCGCGAGACTGCGGTGAACAGACCTGCCGCGTTCCCGGCAGCGAATGCTCGGATGCGGAACAGCGCGAGGTTGAACATCGGTTCGGCGATCCGACTTTCGATCAAGCAGAAGGTCGCAAGCAATCCGGCGCCCAGGGCCAGCCCGACAAGGACCTTCGGGCTTTGCCAACCCATTGAATGGCCGCCGTTCGGCTGGATCCCGGTTGTGATCGAGCCAAGCAGGATAGCCAGCCCGGCCGCGAAGGTTATGTTGCCCCACCAGTCGATTGTGGAACGGCGTCGCTCACCCGAGTCTCGCAGACTTCGGTACGCCCACACCGTGCCGATGATGCCGATCGGCACGTTCACCCAGAAGACCGCTCGCCAATCCCAGGCAGCAAGAACGCC
>JAVEET010000053.1 GCA_030840295.1 Pseudonocardiales bacterium
GCCAACACCCAAGTCGTGGAAACCATGGAACAACTCACCGACGCCAGCCGACAGGTCTCAGCCACCGCCCAACAAATCGCCGCCGCCGCCGGCAGCCTCGCCGACCTCGCCGGCAACCTCGAAAACACGGCATGCAGCTCACTCGCAGCC
This sequence comes from Pseudonocardiales bacterium, assembly GCA_030840295.1. Taxonomy (GTDB): domain Bacteria; phylum Actinomycetota; class Actinomycetes; order Mycobacteriales; family Jatrophihabitantaceae; genus Jatrophihabitans_A. Next base: position 151 of record JAVEET010000053.1, read on the forward strand.
GGCAACGGTCACCGGTGACGACGATGCAAACCGTCCTGCTGCCGGTCGGCGCCGACCTCTACGCGGTGCCGATCGGCTGGATCCGCGAGGTACTGGCCGCGCCCGCCATCACCCGGCTGGTGACCGCACCTGCGGTGCTGCTCGGTTTGATGAATCTGCGCGGTGAGATCGTTCCGCTGTTGGACACCGCGGCGCTGCTGGGCGTCGGCACCGTCGGGACCGGCTCGTTCGCCGCGGTGATGCACACCAGTCACGGGCCGGCAGCACTCGCCGTCAGCGGCCTTCCGCAGCGCGCTGAGCTGGGCTCACCCACGGGGCCCTCGGAGCTGCCCGGCACAGCCGGAACCTATCGACTGGACAAGCGCGTCGCGGTCCTGCTCGACCTCGCGGTGCTGCTTACACCCGAGCGAATCGGCGGCCACGAGCTGCACAGTGTCGGCGTATCGGTCGAGGTGAGTTGATGGTCGGACTGAACGTAGATCAGGTGCGGATCCTGTTCTCCCAGGAAGCGACGGTTCGCCTGGCGCAACTTGGTCAGTTGCTGCTCCAACTCGAACAGATCGGCAGCGACGAGACGCTGATCCGCTCGATTTTCCGCGAGATTCACACGCTCAAGGGCTCCGCTGCGGTGGCCGGGCTGGCGGAGGTCAGCGAATGTGCCCACGATCTCGAGGAGTTGGTCGAGGACCTGCGGACCGGTCGGCGCTCGGCCGCCCCGGACGTGATCGACACCCTGCTTGCCGGCGCAGACCGACTGGCCGCACTCATCGCAAGCCATTGGCGCGAAGGGGAAACCTCGGCGACCGGTGATCCGCTGCAGCGAACCGCTCAGTCCAGCCGGGTGAATGTCGAACACCCCGCCAGGACGCGCCACCGAGCCCGGGTTGGCCATGAGCTCCTGAGCGGCGACCCGACCCACCGCGGGGACGCCGAACCCGCGAAACGGCCGGGCCCTGCCGCCAGGATGCTGCCGGCCGCAGCCGTGGCACTTGCCCCGTCCGATTCCGCGACCGCCGCCGGCGGGGTGATCATGGTGCCCACAGCGCGCCTGGAGGAGCTGACCCGGATGGTTGGCGAATCGGCATCGGCGCACTTGCGGATCGGGAAGATGCTCAAGGACCGCTTCGGTGTCGATCCCGGCTCCTGCCCGGAGTTCAACGAACTCTCCCGGTCCTTGAACGATCTACAGGACCGCGCCACCAGAACGCAGATGGTGCCGGTCGCCACCGTCACCGACCAACTTCAGCGCGGGGTGCGTGATCTGTCCCGTGCACAGGGCAAAGAGGTCCGATGGGAAACCCGGGGCGTCGATACCGAGATGGACCGTGGCGTGCTCCATCAACTGGCCGATTCTTTGCTGCATCTGGTCCGCAACGCGGTCGATCACGGAATCGAGCCGGTCGCTGAACGGCTGGCGGCGGGCAAGCCTGCTCACGCGACGATCCGCCTGCATGCGATGCAACTCGGATCTGAGGTCATCATTGCCATCAGCGACGACGGCCGAGGTATTGACACCGTCGGCATCAGCCGGCGGGCTGCTCGCCATGGCATCGACTCCGAAGGTTTCAGCGAGGAGGACCTGCTGGGGTTGATCTTCTCACCCGGTCTGTCGACCACGGACTTCGTCACCGACGTCTCCGGTCGGGGGATTGGCCTCGACGTCGTGCGCACGAATGTCGAGGCGGCCCGGGGTCGGGTGGAGGTCCGGTCCGAACACGGCGCCGGCACGGAGTTCCGCATCATCGTGCCGATCACCCTGGCCGTGCTGCGCTGCCTGCTGGTCGAGGCGGGCGGTCAGCGGTTCGCCCTTCCGTTCCATCGCGTCGTGCTGTCGAAGGCTGACGATCCTGCGATGCGTGCCCATGCCGAGGGCCGACCGGTCCTGTTGGTGGACAACCAGCCGGTGCCCGTGACGACGCTGACCCAGACGCTGGGCACCGGTTCAGCCGAACCCGTCGTGGGCCCGATCGTGGTCCTCGCCGACACCTCGCGCCGGCATGCCTTCCAGGTCGACCGGCTGGTCGGGCAGCGCGACGTGGTGCTGAAGACACTGAGCCGGTTACTGCCGCACCTCCCTGCGGTCGCCGGCGCCAGTGTGGAACCCGATGGTTCGGTGCTGCTGGTCCTGGATCCGCCCGGCCTGATTCATCGTGCGCGGCAGGCCGGCCGCGGCGCCGCCGTCGCACCGGCGCAGCGTCCTGATGGTCCACGGGGCCGCATCCTGGTGGTCGATGATGCTCTGACGGTGCGTGAGCTTCAGCGCAGCATCCTCGAGCGAGCCGGCTTCCTGGTGCGGGTGGCCAGTGATGGTAGCCAGGCCATGTCGAAGCTGGCCGAGGAGCCGAGTGACTTGGTGCTCACCGACATCGAGATGCCGACGATGGACGGCTTCGCGCTCACGGCGGCGATCCGGGCCCACCCGTCCCTGGCCAACATCCCGGTGCTGATCCTGAGTTCACGCTCCTCCGAGGCCGACCGCCGCCGCGGACTGGACGTCGGCGCGGACGGCTACATCATCAAGAGCGGGTTCGATGAGGCAAGCCTGTTGACCGCGGTGAACCGACTGCTCGGGGCGTCGGCATGAACAAGCAGTCCGCACCGATCCGCGTCGTTGTGATCGAGGACGAGTCGGCCCAGCGGGACGGCCTCGTCCAGGCCCTGCAACGTGATGGCGACATCGCCGTGCTGGGGATGGCCAACACCGCAGCGGACGCCGTCACCCTGGTCGCAGAGACCCGGCCGGATGTCGTCGTCCTGGACCTGCACCTGCCTGATGGCAGCAGCAAACACGCGATCGAGCAGCTCATGGCGCGCACGCCCACCTCGATCCTCGTGCTGTCCTCACGGATCGATGACCGGCGATCCCCATCGGCCGTCGAAGCCCTGGTGTCAGGCGCACTGGACGCACTGCCACGACCGATCCGATGGACACCTGAGCTGGCGGCAGAACTACGCCGAACCCTGCACCAGCTCAGCAAGGTCCAAGTGATTCGCCACCCGCGGGGCAGCCGTAAGGACACCCGAACGAACCTCCGGCCGGGTTCGGGCCGGCGACCTGTCGTCGCCATAGCGGCTTCCACCGGCGGTCCGAGTGCGCTGGCAACCGTCCTGGCGGGCCTGCACGGTCTGAACGCTCCGGTACTCGTGGTCCAGCATCTGCACCCGGATTTCACCGGTGGACTGCTGGAGTGGATGTCGCGGGTGTCGGCGCTGCCCGTCCAGACCGCCCAACACGACCAGGCCGCGGGTGCCGGCCAGGTCTACATCGCACCCGGTGGCAGCCATCTGCGGCTGAGCACCGATCACCGCCTGGAACTGGCCGACCAACCGATTACCCTCCACCGGCCGTCGGCTGATCAACTGTTCTCCTCGGTCGCTCAACACGGCGCAGCGGCGATCGGCGTGCTGCTGACCGGCATGGGGGAGGACGGAGCCCGAGGGCTCCTTGCGATCCACCGCAATGGCGGGCAGACGCTGGCCCAGGATGAGGAATCCTGCGCTGTGTTCGGCATGCCGCGCGCAGCGCAACGCCTCGGCGCGGTGAGCGATCTGCTACCTCTGGACCAGTTGGCGGCTGCCATCCAGCGTGCGGTCACCGGGGTCCGGGTATGAACGCCGGCCTGGGCACCGAGGCGGTAGTCGACCGAGTCAGCCAGTTGCTGCACGACCGGATCGGTTTACGACCTGAGCTCAGCCTGCGCGGGCGCCTGCGGCGCTGTATTCGCGATGACGCCGCGGCCCGCAAGCAGGACCTCGACGCTTACCTCGATACGCTGCTTGACGGGGACAACGCGCTGCAAGGCCTGCTCAACCGGGTCACCGTTCAGGAGACGGCGTTTTTCCGCCATCCCGAGCATTTCGAGTTGTTGATGCGCGACTTGCTGGCCCCGCGCGACGGTCCGCTGACCATCTGGAGCGCCGGGTGCGCCAACGGCCAGGAGGCGTTCAGCCTGGCGATGCTGCTCGAGGAGCTGGACGTCGACGGTTCGGTGATCGCCACCGACGTTTCTACCGACGCCTTGCTCCGGACGGAGGCCGCCCGCTACACCGAGCGCGAGCTCGGCGGACTCTCTCCGGAGCGGCGTGAACGGCACCTGACCCCCGACGGTGGCTCTTGGCTGGTGAACCGGAACCTGCGGGCCCGGGTGCGCACGCTGCGATACAACCTGATCGATCCCATCCCCACCCAGATCCGCGGTGGTCAGGTCATATTCTGTCGTAACGTTCTGATCTATCTGTCGCCTGAACACGCAGAGGCGTTCCTGGCCCGGGTGGCCGACGCCATGCCAGCTGCGTCGTTGTTCCTCGGTGCGGCGGAATCGATCTGGCAGTTGAGTGACCGTTTCGAAACGGTCCGCGCGGGAGACACCTTCAGCTACCGGCTACGACCGGCCGTCGTCACGTCCGGTCAGCCGACCGGTGCGGGAGGAGTAGCCACAGCGAGGCCTGCAGCCAGAACCAGACAGGCAGCCAGTACGCAGTATCAACAGACGAATACGGGGCGCAGCCTCGAGGCCGAGGTGCCGGTCGGGGCGTTTACCGTTGGGCTGACGTCAACGCTGGAGTCCGACGACGATGTCGCCTCGGCGTTGCTGCTGTCTCGGGCCGGTCAGCAGGCCAGCGCGGCAGGCAACGCTCAAGGTGCGGTTGTCGCTTTCCGCAAATGCGTTTATCTCACACCATCGGACCCGTTGGCACACCTACATCTGGGACTAGCGCTCGAAACCGCCGGTGATCATCGATACGCCCAACGCGCCTATGCCGCGGCGCGGCACGCACTGGCCCAGGTCGACCCGGCTCAGGTCGACCTCGCCGCAGAGGGTTACACGACCTCCGATCTCCTCCAACTCCTCGATGCCAAACAGCACGGTTCCAGACGGGCTAACTCCGATCGGCAGGTGCTGACCTCGTGACGACAATGGTGTGCTTCCAGGCTGCCGGCGCGGCCTACTGCATTCCGGTGCAGGCGACCCGAGCGGTACGGACTACGTCCGGAATGATCGCGCTGCCCGCACCTGGCCCTGACATCGCCGGCATCCTCCCGGGGAAGCCGCCATTGACGGTCATCTCGCCCCTCGGCAGCGGCGGCACCCACGTCCTCGTCGTCGAGACCGACGACCGCACCTTCGGCCTCCTGGTGGAGAGCGTTACCGGGCTGCAGCGCGTCATCGACGCCGACATCAGACCGCAGCCTGACGGGCAGGGGCGGCCGCTCATCTCGGGAACCATCGACAACGCGGGGCACCTGGTTCTGGTGGCTGACCCCACGGCACTGGCGGCACGGCTGTGACTGCTGGAACCGTAATGATCGCCGATGACTCGCTCCTCATCCGCGCCGTAGTTCAGGCCGCTCTCGAGGCAGAGGGCTACCAGGTCATGCTCGCCGAAGATGGGAGGACGGCGTTACAGCAGTGCCAATCGCGCCCACCCGACGTGATCCTGCTCGACATCGTCATGCCCGGCCTCGACGGCTATCAAGTCCTGGCCGAACTCAAGAACGACCCGGCGCTCAGCCATATCCCCGTCGTCTTCCTCACCGGCCGGACCGGCATGGCTGACGTCGTTGCCGGGCTGCGCGCCGGGGCCCACGATTATCTCAAGAAGCCCTTCGAGCCGGAGGAACTGCTGGCCCGGGTCGGTTCCGCCCTCCACGTCAAGCAACTGCAGGACCATCTCCGAGACCGTAACGCTGCCCTGGACCGGATAAGCCGCACGGACGCTCTCACCGGCCTCTACAACCGACGGCACCTCAACGAAGTGCTGGCGCTCCGATATGCCGACGCGCGCCGCCACGGTGACCCATTCAGCGTGCTGCTGCTCGACATCGACCGTTTCAAGCGGGTCAATGACACCTACGGACACCCGACCGGCGACCTCGTCCTGTGCGAGTTCGCCCGCCGCCTCAAACACGAACTCCGCGCTGGCGACATCGCCGGACGGTGGGGTGGCGAGGAGTTTCTCGTCATCCTGCCGCGCACCGGGGCCAGTGGCGTACTCGAGGTGGCGGAGCGAATCCGCGCTGCCACCGCCGCGACCCCGATCATCGCCGGCGAGGCACACCTCACGGTGACCGTCAGCGGCGGCTGCTGCAGCGGACCGGGGGACTCGCCCGAAGACCTTCTGCGGTGTGTCGACACGCGCTTGTACCAGGCGAAAGCCGGCGGCCGAAATCTCATCGTGGCCGCAGACGTCAAGGTCGGCGGTTAGCGGGGGTTCACGACACCCACAGGTGCCCCAATGGCACCTGTGAATCGGCCAGTACCTCCGAGTCCGGTTCCGGCGGCGGGGCATTTGGCGTTTCCAGCACCGTGAGCGCGACTCCCACTCCGGTGACGACCAGTGCTGCGGCGATCCAAAATCCAAGGTGGTAACCGCCGGTGAGTGCGACGGCGTTGGAACGACCGGCGGCAGTGAGATGGGCCGTGCGCGCCGAGCTAATCGTCGCCAGCGCGGCCAGGCCCAGGGCGCCACCGATCTGGCCGGTCGTGTTGATCAGGCCGGAGGCGAGGCCGGCGTCCTGCGGGGTCGCGCCGGACATTGCCAGCCCCATCAACGGCGGGAAACACAGCCCGGCACCTAAGCCGATGATCACCAATGCGGGAAGTATGCGTAGCCAGTAGCCGCCGCCGGCCGGCGCCGTCGCGAACACGCCGAGTGCCAGGGCGATAAGGCTCAGGCCGGATGCGCACAGTCGACGTGCACCGAACCGGATACTCAGCCGCTCGGCGTACCGCACCGAGAGGATACCCATCAGAACAGACACCGGAAGGAATGCGAACCCGATCTTGAGGGGACCGTAGTGCAGTACCTGCTGCACGTAGAGGACGCCGAGGAAGAACGTAGCGAACATCCCGGCCGCGGCGAGCGTCTGGATGATGTTTGCTCCACAGACATTGCGTGATCTGAAGATCCGAAGTGGCATCAGGGGGTCGGCTGCCCTCGCTTCGCGGCCGATGAAGGCCGCGAGTAGTACCGCGGCTCCAGCGGCGAACAGCAGCGTAGGGCCCGCGCTCCAGCCGTACTCCGCCGCAGGCTTGACGATGGTGTAGACGCCTAGCATGAGTGCGGCGGTGACGAGCAAGGCGCCGCTGACGTCTACATTGGCGGTGATGCCGGTGCCGGCCTCGGCTGGGACGTAGCGGCGCGCAAGAACGGCGGTGGCGATGCCGATCGGCACGTTGATGTAGAAGATCCAATGCCAGTTGACCGCCTGGGTCAGCACGCCGCCGGTCAGCAGGCCGACTGCCCCACCTGCCGAGGCGACGAACGCGAACACGCCGATCGCCTTCGCCTGCTCGCGCGGTTGGGGAAACGTCGTGACGATCATGCCGAGGATGACCGCCGAGGTGAGCGCGCCGCCACAGCCTTGCACGAACCGGGCGATCACGAGCATGAACTGGCTCTGCGACAGGCCGCAGAGGATCGACGCGCCGGAGAAGATTGCCAACCCGAAGAGGAATGTTCGTCGGCGCCCGAGCAGATCACCCAGTCGGCCGGCGAGGATGAGCAGTCCCCCGAAAGCGATGAGGTAAGCGTTGACGACCCAGGCCAGGCTCGAAGGGGAGAAGCCGAGATCGACCTGGATATTGGGAAGGGCAACGTTGACGACCGTCACGTCGAGGACGATCATCAGCATGCCGCTGCAGAGTACGTAGAGCGCGATCCATCGGGAACGGTCAGCGGTTATCACGGAGCGTCGCCGCCGCCGAGATAGCGGCCGAGGGCGTCGAGGACCTCTCGGGTGCCCTGTTCCCGAACGGAGTTCGAGTCCAGGCCGTCGAGGAAAGCGCCTTGTTCGGTGAGGATGAGGTGGGTGCCGCTGCCTTCGGCGATGAACTCGATGGTGGCAACCGAGACCGAGATCCGCTTGCCATCCATGGTCATCTCGTACGAGTAGATGATGCGCTCGTTGTCGACGATGTCCTGATAGCGGGCGTCGTAGGTGAAGCTGGGGCCGCCGCTGGGCGCATCGGCTTTCAGCGACTCAGTGCCACCGATGCGGAAGTCGATCTCGTGCGCCGCGTTCTTCTCGATGTCCGGGTCGCCGAACCAGCGCACCTTCTCCGATGGCTCGGCGAAGGCTGCGAAGACACGTGCGGGCGCCGCGTTGTAATTGCGTTCGATCATAAAGGTGTCGTGTACGACGGAGCGGGTCATCTGCCTCTTCCTTTCTTGGGTGCGGTTTTGGGTGCGGTTTTGGGTGCGGTTTTGGGTGCGGTCTTGGGTGCGGCCGTGTCCGGGGTGTCTTCGGGAAGGCTTGCGAGGTAGCTATCCAGACGATCGAGGCGGCGTTCCCACATCCGGCGGCGTGCCTCGATCCAGCTTTCGGCAGTGTTGAGCATCTTCAGTTCCAGATGACAGGTACGGACTCGGCCGACCTTCTCCGACCGAACCAAGCCGCTGGCTTCGAGCACCTGCAAATGCTGATGAACGGCCGGCAGCGACATCGGCAAGGGTTGCGCCAATTCGGTTACCGAAGCCGAGCCGGTGCTCAGCCGCTCGACGATCTGACGCCGGGTGGGGTCTGACAGCGCCTGAAAGATCACGTCGAGCTCAGCACCATACTTAAGCATGCACTTAAGTATGGTGGACTGTGTGGCAATGTCAAGCCCGCTGGGCACCCTCCCAGGGAGCGTCCGGACGGCATGCGGTATTCAGCCGTCGCGGCGCTGGAAGACCGGTTTCGCCGTGGACTGATCTGGTCGGTTCGACCAGTTGACTTCGCGAAAGATCCGGTTGGTGTCCTGTTGGTTCAGCTGGATGGTGCCAGGCGCGGCTCGGATCAGCTCAACGGGGCTGCCGGCTTCACGCCGTTCTCCGGCCTGGCAGCGGCTGTGGCGCTCACATCGTGGGCGGGCCGAGCCGCCCCGGCGGATCCGAACGCCGCTGCGAAGCCGTCCAGCGCCTTGGTGAACTCGCTGGGGATCATCCAGACCTGGCTCCCCTGACCCTCGGCTATCTTCGGCAGCGCCTGCAGGTACTGGTATGCGAGCAACTCCGGATCTGGGTGGCCCTCGTGGATCGCGGTGAATACGATGTCGATCGCTTTGGCCTGACCCTGAGCCATCAGGATCTGCGCCTGCCGTTGCCCTTCCGCGGTCAGAATCGCGCTCTGCTTCGCTCCTTCGGCGGTGAGAATCTGCGACTGGCGAACGCCTTCGGCGGTCAAGACCGCTGCTCGCTTGTCCCGCTCGGCTCGTAGCTGCTTCTCCATCGCATCGATGATCGATTTGGGTGGGTCGATGGCCTTGAGTTCGACCCGGTTCACTCTGATGCCCCATTTACCGGTGGCCTCATCTAGTACTCCGCGGAGCTGCCCGTTGATCTCCTCACGAGACGTAAGGGTCCGCTCGAGATCCAGGCCGCCGATGACGTTGCGCAGCGTCGTGACCGTCAGTTGCTCGATCGCTTGTAGATAATTCGCGATCTCGTAAGTGGCCGCGCGTGGATCGGTTACCTGGAAGTACAGCACGGTGTCGATGTGGACGACGAGATTGTCCTCGGTGATGACCGGCTGGGGTGCGAAGGAGACCACCTGTTCACGCAGGTCGATACGGGCGCGCACCCGATCGATACCAGGCACGAGCGTGTTGAAACCTGCCGACAGCGTCCGGTCATAGGAACCGAGACGCTCGACGGGGTATGCGCGGGCCTGCGGCACGATCCGGATGGCGCGGCTCAATGCGAGTAGAACCAGAGCGGCGGTAACCGCGATGATGATGTAAGCGATCATGAAAACTCCCTGGGATAGACCAGCGCGGTGGCGCCGTCGATCTCGAAGACGGTGACCCTGGCCCCGGCCGGGATGACCTGGGTCTCGTCATAGGCCCGTGCCGACCAGACTTCGCCGCCGATCCGCACCGTTCCCGCGACCGCGTCGACCTCGGTGAGCACTACTGCCGGCCGGTTGGCCAAGGCGGCCACGCCACTGCGGTACGCGCTTGCGCCGGCCAGTCCGCGCCGGCGAGCCAGCGATAGGACTACCGGCAGCGATGCGAAGGACGTCGCTGCGAAGGCAATGGCCTGCGCCCCTATGCCGCCACCTGCCGCGGCGACCATGGCCGCCACGACTGCAGCACTCGCCATCAAGCCGGCCGCAAAGGCCAGCGTCAGGATTTCCGCGGTGCCGAGGACCGCGGCAATTGCCAGCCACACCAGCCAGGCAGGCATGTCAGCCGGCCGACCGGGTTTTCACTGCACCGAACGCGCTCGAGGTAAGGCACTGACCGGCTGTGCGCCGACTCATGACACCACCACCTCGTCCGCGCTCGCACGCGACCCGTCCTCAGCATGCGCCCGCGCACACAAACTTGCCAACGGCAATTCTGTAACGCCCACTGCTCCCGGCGCCCGACGCGTCATCCGAGTCGGTCAAGGCTCCCAGCGCAGCTCAGGAGGCGTCGATGCGGACCTGCCCGAGGCGGCCGTGGATATCGCGCATCGCCGCCCAGGCGTCATCGTCGGTGGTGCTTGACCTGCCCGGTGGATTCAGCAGGATCGGCGCGTCGGGGCCGAGCAGTCGTCGCAGCCGGTCCGCCTCGACCGGGTTGCCGGTCGCGAACGCAAGCACCGTGGACAGCAAGGAACCGCTGCCGACGACCTGGGTGACTGACTCGGCACTCTCTGCGGACAGGCCCACAGCCGTATTCTGCTCGCGGGCGACGCGGATGATCCGGCCGAGCCAGCCAGCCACGCCCGCGGGAATGTTGAGCCCGGAGGGTAGATCGACCTGGAGCAGTCGGGGGAACTGCGCCGGAGTCGCCAGTCGAGCCAGAGCTTGCACGACCGGCATGAGCGATAAAGTCGCAGCCAACGGTCCGTCGCCAGTCCGGTGCAAGATCGTGACATAGCCGGGCTCCAAAAGGTCTTCCGCCTGCCCACCGAGTAGGCCCGCCAGGCCAGCACTCGAGGAGAGACCGGACAGCACCTCCCAGAGGCCGCCCAAGCCCACGGCACCGCCGGCCAGCTCAGAAAGCTGCGGCATTGCCGGCTGGGTGCTCCGGATGATCCGCACGTTCTTGCCCAGGCCAGCGGTCCGCGAACTGAACTCGCCGGACAGATCCACCAGGAGGACTGCGGTGCCACGGGCCGCCGCGTCCTGAGCGACGGTCAAGGCCAGTCGAGCGCGGAGATCGGCTTGGCCGAGGATGGCGAACAGCGGGCTCTTGCCTTGGCGGACGGCCGCATGCGGATCGAAGGACACCCTTTCATCATCGAGCGTGACGCCGATCCGAGAGCCCGAATCATCTCCCAGCCCCGTGGCACCGGGACCCGGCGGAGGACCAGCGTCGGGCTCGGTCCTCGTGGCCGATCCCTCGTCATCGGCGGAGTCCGGCGATGGGTCTTGGCCGCCAACATCGCTGCCACCATCGCTGCCACCATCGCTGCCACCATCGCTGCCACCATCGCCTGGTAGCTGGGTCATCGCGAGTACCCGCCGGGTCGCCGTGCGTGCCGCCTCCATGAATCCCGCTTCCCAGGCCAAGGTCTGGTCCCGCGTCAGGGAGTACAGATCGGCTGGCAGAACATCGGCCGGGACGTGCTCGAGCCGCTGGTCACGCAACAGCATCAACAGCAGTTCCGGCCCGGCCGAGCCGGCCCAATGCGCTCCGACCTCCCAGCCGCGTCGGAACTGCGCGCTGATCTGCTCGCCGAAACCGGGGACGTCGCCCTCGGCTGCCTCGACGGCGGCCAGCAGGGCGCGCTGGCAGACCTCCGAGATCGGGATCCGCGCTGCCTTCACGCGTCGTTCAAGATCGTCGGGTAGATAGACATTGGCGCGGCCCATGGGAACCACTTCCTTCTATGCGCAGCTATGCGCACACCATACTCACAATCAG
>JAVEET010000059.1 GCA_030840295.1 Pseudonocardiales bacterium
TCGGACGGGTAAGCGTAACCATCGCGGACGTCGAGACCCGACCGGGTGATGCCTTCCAGCTGTGGGATGTATTCAACCCATTGGCCGTTGGGGATGCCGCAGGCCAGCGAGGCGTGGAGTTCCATCAGGAAGTGTGGCGAGACAGGCACGTTGTACGCGTCGGCTAGGTGGGCAACCTTCAGCCATGGGGTGATGCCGCCGATGCGAGCCACGTCGACCTGGATGACCGAGCACGCGTCGGCGTGAAGGTAGTCCTTGAACTGGCTGAGGCTGTAAAGGGATTCCCCGACGGCGATCGGGATAGGCGAGGTAGCCACCAGCCGTGCGTGTGCAGACACGTCGTCAGCGGGCAGCGGCTCCTCGATCCAGGCGAGGTCCAGATCGGCGAGGAGATGCGCCCGTCGCTGCGCATCGTCGAGCCTCAAACCCTGGTTGGCGTCCACCATCAACTCGAACGCCTCCCCGACGGCCTCCCGGACTGCCGTCAGCCGCTCGACATCCTCGCTCTTGCGCGGTTTACCGATCTTGATCTTCGCGCCCTTGAAGCCTCGTTCGCGCATCCGCACCGCGTCCTTGACCAGCTGATCGGCGTCGAGGTTCAGCCAGCCGCCCTCAGTGGTGTAGACCGGCAACCGGTCGTGCGCGCCGCCGATCGCCTGGTGCAGTGGCAAGCCGGCGCGTCGGCAGCGTAGGTCCCAGGCCGCGATGTCGATCGCGGCAAGGGCGAGCGAGCTGACCGGGCCCACCGCGAGGGCATGCATGCCATACAGCAGCGAACGCCAATTCCGTTCGATGTCCTCGGCTTCCAAGCCGATCAGCCGGGGCAGCAACTGCTCCCGAAGCAGTGCAACGATGGCCGAGCCGCCGGAGCCGATCGTGTAGCTGTAGCCGGTCCCCGTGGCACCGTCGGCGTCGGTCAGCGTCAGGATCGGCGTCTCCTGGCTGACGAAAGACTGGATTGCGTCGGTGCGCTGGGTCAGCGGCTTGAGGTCGACCAGCCGCAGTTCGGCCTTCACGATGCGAGCCATTGATGCCTACTTTCAGGTGTTGCTGACGGGCTCGGCGAAATGCCGGGCCCGTTGGGGATCAGGTGGAAGGAGTCCCGCTGGCGGGTTGACGGTCGCGTGGACGGTCAGGATCGCGGCACCGTGGTGAGCTGGAGACAGGAGGGGTGCTCCGCCGAATGCCAGATCTGCTGGTGCGCTGTCACGACGGCATCGGCCGAAACAGAGTTGATCGGCTCAGCGATATTCGGATGGGCGTCGAAACGGGGGAAGTTCGAGCTCGAGATCTCCACTCGCAACGCGTGGCCGGGCGCCAGGACAAGGCTGGTGGCACCTAGCTCTATCGAGAATTCGGTTACCGTGCCAGGCGGAACGAACTCGGGTTGTTCGCCGCCGGTACGGTAGCGAGCTCGGATGATGCCGTCACAGACGTTGAGCGCCCGGCCGTCCGGGTGAACGTCGACGAGCTTGGCAGTCCAATCGGTGTCGGCCGCATCGGTGGCCGCGTGCAGGATCATGCTGACCGGGCCGCACAGTTCGAGCGGCGCGTCCAGCACTGCGCTGGTGAAGCTGAGTACGTCTGCTCGCTGCTCGACTGCTCGCTGGTCGCGCTGGCCGGCGTTGAAGCCGACGTAGAAGCCGGGCAGCAGCGTTGCCCCGCCGACCGTCGGCACCGGATCTTCCGGGTCGTAGTCGAAACCGGAGAATCCCTCCTCCGCACCGGGTGTTTCGCTGTTGAGGCGGCCTGCACCGGCCGCGCCCGGATGCAGGTACCACTGTTCGGTCCGAGCACGCGCGGGCGGGAAGGCGTCCTCGTTACGCCAGACGTTGTCGCCCATCACGAAGATGGACACCGCTGGTTCGGGCTGCCGGGCCGACGTCTCGGACAGGTGTGTAGCGAACCAATCGAGCTGGACCCGGGTCAGGTCCAGGGCAGCCATCGCAGCGGAACCGCCGTAGTCGACCTCGCCGAGCGCGTCGTAGTAGACCGCGTGCGCCCACGGGCCGATGATCAGGCGCTGCTGCGCGCCGATGACCGACATGCCCGCGAAGTTGGCCAGGGTGCCTGGCAGGAACAGGTCGAACCAGCCGCCGATATGCAGTGCGGGCAGTTCGAGGGCCGGGTGGTGTTCGGCAACGCTGACCTCTCGCCAGAACTCGTCACGCCCGGGATGCTCCAACCAGTCCAGCCAAGCGGGCAGCAGCGTACGCAACACCGCGACCTCGGTCAGCGGCCGGGTCCGGAATGCCTGCGGAGGGTCGGCCAGCAACTGCTGAAGCTCCTTGGCCTCCGCGTCCAACGACTCACCGGCCCGCTGACGCCGGACGAGTTCGGCCGCGGCCAGCCCAAGTGCCCAGTACAGCGCGAAACCCAACTGCAGCGCGCCACCGCGGTAGATCCAGTTGTCGTGGTAGTCCGAGGCTGTGACCTGGGGCGCCAGTGCTTTGAGCGCCGGCGGGCGGGTCGTCGCGGCCAGCAGTTGGGTGGCACCGTAGTACGACGCCCCGTACATGCCGATTCGGCCATTACTGTAAGGCTGTTCGGCCAGCCACTGCACGGTGTCGTACCCGTCGGCGGCCTCGGTGCGGAACGGATCGAAGCGGCCCTGCGAGCCGAAGCGCCCACGGGTGTCCGAGATCGCGACCACGAAACCGTCGGCGACCGCCCGCAGCGGTTCGATGCCGGCATTGACGATCACAGCGAACGAGTCGGCCCTGTTGTACGGAGTGCGCTGCAGGAGCACTGGGTGGCGCGCGTCGTCCGCGGGGCGCCAGATGTCGGCCTGCATGGCCACCCCGTCGCGCATCGGGATCAGCACATCGCGTTCGACGATGACCTCGGTCATGATCCGCTGACCGCCGGGTGCAGGCTTTCAACGCTGTCGGCTGTGCTGGCTTCCGGCGGTGCCGCCGAACCGATGTCGGTCCGGTCGGCATGCTGCCGCCTGGCCGGCGACTTGGCGGCGATCGTGTAGACCGCGGATGCCGCGACCAGCACTGCGCCTTGCACGACGTACTGGTAATTGGACCCGAGGTTCAGCACGTTGAACCCGTTCGACAAGGTGAACAGCACTACCGTGCCGAGCACCGACTTGGCCACGTGGCCGGCGCCGCCGAACAACGAGGTACCGCCGAGGATGGCCGCAGCGATGACGGTGAGTTCCGTGCCGGTCAGGCCGTTAGGGTCGACCGAGTTGAACCGGCCCGCGTAGAGCAGGCCGACGCCGGCCGAGGCGAGACCGGTCAGCACGAACGGCATCATCTTGTAGCGGTCGACGTTGATGCCCGACAGCCGAGCCGCCTCGGCGTTGCTGCCGACGGCGTAGAGGTTGCGTCCGGGCACCAGGTAGCGCAGCGCCGCCGCGACACCGACCGTTACCCAGATCATCAGCCATACCGGCAGCGGCTGGGTGAGCAGCGCAGGAGCGCTAACAGCGATCACCACGAGCAGCACCGCGCAGCCGATCAGCACGAGGAACAATCCGTCCAGCGGCGGGGAGTTCGGCTCCTTCAGCCGGCGCAGCCGGAGTCCGGCAAGCACCAGAAGCAGCGCCCCGCACAGCACGGCCACGACCGGTGGAAGCCGGTAAGCGGTGCTGTCCAGCGCGACCAGGGACCGGGACTGCGCAGTGACGCTCTGCCCGCCCAGGGCGATCAGCACAATGCCGCGGACGGCGGTCATGCTTCCTAGGGTGACGATGAAGGCGTTCACGCCGATCTTCTGCACCAATACCGCGTTGATAGCGCCGACCGCGACCCCGACAGCCAGCGCAAGCACGATAGCCGGTGCGGTTCCTATGGAATCGATGGTCTTCAGCGCCAGCGCCGCTGCCAGTGCCGCGACGGATGCGACGGACAGGTCGAAGTTTCCTGAGATCAGGACGACCGTCATGAACACGGCGAGGATGGCGTCCGGCGCGGACTGGCTGAGAATGTTGGACACGTTCACGCTGGACAGGTAGGCCGGCTGGTGCTTGGCGGCGGTGGCGATCACCAGCACCGTGACCAAGAGGACCAGGGCGTAGACCACGCCGGCGCGTTGCGGACGCAGTCCCGACAGGGCCGGACGGATCCGAGCCAGGGCGCTGGGTGCGTCAGTGACCGGAGCCGGGGTCGGCTCGAGATTCGAGGTTGTGGTGGTCATGACAGGCCGCCCGCCGCGGCGGTAAGTTCGGCCACCGAGACCTCATCGCTGCGGTAGCCAGCGGTAACGGCACCACGATTCAGCACGACGACCCGGTCGGCCACGCTGAGCAGCTCCTCGAATTCTGAGAGCACCACGACAATCCCCATCCCCCGGGCCGCGAGGGCCCGGATGAGCATGATCAGATCCGCTTTGCCGCCGACGTCCACCCCGGCCGTCGGTTCGTCCAGCAAAAGCACGGCATGTGTCTTGTAGATCCATTTGGCGAAGACGACCTTCTGGGCGTTGCCGCCGGAGAGGTCGCGGACTGGGGTGTCGATCGACGCGGCGACCACCCCGAGTTCGGCGCACGCCTGCGCGGCCCGAGCACGTTCGGCTGCGGGATCAAGCCTGAGGAAGCGCCGCGACAAGCTTCCCAGGTCAGCCATCGAGACGTTGCGCCAGATCTCCCAGTCACCGATCAGGCCCTGGGCCAGCCGGTCCTCTGGTACGAAGGCGACGCCCCGCTTGACGGCGGCTGCGGGGCCGCCGGAGAGTGGCTTGCCTTCGACGAGCACCTCGCCCTCGGTTCGCCGGTCGGCGCCGAAGACCGCCTTGAGCAACTCGGTGCGGCCGGATCCGAGCAGACCGGCCAGGCCCACGATCTCACCGCTGCGGACCGTAAGGTCCACGGGTGCGGCCATCGAAGTCGATCGCAGCCGGCGCAGTTCCAGCACCGGATCACCCGGTTGCTGCGCTACATGCGTGCTCTCAACGGCCCGCAGCCGGTTGCCGATGATGCCTGTGACCATCCGCTCTTCGGTCAGTTCCTCGGCACCGAAGGAGTCGACGAGCTTGCCGTCGCGCAGCACGCTGACCACGTCACAGATCTCGGTCACCTCGTTGAGGAAGTGTGATACGAACACGACAGCGACGCCGGTCAGCGCCAGTTGCCTTGCCGCACCGAGCACTCCGGCTCGTTCGGCCGGAGTGATGGACGCCGTCGGCTCGTCCAGCAGCATCAGCTGCGGCCGGCGGGCAAGCGCCCGCAGGATCGAGACCATCTGCCGGTCGCCGATCGACAGGCTGGCAACGACGGCATGGGGATCGATCGAAAAGCCGATGCTGGCGCACAGTTCGGCGAAATCGGCCTGCCGCCGGTTGGGATTCCACAGGGCGCCGGCCCCCGCGCCGAGATAGACGTTCTCGAGTACGGACAGCGCGGGCGAGACCGGGCTCTGCTGGTGGACGACCGCGACGCCTGCGGCCTGGGCATCGGCCGGACGCCGCCAGTCGACCGTTGTTCCCTGCCAGCGCAGCTCACCCGAACTCGGGCGCTCGGCGCCGGCGATGATCTTGATAAGCGTGGACTTGCCCGCTCCGTTCGCACCTACCAGGCCGTGCACCTGACCGGGACGCAGCTGAAGCGAGACACCCTTGAGGGCACGGGTGCCGCCGGGATAGGTCTTGGTGACCTCGTCGATCTCCAACGCGATCGGTGCGGACGAGGGGGATCCGCTCGTCCGCACCGAGGTATTGGCCGCTCCTACCACTGCGGCACGCACTGGTCGACGCTCGCCTTGGTCACCGTCGGGATGTCGTAGCTCAGCACGCTCTTGGGCGCGGCAGCCTTGCCGGTGATCTGGGCGTAGAGGGTGTCGAAGGCCTTCGCACCCTCGTCGACAGGCTTGAAGCAGACGTCACCGTAGATCGAGCCGTCCTGGATGCCGCTGATGCCGAGCTTTGCACCGCCGTTGCCGAGGATCTTGGCGTGCGACTGGACTGCTGCGACCGCCTTGGCACAGCCGGCCGCCATGTCGTCGGACAACGCGTAGAACAGGTTGACGTCCGGGTGTGCGCTCAAGATGCCCTGGCAGGCCGCCTGGCCCTTTTCAGCGGTCCAGTCACCCGGCTGGGTCGCCACGATGCTGAAGCCGCTCGCCGCGGCCAGGTCCGCTTTGAAACCGGCGGTCCACGTGGTGTTCTCCAGGAATCCGGAGGCTCCGGTGATGATCGCGACCTTGCCGCCTGACGGCAGCGCCTGCCTGGCGAGGCTGGCCTCCTCGTGCCCGACTGCGTCAGCGCTCTCGTTGATCGTGAACGCGAGCTTGTCGTAGGGGACGGTCGTAGGACCCGTTCCGACGGTGCCGTGTACCGACGCAATCGGGATTCCGGCGGCGGCGGCGCCGTCCACCATCGCCTGGGCAGGACCCGGCGAGTTAGGGACGATCAGGATCCCGTTCACCTTCTGCGCAATGAGGTCTTGGATGTCACTGCCCTGCTTCTGCACGTCGCCCTTGGAGTCGAGCACCACGAGCTTCGCACCGAGCTTGTCGGCCTCCTGCTGAGCCCCTTTTGCCAGGCCGACCGGGAAGGTCACCGCCATGGTCTGGTTCGATAGGCCGATCACCACCTGCTTTGGGGCCTTGCCGCCGGAGGTCGCGCTGGAAGTGGAGGAGTTCGCGGTGGTGCACGCGGCGAGAGTGCCGATGGCGACACCGGCGATCCCGAGCTGTACCGCGAGACGTGTACGTGCCACAGAGGTCACCCTTCAGTTCGCTGGCTCATGCGTGAGCCAAATATTTTCCTATAGGATCTATGATTCCTGATCGTGCGCGGCCAACGGGCCTTTGTCAAGACCTTGAAACAGGGCCGAGATCCGGCATTAACTTTCGAAATCGTTCTGCAAAGCACCCGCTGGATCCGATTTCCTATACGATGTGAAGCATGTCCCGAGTGCTGTCACCTGCCGGTACGTCGCTTTTCGGACCCGTCGACGCGCCCCGTCGGTCGGTACTCGCCGACGAGATCTACGAAATCTTGAAGTCCAAGCTCATGGACAACGTCGTGGAGCCAGGTGCGAGGCTGTCCATCGACGGCCTCGCGCGCGACCTGGGAGTCTCGCCCACACCCATCCGCGAGGCGCTGGCCCGGTTGGAGTCTGATGGCCTGGTGAGCAAGAAGGCACACCATGGCTACACGGCCGCTCCACTTATCGATGCGCGCTCCTTCGAGGAGTTGTTTCGGATGCGGCTACTTCTCGAGCCGGCCTGCGCCTCGTGGGCCGCGCAGGTCGCGACGTCTGACCAGCTCAGCGAGTTGCGGAACCTGATCTCGGAAATGGGCATACCGGTGAGCGGGGAAGGCTACGACAGTTACAAGACATTCGCCGCCCAGGACGCCGCCTTCCACGTCGCCTTGGCTGCCGCCACCGGGGTAGCGCTCATGGTGGAGACCTTGGAACGGCTCCGTCCCCATGCGCAGCTGTACCGGCTGTACTACACGCTCGGACTCACCGACGACACCGTGAGCGAACACCAGCGGGTCTTGGAGGCGGTCGCGCGTCGTGACGAGGCCGGAGCAGCCCAAGCCATGAGCGCCCACCTGAGCGCCTCCCGAGCCAGGCTCGCCGGCGCGCTCGGCCAGTCCCGGGCCGACTGACCGAGCGCGCTACCGGCGGGGTCGCCGGCGAGCTGGAGATTCCCACTATTACACGGCAATCCCTCAGTATCGCGAGGTGAAGCCGTCGACGCGGAGCGTCGCCGTGGTGTTGACGATCTGCAGCGTGTGGTAACCGGCGACCAGGCCTGTGATCGCATAGTCCAACTGCGGCCGCGAACTGCTGCTGGCACTTGGCGTCACCGTGCCCTCGTCCACGCCGTCGAGGTAGATCTCGACGGGTCCGCTACTGGACCCGGACGGGGCCAACCACCCGGCGCTCGTTCCGTTGAAAGCATAGGTCACCATGGCGCCCGGGGATGAGCTGTAGTGGACGTCGCCAGCGTGACGGCTATCGGCCTGTGAGTACGTCCAGCCGCTACCGGAGTAGGTGACGCCCGGGCCGGCGTCGTTGCCGATCTGGCGGGAGGTTTCCACGGTGAATGCGTCCACGGTAAGCCGCTTGGCCGTGTTGTTTACGATCTTGAGTTTGTGCTTTCCCGGGATCAGTCCGGTGATCGAATAGCTGACCTGCTGTGCCGGGTAGGGGCTGCCCGAGGACTTCGGCGTGAGGCTGCCCTGATCGACGCCGTCGACGTAGATCTCCACCGGGCCTGTTCGGTCGCTGCGCGGAGCGAGCCAGGCGACTCCGCTGCCGGTGAACGAGAACTCCGCGCTCGCGCCGGAGGTATCGCTGAAATGCACGTCGTCGCCGTAGTCGCCGAGGCCGCGGCCGGCGGAGTACGTCCAGCCCCTGCCGCCGTAGCTGACTCCGGTCGCCGTGTCGTTGCTGGCGGTCCAGCCGCTGTCGACGGTGAACCCGTCGATGGTGACGAGACTGTTGCTGTTGTTGACGATTCTGAGCGTGTGCCAGCCGGGCACGAGACCGCTGATGCGGTAATCCACCTGCTGAGTCGGGTAGGGCTGGCCGGAGGTCACCGGCGTGACGGTGCCCTGGTCAACTCCGTCCACGTAGACCTCCACGGGGCCGGTCTGGTCGCTGCGCTGGGCTAGCCATGACACCCCGCTTCCGTTGAAGGCGAACTGCACGGTCGCGCCGGCCGTATAGCTGTAGTGCACGTCGTCGTCGAAGTCTCCGTAGCCGCGGTTGTTCGAGTATCCCCAGCCGGGGCCGGAGTAGGACAGGCTGCGGGCGTTGTCGTTGATGGTGCGGCTGGTCAGCAGTCCGGCGTAGGCCGGTTCCAGTCCGGCGCTTGCCATGATCGCCTGGGCCGCGGGCGGGAACGATGCCAGGTTGTCGTAGTTGTTGTTGACAGTGTTGGACGGATGTGCGTCGCCGTGCAGGGTGCCGGAGCCGTTGCTGTAGTTGAACTGCACCGTATTGTTCATAGCTGCGACTCCGCAGCAGGCCTGGATGTTGCGGGAGGCCTCCGAGCCGGTCTGCAGCACGTTGTACTGCACGGTCCAGTTTCCGGTGGTCGAATCCAAGTACAGCGGGGCGCCACCGGTGTAATCCTCGTCGTGCAGCCAGTTGTACTTCATCACCGATGGAGTCGTCATCGGCATTTGGGTGTACAGCGCACCGCCGTCGTCCAGCACCCGCATGTCTTGGAAGATCTCGTTGTAAGTGACGGTTGCCCCGCCGCTGTAAGAGGTTCCCTCCCACCCGAGGTTGATGCTGATCCCGGTATAGGGCAGCTGACCGATCGCGTTGTGTGTGACCGTGGTGCCGGTCGTGTAGCCGACGAAGATCCCCACCGCACTCCGGTAGACCTGTCCGGCGAACGTGATCGCGTTGTCCCGCACAGTGTTTCCGCTGACCTGGTCGGCGCTGGGCGACGTCCGATCAACGCTGTTGACGCTGCCGAGCTGCAGGCCGTTGCCGCCCACGTCTGTGATCCGGTTACCTAGCACCGTGTCGTTCTTACTGCCGATGCCCAGTTCCAGGCCGACTGTGGCAAGGTGGGTGAAGGTGTTGCCGGAGAAGATCAGGTTGCTGTCGTGGTTAAAGGTGATCTGACCGGGGGTTCGGGTCAGATCGCTCATCGGCACCTGGGTCCGCCCGCTGCCGGTGATCCGCCATTGGGCCTGGCCCTCGGCATACCCTTCTGACGTGGCCGGGGTGAGCCAAGTGGCGTGCTCGAAGGTGAGGCCGGCGAACGTGACGTTCGACAACGGTGACGCGCCCGTGCCCGAGCCGCTGACGAGCGTCTGCAGCACCGGAGCCTCGATGTCGGCGGTGGCCAGGTCCTCGTGCGGTCGAGGCACGTAGTAGAGCGTTCCGCCAGCGGAATCGAGGTAAAACTGTCCCGGTGTGTCCAGCAGTTCGTAGGCGTTCTGCACCCACGAGACGTTGTACGGGTACTGATTCACCACCGCACCACTGGCGAAGTTGTAGGGCAGCTCCGCGTTGGTGTAGCAAGGCTGGGCGAGGGTGACCGCGGTGCCGGACGCGGAGGTGATCGGGCAGGACTTGTGCACCCAGGTGTTCTCGCTGACCACCTCGGTGCCGACCACGTCCGGCCAGGAGGCCATGCTCGAATCCGGTGCGGTCAGTCCTGTTGAGGTAGGCGACCAGCCGGACGGGTTCGAGCGACCGCGGGCCAGCTGGGCCCGAACACCGTTCACATACAGCTCTCGGGTGCGCAGCGACGTTCCGACCTGCGCGCTCCAGATGTTCTTGGAGCTGTCGTGCAGGCTCCAGCCGGTGATCTGCTGGCCGCCGCTTATCGCGGGACTTTCACCCGGATAGGCCTGGTAGATCACCCGGTGGCCGTGCGTTCCGGAGTCATGTGCAGCATCGCTGAAGGTCCAGGTCGTAGAGCGGCGGTACACCCCGCCGCGCAGATCGAGGACGATGTCGCCGGTCATGCTGCCGGTCAATCCGCGCACCACACTCTGCGCTCCGTCCAAGCTGCACGGCGCCTTCAGGGTGCAACCGCTGGTCGCCGTCGCGGTGGGTGATGCGTACAGGGTGATCTGCGCGCGGGCCGACGCCGGCGCCGCTGCAATCCCGGCAGCGAGCGCAAGTGTCCCGACAACTAGCCCAACAAGCATCGATTTGCGTTTCCGCGCACCGGTCATAATGGCACCTTTCGTGAGCTCGCGGATCGAGCCGCGGCTGGGTGGGGTAGCTGCGCTGGATTGCTCCAGTACTCACACAACGTCCAAGATCCTATAGGATCTATGATCCTGGAGGGCTTCCGCACCGATGTCAAGACCTCAGCGTCGACCAAGCTGAGGCGCCGATTGCGCGACAGGACGACAGCGGCCCTCGTGCGAGCCGAGGCTTGCGCCGTCAGAGGCGGTGCCGGATTCTCAGGACGTTGTCTGCAGGGTGACGCGGAATCCAGGCTTGTGGCCGGTTCCTTCCAGCTCACCCGCGTGAATGCGAACCGGGCGGCTGCGATCCTGAGCACGTTGCCGACTGACCTCGTCCCGATGTCCGACGATCGTTTCGCGTGGCCACGGGAGAAGTCACCGAGCAGGTGGATCGGCTTCCGGGAAAGAAGAAACGGGGAAGCTCGGCCGCCGGAGAACGCCGCGTTGACAGAGATCAGCACGCCTTGCTCAAGCACTGGTGCTCTCCGAACGCGACGGGCGGCTGGCAGCTCGGGGGGAGATATATGTAGCGAGCTGACCGCTGCCGGGTCCCCGGGG
>JAVEET010000102.1 GCA_030840295.1 Pseudonocardiales bacterium
ACCCGACCCGAACCACCAATCAGTACCGGCATGAAGCCGCTTTTCTGTCTCGATGGACACCACCCGAACCCCAAACCCAGGCCCAAACCGCGGTGCAGAACAAACATTAACCTACGCCCGCAGGCTACACAAATCCGGGGTCGCCCGATGGACTTCTGCCTTGTGCTACCGAAGGAAACTATCCCCAGGCGGACGGGCGCTCAGGACAGGTCATCTCTTCGGAGGGCGACCACGGCAGCCAACGCGACGACCATGACCTCCCGCACCTCCTTCCGACGGCGTAATTCGCCGGCAGCGTGCATCGCCAGCTCGAGGAAATCGCCGCCTACCCGATCGACGGTGCCATCGAGGATGACGCCGTCGCGGAGATGAAGTCGCACGACCGAGCGGTCGCGGACGATGCCCCGCAAGACATGGCGCATGCCTAGACGAGTTTCCACCAGGCCGATCGAGTCCGCGGTGGCAGACAAGCGGCCCAACCCCGCGACCGACCAGATGGCCGCCGTGGCCACGACCGCCTCGCGGCCGGAGCCCTCTACCAGTAACAGCCATTCGGATCCGACGAGGCGCACGCGTCCCGATAGGTGCAGACCCCCAGCACACCGCACTCCTATGGATGCGCCGATCGAGGGGCGCAGCCGGTCGGCGATGTTCAGCAGCCCGGCCTCGGCACGCGTTCGCTCGTCGATCTCGGCGTTGCGTTCGGCGACGGCCAACGCCAGGGCCTGGGCCTCGAGGTCCGCGAACAGCCCGTCCCATCTCACCCACGTCCTCCTTCCCGATGTACGCGTCGCCCAGCCTGCCCTCTCGGGACGCGCCTTCGGGTCGGATTCGCGCAATTGGCTTGACCGGGCCTCGTCGCACGCTTATAAACGTAAATGGATGCAAACAAGCGCTAATGGAGGTTAACAACAGATGAGCCTGACTCGCCGATGGTGTGTTCTGGTGGGCACCGCGCTCGCCGATGCGTGGGTACTGGTGCGGCTAGCGCCCGACTGGATCGGCCTGTCGCGTGGCCTGCAGGCACCGCATGCCTGGGTCTCCAGGGCGGGCGCTGACCAAGCGGCCCTGGCTCTCGTCACCGCTGCCCTGTGGCTCTCTGCGGCTTGGTTGGCTCTGGGGCTGGCAGCAACCTTGGCTGGACGGTGCCCCGGCCGGTTCGGTCGAGGCAGCCATATCCTCGCGTCCCGCGTCGCACCGAGGACGCTTCGTCGCATCGTCATCGGCGCGGCTGGGGCCTCGATCCTGCTCGGGTCATCGAGCGCCCTCGCCGCACCTGGGCCCACACCCCCAACGAGCACGGTGGTGGCGACCACGTCCGAACGAACGCCGCCCATTCCACCGGTACCTTGGCCGACCAGCACCGGGTCTGGCTCCATCGCGCCGCTGCCAGTGGCCGTGGTGCCGTTGCCGCCTCCCGATGCCAAGCCGGGCCGACGTGCCGCACAGCCTGCGCAGGAAGGCCGGGTCACCGTTGCGGCCGGCCAGTCGCTGTGGCTGATCGCAGCACATCGACTCGGCCCGACTGCGAGCGATCAGCAGGTCGCCACCGAGTGGCCCCGGTGGTATCGGGCCAATCGCGGTGTCATCGGCGCCGATCCCGGGCTGGTCAGACCCGGACAACGCCTCACCGTGCCGACCGGGAAGACCTGACATGTCAGGATCCCGCGCACTCGCCTCGACGATCTCGGTCCGGGTGCCCACGCCGGTCGGACAGCGATTCGTCGTCCGACCCGCGCCCGCCCGCGAGCCTCAATTCGACGACGAACTACCCCCGCGCCACTTGAGCCTGGTCGGGCCGCTGGATCGTCCGCTGCCGTTCTCCGCAGAGGATCTCAATGTCCCGTGCGGCCTCCGGCTGTCCACCGTCGACAACTCGTTCGAGCCGAGGCCGACCGGACGGGCCGAGCTGCCTGAGTTGAACGGCTTCACCCGCCGGCTGCTCATCGGCATCATCGAGACGGCGACCGGCCGCCGGCCCGCCGCACAGCTGGCGCAGCACACCGCTCCCGCTGTGCAGGCCGGCCTGGCCCGCGACGCCGGCCGGATCGTCCGACTCGGCACCACTCAACGTCCGGCGACAGTGCATTCCATCCACATCATCGAACCCGCCGACGGGGTCGCCGAGATCGCGGCGATCGTCCGGGTAGGCGAACGCTTCCGTGCGATGGCGCTGCGCCTCGAAGGGCTGGATGGGCGGTGGCGCTGCGTCCGGCTACAGATCGGCTGACCGCCATCGCGCGACTGCCATCGCAGCGCGTTCAGTCGATCGTCAAGCGGAAGTCAGCGCTTGCGCTTGTTGCCACGCGAGCCACGGTTCGGGTTGGCTCGCCGTTGCTTGGCCGCGGCGGCCCGGTTGCCGGTCTCAGGCGCCGCTCCCCCTTCAGTACGAACCTCCGGAGCCTCGGAATCCAGAGACGGCGCGCTGTACGTCAACCCCGCCTTGGACTCGGTGCGGCCCAATCCCTTGGCGGAGATGTGCGGATGATCGTCACTGTTCCTCCGACCGGCAGCGATGTCGGCG
Organism: Pseudonocardiales bacterium; assembly: GCA_030840295.1. Taxonomy (GTDB): domain Bacteria; phylum Actinomycetota; class Actinomycetes; order Mycobacteriales; family Jatrophihabitantaceae; genus Jatrophihabitans_A. The sequence goes on from JAVEET010000102.1 coordinate 2,525, forward strand.
ACCACGCGTTCGGCCGCTGCCACCACATCGGGCACCGGCTCGTCCGTCTCGGCTGGTGGGGCATCGTCGGCCAGGAGATCCGAAGTTCGGCTGGCCTCGTCCTCAACCTGGACCTCCAGGTTGAACAGGAATCCGACGGACTCTTCCTTGATGGCGTCCATCATCGCGCTGAACATGTCGAAACCCTCCTTCTGGTATTCCACCAGTGGGTCCCGCTGTGCCATCGCCCGCAGTCCGATGCCTTCTTGCAGGTAGTCCATCTCATACAAATGCTCGCGCCATTTGCGGTCCAGCACCGACAACAACACCCGACGTTCGAGTTCCCGGGTGACCTCGGACCCGAGGTCGGCCTCGCGCTGTTCGTACGCGGCGAGCGCGTCGGCGACGATCTCCTCGACGAGAAACTCACGGGTGAGGTCGTTGCGGTGTCCACCGGCCGTCTCAACGGCCTCGTCGATGGTCAGCGAGATCGGGTAGAGCGTCTTCAATGCCACCCACAGTTGCTCGAGGTCCCACTCCTCCGGATAGCCGGAGGAGGTGGCGCCTTCGACGTACGAGGTCACGGCGTCGGTGATCATCGGCGGGATCTGGTCGGACATGTCCGCGCCGGACAAAACCCTGCGCCGCTCGTCGTAGATGACCGTCCGCTGCTTGTTCAGCACCTCGTCGTACTTGAGCACGTTCTTGCGGATCTCGAAGTTCTGCTGCTCGACCTGGGTCTGGGCGGATTGGATGGCCTTCGATACCTGCTTGTTCTCGATCGGCGTGTCCTCGGGCAGCCGCATGAAGTTCATGATCGCGGCGATCCGGTCACCATTGAACCGAACCATCAGGTCATCGCCGAGGGAAAGGTAGAACCGCGAGAAGCCCGGGTCACCCTGACGCCCGGACCGGCCGCGGAGCTGGTTGTCGATCCGGCGTGACTCGTGCCGCTCGGTACCGAGCACGTACAGCCCACCGAGTGCGACGACCTCATCGTGCTCGCGGGCGATGCTTTCCTTCGTCTTCCCCAGCGTGTCGGGCCAGGCCGCCTCGTACTCCTCCGGAGTGTCCGTCGGGTTCAAGCCTCGCTCGCGCAGTTCGGCGTCGGCCATGAACTCCGGGTTGCCACCGAGCATGATGTCGGTACCACGGCCGGCCATATTGGTGGCCACCGTGATGGCGCCCTTGCGCCCAGCCATGGCAACGATGGCCGCCTCACGGTCGTTCTGCTTGGCGTTGAGCACCTCGTGGGGTATGCCACGACGCAGCAGCAGGTTGGCCAGGATCTCCGATTTCGCGACGCTCGCGGTACCGACCAGAACGGGTTGGCCCTTCTCGTACCGCTCGCTGATGTCGTCGATGACCGCGGCAAACTTCGCGTCCTCGGTCTTGTAAACCAGGTCTGTGGCATCCTCGCGGATCATCGGCTGGTTGGTCGGGATGGGCACCACACCCAGTTTGTAGATCTGGTTCAGCTCGGCCGCTTCGGTCTGTGCCGTCCCGGTCATGCCGGACAGCCGCTCGTACAACCGGAAGTAGTTCTGCAGGGTGATGGTGGCCAGCGTCTGGTTCTCCTGCTGGATGGCAACACCTTCCTTGGCTTCGATCGCCTGGTGCATGCCTTCGTTGTAGCGGCGACCGGCGAGCACCCGGCCGGTGAACTCGTCGACGATCAGTACCTCACCGTCGCGGACGATGTAGTCGCGATCGCGCTTGTACAGCTCCTTGGCCTTGACCGCATTGTTCAGGTAACCCACCAACGGCGTGTTTGCGGCCTCGTACAGGTTGTCGATGCCGAGCTGGTCCTCGACGAACTCCACCCCCGCCTCGGTGATCGCGATGGTCCGCTTGCCTTCTTCGACCTCGTAGTGCTCGTCCTTGTGCATCCGCGGGGCTAGCCGCGCGAACTCCGGATACCAGCGCTGGTTGTCATCGGCTGGTCCGGAGATGATCAGCGGGGTGCGCGCCTCGTCGATCAGGATCGAGTCGACCTCGTCGACCACCGCGAAGTTGTGTCCGCGCTGCACGAGATCATCGGTCGACCAGGCCATGTTGTCGCGCAGGTAATCGAACCCGAACTCGTTGTTGGTGCCGTAGGTGATGTCACAGGCATAGCTCACCCGGCGCTCCTCGGGCGTCATGTTGGACAGGATCTTGCCCACCGACAAGCCCAAGAACCGGTGGACCCGGCCCATCCAGTCGCCGTCGCGGGAGGCGAGGTAGTCGTTCACCGTCACCACGTGCACGCCGTCGCCGGACAGCGCGTTGAGGTACGCGGGCAACGTCGAGACCAGGGTCTTGCCCTCACCGGTCTTCATTTCGGCGATGTTGCCCAGATGGAGCGCGGCCCCGCCCATCAGCTGCACCTTGTAGTGGAACTGGCCCAAGGTTCGGCGGGCAGCCTCGCGGACGACGGCGAACGCCTCCGGAAGCAGCTCGTCAAGGGTCTCGCCGTCGGCGTAACGCTCCTTGAACTGGTCGGTCAGCGCCCGAAGCTCAGCGTCGGTGAAATCAACATAGTCCTCTTCGAGGGTCTCGATGTGATCGGCGATGGACGTCAGGCGCCGGACGACCTTGCCTTCGCCGGCGCGCAGCAACTTGTTGAGAACCACTCAGCGATAATACGTGCGACTGGCGCAACCAGTAACGACGCGGTCACGATTCAGCGCGGGGCGATGCTGTGAAGTCTCTCAGCGAGCCGGCTGAGGGGCCACCCGGATGCACCGGGCGGCGTGCGATCCGATGTCAGCCGCGGTAGAGCGCGTGCTTGGCGATGTACTGCACGACCCCGTCGGGCACCAAATACCAGACCGGACGTTCGGAGCGCACCCGTTCGCGGACTGCCGAGGACGAGATCGCCATCGCCGGAACATCGAGCAGCGTCACCGATGCCGAGGGCAGATGATCGCCGGACAGGTGATAGCCCGGCCGGGTGACCCCCACGAAATGGCACATTCCGAACAACTCATCGGCGTCCTTCCAGGACAGGATCTGGTGGAGTGCATCGGCGCCGGTGATGAAGAAAATCTGGGCACCCGGTCGTAGGCGCGCGATATCGCGGACCGTGTCGACGGTGTAGGTCGGACCGGGCCGGTCGATATCGACCCGGCTGACCCAGAAGCGGGGGTTGGACGCCGTCGCAACTACCGCCATCAGGTACCGGTGCTCGGCCGGACTCACCTCGCGCTCGGCCTTCTGCCACGGTTGGCCGGTAGGGACGAAGACGACCTCGTCGAGATCGAACAGATCGGCCACTTCGCTGGCAGCCACCAGGTGACCGTGGTGTATCGGGTCGAACGTGCCGCCCATGATCCCGACCCGGCCCGGCCGCTCGGTCGGGCTCGACTCGTGCGCACCGCCGATCCGACCGGCTGCAGACGTCATGCTGGCTGGATCGTTACTTCTGCGGCGCGGCGGTCGGCACGATGGGGCGCGGCAGGTCGGTCTGACCCATCAGCCATTCATCCACCGCAGAGGCGGCCGACCGGCCCTCGGCAATCGCCCAGACGATCAGGCTCTGTCCTCGCCCGACATCGCCGGCCACGAAGACGCCGTCGACGTTGCTGGCCCAGCTGTCGTCCCGGCCGACGGTGCCGCGGTCGGTGAGTTCGACCCCGAGACCGTTGATCAACTCGTTGCGCTCTGGCCCGGTGAATCCCATCGCGAGCAACACCAGATCGCAGGGCAATTCGAAGTCGCTGCCCTCGACCTTGGTGAATCGGCCGTTGACCATCTCCACCTCGTGGGCAACCAGTGCGGTGACATTGCCCGCCCCGTCACCGATGAATCGTTCGGTGTTGACCGCGAAGATTCGCTCGCCGCCCTCCTCATGGGCTGAGGAGGTACGGAAGATGAACGGCCAGGTCGGCCACGGGTTGCTTTCCGGGCGATCCTGCGGTGGTCGCGGCATGATCTCGAACTGGTGGACCGAGATCGCACCCTGACGGTGGGAGGTTCCGAGGCAGTCGGCCCCGGTGTCGCCGCCGCCGATAATCACGACCCGCTTGCCCTGGGCCGTGATGGGCGCAGCTTCGAGATCGCCCTGCTGGACCCGGTTGGCCCACGGGAGGAACTCCATCGCCTGGTGGATCCCGTTCAGCTCCCGTCCCGGAACCGGTAGGTCGCGCCACTGGGTCGCCCCCGCGGCGAGCACGACCGCATCGTGCTCGGACCGTAGCTGCGCGGAGCTGATGTCCACGCCGACGTTGACCCCGGTCCGGAACTCGGTGCCCTCAGCGGTCATCTGCTCCAGCCGCCGGTCGATGACCTTCTTCTCCATCTTGAACTCGGGGATGCCATAGCGGAGCAGGCCACCGATTCGGTCGGCGCGCTCGAACACCGTCACCTGGTGCCCGGCTCGGGTCAGTTGCTGGGCCGCGGCCAGGCCCGCCGGACCGGAGCCGACCACCGCGACCTTCCTGCCGGTCTTGCGGGTCGGCAGTTGCGGCGTGACCCAACCCTGGGCGAAGGCACGCTCGATGATCTCCTTCTCGACCTGCTCGATGGTGACCGGCTTTTGACTGATACCGAGTACGCAGGCTGCCTCACACGGCGCCGGGCACAGCCGTCCGGTGAACTCGGGGAAGTTGTTGGTCGCGTGCAGCCGGTCGATGGCGTCGTCCCAGCGGTTCCGATAGACGAAATCGTTCCACTCCGGGATCAGGTTGCCCAGCGGGCAGCCGTTGTGGCAGAAGGCGATACCGCAATCCATGCACCGACCTGCCTGGACCTGGACGGATTCAGGGTCGAACTGCTCGTAGACCTCTCGCCAGTCCTGCAGGCGGATCGCGACGGGCCGCCGATTCGGCAGCTCGCGGTCGTGCTTCAGGAATCCGGTGACGTCACCCACGCGTGGCCTCGCTTGTCTGATCGGCTGGTAGACGGGACGACGCCGGCCCGACGTTGAACAATACTTGACGCCGTTCAGCGGGTTTGACCATCGCCGAAGACCACCCATTTGGTGGAGGTCAGCTCCGGGAGGCCCATCGGGCCCCGGGCGTGCAGTTTCTGCGTCGAGATGCCGATCTCGGCACCGAAACCGAACTCGCCGCCGTCGGTGAACCGGGTTGAAGCATTGACGATCACCGCTGCCGAGTCGACTCTGGCCACGAACCGGCGAGCAGCCTGCAGGTCGCTCGTGACGATCGCGTCGGTGTGGCCCGAGGACCAGCGCCGGATGTGCTCGATCGCCTCGTCGACGCCGGCGACGACCCTGGCCGAGATATCCAGCGACAGATACTCGGTCGCCCAGTCCTCGTCCGTGGCGGCAACGACGTCGCCGTTGACCTCGGCGAACTGTCGGTCACCGTGCAGGACCACGCCCTGAACCTGCAGGGCCGAGGTGATTCGGGGCAGGAATTCGTCGGCGATCTCTTGGTGGACCAGCAGGGATTCAGCCGAGTTGCAGACGCTCGGGCGGGAGATCTTCGAGTTCACCACGATCCGCTCGGCCATTGCCAGGTCGGCACTTGCATCGACGAACACATGCACGTTGCCCACGCCGGTCTCGATGACCGGGACCGAGGAGTTTTCGACGACGAACTTGATCAGCCCGGCACCGCCCCGCGGAATGATCACATCGACCAGACCGCGGGCCTTGAGCAGGTAATTCACGCTGGAGCGATCCGTGCCCGGGACGAGTTGGATCACATCGGCCGGCAAGCCCGCCTTCGATGCGGCTTCGGACAGGACCGCCACCAGGGCGCGGTTGGACTCGTACGCGCTACCCGATCCTCGCAGCAAGGCGGCGTTTCCGGATTTCACGGCCAGGCCGGCGGCATCGACTGTGACGTTGGGCCTCGCCTCGTACACCATCGCGATCACGCCGAATGGGACCCGAACCTGCTTGATTTCCAAGCCGTTGGGCTGGGTGTAGCCGCGAAGCACCTCACCCACCGGATCTGGCAGGCCGGCGACGTCCCGCAAACCCTGGGCCATGGCGGCGACCCGCTCGGCGTCCAGCGCGAGCCGGTCCAGCAGCGGTTCAGCGGTTCCGGCCGCTCGGGCGGCCTCGACGTCGCGGGCGTTCGCAGTCAGCAGGTCAGTGGTCGCAGCGTCCAGCGCATCAGCCATCGTCATCAGGGCGGCGTCCTTGGCCGCGCGGGTGACCAACGCCAACTCGACGGCCGCCACCCGGCTGCGCGCGGCCACCTCGCGTACGTCCGCTTCGGTGACGGCGGGTGCGGCCGAGTCAATGCTCATGGTCACAAGGATAGGGCCGGCGGGAGCCGGACACACTGGCTAGCCGATCAGACGCGTGAGCTTGCGGTCACCGTCGCCTGGCGAAATAGCCGCGTACCTCTGGGCGAGTGACGCGGAACAGGATGGCCGCGAGCAGCAGTGCCTGCAGAACCTGCTCGGCCCGCATCCACAAGGGATACGGATTGACCCACAGCAGAGCCAGACTTGCGATGCCGAGCACGCTGAGCCAGATAACGCGGAGGTAGGCCCGACGGCGGCCCCGCAGCAGTGCACGGACCAGGAACACGTAGACGACGGCCACAACCACGTTTCCGGCGACCCTAGACCAGATGCCGACATTCGCTGCTGTGCGGAAGATTTCGCGTTGTGCCTGCGGGGTGAGGCTCGAGTCCCGTCGGATGGCATGGTGGGCGACCTGATACTCGACAACGCTGTGCTTGAAGACGAAAACCAACGCGGTCAGCAGGATGGACATACCCAAGTTCGCGCCGAGCAAATAGATGACCGGATGCAGCGCGCGCGGCGGCGGCGTTGGAGCGGTCACGCCGGTCTCGGTAACCGGTTGCATCGGCGGGAAGTCGGTCACGGGCACGACCTTACGTCACAGACCCGAATGGCCTTTACCAGACGATGAGATCGTCGCGGTGCACGGCCTCACGGCGCAGCTCCTGAGGCAGGTCGCGCGTTCGTTTGCCGAGCAGCGCCGGCATATCGTCTGAGTCGAAGGCCACGAGTCCCCGCGCCACCACGACGCCGCCCTCGTCCGCCAGCTCCACGGGGTCGCCGGAGGAGAAGTCACCGGTGACAGCGGTGATTCCGGCCGGCAGCAGCGAGGTTCTCTTCACGATAACCGCGGTGACGGCGCCCGGATCGAGCACCAGCCGGCCCCGGGGAGTGGTGGCATGCCGCAGCCAGAACAGCCGGGAGGCGGTTCGTCGACCTAGTGGTGCGAAGAAAGTGCCACCGATACCGCCCAGACCCGCCGAGATCGAGGCCGCGTCGGTGAGCAGGACGGGAATGCCTGCTCCGGTGGCGATACCGGCCGCATCGATCTTGGTTGCCATCCCACCGGTCCCGATATTCGAACCAACACCCCCCACTCGAACGAGGGCGAGGTCCTCGACGCTGCTGATGTCGGAGACCAGTTCCGCGCCCGGCTTTCGGGGATCGGAGGAGTACAGGCCGTCGATGTCGGAGAGCAGGACCAACGCGTCGGCCTGGACGAGATGGGCCACCAGCGCGGCAAGGCGATCGTTGTCACCGAATCGGATCTCATGGGTGGCCACAGTGTCGTTCTCGTTGACAATCGGGATCACGCCGAGCGCCAGCAACCGTTCGAAGGTGCGGACCGCATTGCGGTAGTGACCGCGCCGATGCAGGTCGTCAGCGGTGAGCAGCACCTGTCCCACGGTCAGGCCGTGTCGAGCGAACGCAGCGGCATAGCGTTCGGCCAGCAGGAGCTGTCCTACGCTCGCCGCCGCCTGCTGAGTGGCCAGATCACGCGGCCGGCTCTTGAGTCCCAGCGGCCCGATACCTGCGGCGATGGCTCCGGAGGACACGAGCACTACTTGCTGACCGGCTGCGCGGCGGGCCGCCAGCGCGTCCACCAACGACTCGATTCGGGCAGGATCGAGGCGACCACGATAGGTCAGCGAAGACGAACCCACCTTGACGACGGTTCGCCCCGCGGTGGCCAGCGCCGACCGCGTCACGACCACTGCCTCAGTCGTCGTCATCGCCCGACGCTCCGCGCGCCATGCGGGCCTCCACCAACAGCTCGTCATCGGACAGGTGGGCCCGGCGGGCCTTCTTGGCCGCGAGACGATCGTCGGCGTTGGGACGGCTCACGTCCTCCAGCCGCTCATCCGCCCCCCGCCGGGTCGGCAGGTACGCCTCGTCGGCCATACCCGCGGTCGGCTCGAAATCGAAGACGTAGTCGCCGATGGTCACGGTCGCGCCGGGCATGGCGCCGAGCTTGGCCAACTGCTGCTCCACCCCGAGCCGGGCCAGCCGATCAG
>JAVEET010000122.1 GCA_030840295.1 Pseudonocardiales bacterium
GCGTTCGGCGTGCCGTTGATCGAACCGGAGGTCGCGATCGTTCGGCGGGACGCCCTACTTGCCAGCTGGCGTCGTCGTCGCTGAGTCGTAGCTGCCAGTCAGCGGGCCCACGTGCCCAACGTCGTGTGCCAGCGAACACCGCAGCTGTTATGTATTCGTGATCTGTTGGTCCGTCATGATCGGCCCGTCCGCACTCCACCTATCCCGTGGGAGAACATGCCAGGCTTGCGGAGGAAGACAATGCCGGAGACGTCGAACGGGAACTCGGGAACACGCCTGACGGCGGCGGTACGCCTTCAGCAGAAGGCCGCGACTCAGTTTCCGCAGCATCCGACGACGAGGACAGGATGCTGCTGCTCGCGGCCCGTGAGGGTGACATCGTGGCCTACGGTCAGCTCTACAGCCGACATGTCAGGCTTGCCCGCAACCTCGCCCGCCGCTACACCAGGCAAGAAGCCGACGCAGCGGACGTCGTCAGCGAAGCGTTCACGGGGCTGTACAGCGCGTTGGTAGGCGGCCGCGGTCCGGCTGACAACGTCCGCGGATACCTGGCCGTCAGCATCCGCAACGCCGCGGCCACGCTCAGCCGACGAGGCCAGCGCTTAACGCCGACAGATGACCTGCAGGTGCTGGAACGGACGATGGAAATCCCAGAGGATCCGCTGACCCCGGAGCAGACAGAGGTGCTTCGCGGGGCGTGGGCCGACCTTCAGCCACGGTGGCGATACATCCTCTGGGAGCTAGAGATCCAGGGGCGAAAACCGGCAGAGATCGCCCGGGAAATAGACATGTCACCGAACGCCGTCTCGGCACTCGCCAAGCGCGCCCGGCAAGGCCTGCGTGCCGCCGTCGCGGCCAGATTGGGATAGGCGCCGTCACGATCGGCGTCCCGGCTACTTCTACTGAAGGGCAAGATTTGGCATTGGCTTGTGGGTAATTGGCACGGGGGGATTGGCACAGGGGGATTGGACTTGGGGGAGTGGCCTTGGACGCGCACACCATAGTGCTTCGTGACGGCGTGGCTCTTGTCGGCGTCACGTTCCCCGCCAGCTCCGTACCACGCTCCATGACGGTCACGGTGACCCATGCGACGCTGCGTACCCGGGCGTGGGCGGGCGCCGATTGGACCGGCTCAACAAAGGAGCTGACCTGCACGGTGCCGGGCTCGACGACCGATATCTACTTCGCCCTTGACCTGCCCCCCGGCGCGCCCAACGCCCGAAGCGACCTGGGAGTGGTCTGCCTCGGCGGCCCAGGCGAGGTGACCCAGTGCGTCACCATCACCGCAGCCGGACGCTCCTCGACGAATGTGGTGATCTCGGCGCCACTGGCCAATGCCCTGGGCATCGAGTTCATCGTGGTGGTTGCAGCGCTCCTCGCGGCGTTGTGCGGGCTGGTCCACGCGGTAGGACGACGGCGGGGTACCAGCCGGTCGAGAGGAAGGAACGGGCCGCAGACATGACTGTCACGCACCGGGACGTTGCCCAGCGGCGAACACGGTCTGAATGGATCTGGCGAAGCAAGTACCTGTTGCTGGTGTTGATCCTGCTCATCATCGCCTTGGTTTGGTCACTGTTTCACGTCCGCTACGTCAAGCCACCGCCGGCAGCTGCCGTCCCCGCCATCCAGTACTCCCTGAGCCCCAGGTCCGCCGATCGGCTCCCCGGCGTACCGAATATCAGCGGGGCCGAAGCCCATCCACCGGCGAACCCGCTGCCCAACCACATCTATATTCCGTCGCTCGGCACCGATGCGCCCGTTGTTCCGCAGGATGCCAGCAGCGACTACGTCGGATCCCAGAGGGTCGTCAAGTTGGGGGTCCCCGCGCCCGCAGAGGTCGGGAGGGACACGGGAGGGGCGGACCTCGATTCGGTGACCGGCACGGTTCTGCTCGCGGGGCACATCAATCTGGACGGCGTGCGAGGTGCGCTCTGGAATCTGAGCGACATTCGCCCGGGTGCCGACATCTGGGTGACGAACTCCGCGGCCTCGCTTACCCACTGGCGGGTGTACGCCAACCCGGTCGTCAACAAGGAGAGCCCGGCGTGGCCGGTCGGGGTGTTCGACCCGGCCGGCCAGCGTCGCCTGGTGGTCGTGAGCTGCACCGGTGCGTTGCACTACGCCCCGGGTTACGGCTACTCCTACGACGACAACCAGTTCGTCTACGCCGCCCAGATCCACTATTGAGATCGGCAATCCGCGCTGTCGCGTCAGGATCGAGCCGCCGCCGCCTTCAATCCACTGACAAGCGGCGAACTGCAAAGGAGAACATGGTGTACGGAGGAACAGGCACGGGTGCGGTAGGCGGCGCTATTGCTGCAGGTGGAGCACTCGCCACGACCGGGTACGCCACGACGCTGCCACTCGTGCTCACGATGCTGTGCCTGATGGCCGGCCTGCTGACATACCGTAGCCGGCTGCAAGCAGCTCGCCAGTACTGAGTGGCAGGACCCGATCGTGTAACACTCGGCATGACAACAATGCCGAGCGTTACACGATCGGGTTTGTTATGGCTTGACCCGAAGCACCATTCGGCGAGCATAGAGTTCGACCGGGCCACCACGGTGACCGTGCAGCAGCAGTCGATATGAGTGGTGCTCCCGCTCGGCCCATACCGGACGGAGCAGGTCGGCGCTGGCATGAGCGCGGATCAGCCGTCGGCTGCGGTGTGCGATGCCGTTGAGCGCCAGATGCTGGCCATCTGACAGTTCGAGCGAAATCCCGTCGTCCAGGTTGGCAACCGCCGTGACGTACCCGACAGTCCTACCCGCAACGTAGTCGGCTAGCTGCTGATCCAGCCGCGCACGTTCCGTAGCGGCTGTCGCGAGCAGCAACTCGGCCAGCTCGGCCAGCTGCCGCGAGTCGAAATGTGCCGATAAGTCGCTCGCCGCTGCAGGCACAGGCCGTCGGTGGCGGCGGGCCCTTCGACTTGTTCGAAGAACGACCGAGCCCATCAAAAGCAGCAGGGGGGCCGACGCCATCGCGGCCATCTGCACAGTCAAGGCATCGCTCCGAACCGGCCCGTGTTGGCCGGGCCCTCCATTTGGGATGGCCATACCATGCCACCAAGAGGTTTCGCAGTCGTTTCCGGACTGATCTCCGGCTGGTCGATTCAGAAGCGTTATCGATGTATGTCAGCAATTTCTGCTGTTTGACCCATGCGAGTCGACCAGCAAGGCTGTAGGAGAACAGTCGGCAAGGAAAGGAATCTGACCATGGAGTACCGGCAGCTGGGCGCATCAGGCCTGCGAGTGTCCACGATCACACTGGGGACGATGGGCTTCGGTGGCACCGGCTGGGCCAGTGCGGTTGGCCAGATCGGCGTCGAGGGGGCGCGACGGCAGATCGGACTCGCCCGCGACGCCGGGGTGAACATGATCGATACCGCGGACGTCTACTCGAACGGCCTTTCCGAGGAGATCGTCGGCAAGGCGTTGGGCGCCGGCCGTGAGGACATGCTGCTTGCGACGAAGGTCCGGATGCCGATGGGCGATGGCCCGAACGACGCCGGACTCTCCAGGCATCACATCATGCGCGCTGCGGAGGCCAGCCTTCGCCGACTTGGTACTGACTACATCGACCTTTACCAGGTTCATGAGTGGGATGGCCAGACGCCGCTGCAGGAAACCCTCGCGGCGCTGGACGACCTCGTGCATGCCGGCAAGGTTCGGTACATCGGCGCGTCCAATTATGCGGCTTGGCATCTGATGAAGGCGCTGGGTGTCTCGGAGCTACGCAATTACAACCGCTTTGTGAGCCAGCAGATCTATTACTCGCTGCAGAACCGCGATGCGGAGTCCGAACTCGTACCGGTGTCCCTGGATCAAGGTCTGGGCATCCTGGTCTGGAGCCCCTTGGCCGGTGGCCTGCTGTCGGGAAAGTACCGGCGCGGCACCACGGCGCCGGAGGGCAGCCGCCACCTCAGCGACTGGGACGAGCCGCCGGTGAATGACGAGGACAGGCTGTACAACACGATCGAGCTGCTAATCGAGATCGCTGAACTTCACTCGACCTCCGCGGCACAGGTCGCGCTGGCGTACACGATGGCCAAGCCCGGTGTGACGTCACTCATCGTGGGTGCCCGGACCGAGCAACAACTGGCCGATAACCTCGCCGCCGCGGACCTCCAGCTGAGCGCCGATGACATCTCTCGGCTGGATGCCGTCAGCGCTGAACCACTCAGGTACCCCTTCTGGCATCAGGCAAAGACCAGTTCCGACCGGCTCGGGCCGGCCGACCTGAGCTTGCTCGGTAGGCACATCGGTTGACTCACCGATGGGCCAGATTGGCTGCGCCAGCGCGCATCGTCGTTAGCCGTTCAACCCAGCGTTCAGGGTTCCGCCCGTAGCCGGATCGACAGGCAGGTCACACATCCCTCCAGCTTCTCGTACTCGGAGATGTCCACCGACACCACCGAGTAGCCGAGATCCTCGATCAGGGCGGTGGATTCCGGTGCGGCTGAGGACATGAGCAACCGCCCGTGGCCCAGATCGAGGACGTGGGCCCCTGCCTCCTCCGGCATGGACAGGTATCGCGGGAAGAACCGGGGATTGTCGACAGCAGGGTCGTAGCCGATCACGGTTCCGTCCGGCAGGGCGGTTACCGCTGACTTCAGATGTAATGCCTTGGTCATCGGTACCGCGGTCACCGCCGCGCCCAGCGGAGCAAGTACGGCCCGGAGTTGCCGTACCCCCTCGGCATTCGTCCGGCCGCCACGCCCTACGTAGACCTGTGCTCCGATCTTGAGCACGTCACCGCCGTCGAGGCTTCCTGGCCGGGCGATCGAGACCGTCCGAAATCCCAGTTCGGACATGGCCCGCGCGGTCCCGGCGATCTCGCCGCGGCGGGATTCGGCACCGGGCGACGTGAGGACGGCGAGCGAGCCGTACATCACCGCCGAATCCTCGACGAACACGCTGTCGGGGCAGTCGTCGGCCGGCTCCACCTCGATGATGTCCCAGCCGCTGTCCGACATGGCAGCCACGTAGGCCTGCCACTGGCGGTACGCCAGATCGAGGTCAATCGGTAACCGCTCGATGTGCGTGGTGATGCCCTCAGCCAGGACCGGGGCAGGACGACGGACGAGAGCACGGCGGCAGGCGGTCATAGCCTGCATCCTGACAGAGTCCTGCCCCGATGGACCCGTCGAAACGGTGTCGACTCAGAAGGACTGAGGTGCACCGCCGGGCATGGACATCAGCAGTTCCCGCGCGCGGTCGGCCAACCGGTGCTCGACCAACACCTCGTACTTGGTGGCGACGACCTGAGTCACCGAGGAGAAGTCCCGGGTGCCACCTCGGGTCAGCGCGGCGAATCCGATCTGGCTCCAGATGAGGCCGAATACGGCGCCGAAGACCACGACGGTGATCACGAAGCCGACCTGATTACCCTTGCCGAAAAGGGCGAAAGCGAATCCGATGAACAGGCCCATCCAGGCTCCCGAGATCGTGCTGGCGAGCGCGGCTTTCTGCCGTGTCAGCCGACCGGTGACTCGCTCCACCGATCGCAATTCGGTGCCCACGATCGCCATGTTCTGGACTGCGAAGTCGTGGTCGGACAGGTAGTCGACGACTTGCTGGGCTTGCTCGTACTTGTCATAGACCCCGAGGGACATCGGGTACTCGAGGTCCAGACCAGGTCGCGGAACGTTCGGTGTGATTGCCATAACCCAACCTTGCCACTTCGGTAGAACCGAGGGAACCCGCCATCAGGCCCATCGGGCTGCGGCGGCCAGTTGAGGTGCTAGATCCAGCCCGGAAACCACATCCGCGCCGACCATTGATCGGAGGTCAGCAGTCCGCCGGTGAAGATCGGCCACATCCAGATGAAATCCGCTACCACTGCGCCCAGCCACACCGTGACCAGGCCGATGCGCAGCAGGTGGGCCGTCGGGATGCCGCGTACCTCGATCCATTCTCGAAGTCCGACGGTCCGAACCTCGGGGACGGGATAGTCGTCCGGATCGCTCTGATCAAGCAGGTCGCCGTCACGGTGAACGGCATCGGGTCCGATCTCCGAAACCCTGACCCCGGCAGGTCGTGCGATACCTTGCGGCGCTGATTTCGGTATTCGATCTGTCGCCGATCGAGCCAGCATCGCGGCCACGGCCATGGTCAGCCCGAGCATCAGGTACGGCATGAGTGGCGTCATGTAGAACAGGAAACCGGTGCGCCGCTGATCGTGCAGCCAGACACCCCAGCCGACGAGGAACGCCATACCGATGGCACCGGCACGCCAGTCACGGGTGGTTGCCCAATGCCAGACAAGCCAGCCCAGCACGGGAAGGATCGCCCAGTACATGATCGGTGTACCGATCAGCAGGATGGATCGGGCGCAATTGGCTGAACCGTCGGCCTTGACCGCGCCGCAGCCGGTAGGATCCTTTGGGTAATAGAAGAGTATCGGGCGCCCGAGCACCAGCCAGGACCAAGGATTCGCCTTGTATGCATGGGGTGAATACAGGGTGTTGTGGAACTCGTAAGCCTTGTGATGGTAGTTCAGCAGGCTTCGCAACCCGGACGGTAACAGGGCGAACAGGCCCGATCCGGGATGACTGTCGCCCCAGTGCCGGTTCCAGGAGTTCTCGCCGACGAACCAGCCCAGCCAGGTCAGCAGGTATACCGAGACCGCAGACACGCCGAGGGAGAAGAATGCGCCCGGCCAGGACCGCTTGATCGCCGCCATCCAGGGCATCTCGACACCGGCCGCCTTCAGGGCGCCGCGATCCCAGAACAGCGACATCACGGCGAAGCCCAGCCAGAAGGACAGTGCGCTCCATTTCACACCGAAGGCGAGTCCGAACATCACGCCGGCGACGAGCCGCCACGGTCGCGGTCCGAGGCTCGGAACGCCGGTGCTGAGGTCCACTCCGGCTGCGTACAGATCCCCGAGGCGGCCCCGGATCTGGTCGCGGTCCAGGACGAGCGCGGCGAACCCGGCCAGGATGAAGACCTGCAAGAAGATGTCGAGCAGGGCCACCCGTGACATCACCAGCGAGATGCCGTCCAGGCTGAGCAGCGCGCCGGCGAGCACGCCCAGCAGCACCGAGTGAAACATTCGCATGGCGACCCTGGTCAGGATCAGCACGCTCACCGTGCCCGCGATCGCCGGCGCCACCCGCCAGCCGAGGGAGGTGTTGCCGAACAACCAGGAGGTCAGGGCGATGCACCATTTGCCGAGCGGCGGGTGCACGATGAACATGTAACCGCGGTTGTCCTCATAGCCGTAGCGCAGAATTTCCTGCGCCTCGGTGGCGTAGTAGATCTCATCGAAGCTCTTGTCGTGCGGGAAACCAAGCGCCCAGAACCGGGTCCCGGCGGCCAGGGCGGTCACCGCGAGGGTCCACAGCCAGCTGGTCAGCAGCGACTCCGGCCGCCACCGGGTCAGCGAGGCCGGGCGTTCTCGGGACACCTCTGACATCGTCGGGGCTACCTCTTCGGGCAGCAGCGTCGCGGTGGCCACGCAGACGATCGTAAGGTCTGGACATAAATGAGTGAGGAGCGCCAGCGATTGATAGCGAGTGAGTGAGCATCGAACGAGGGCCAGCGAGTGAGGAGCGCCAGCGATTGATGGCTAGTGAGCGAGCATCGAACGAGCGCCAGCGAGTGATAGCTAGTGAGCGAGCATCGAACGAGCGCCAGCGAGTGATAGCTAGTGAGCGAGCATCGAACGAGCGCCAGCGAGTGAGGAGCGGAGCGATTGATAGCTAGTCCGCCGGACCGGAACCCCCGGGGCAGGCTGATTCTCGGGGGAGCACCGTTGGGCCAGGCCGCCGACGCCTCGGCCCGGTTAGTCCAGGCTCTGGGCACGGCGCCGGTGATCGCGGCCGAAGACACCCGCCGTCTGCACCGGCTGGCCGCCGACCTCGGGGTGCAGATCACCGGAAGGGTGTTGTCGTTCTTCGAGGGCAATGAGGAGGGACGGGTCCCGCAGCTGATAGAGCTGCTCCAGCAGGGTGCGGACGTGCTGGTTGTGACTGATGCCGGCATGCCCTCGGTATCCGATCCGGGCTACCGGTTGGTCGCGGCGGCATTGGCCGAGGGGATTGGCGTCACCACGCTGCCGGGACCGTCCGCCGTCACCACCGCGATCGCCATCTCCGGCCTGCCGGTGAACCGGTTCTGCTTCGAGGGCTTCCTGCCCCGAAAGGGCTCGGGTCGCCGCAAGCTGCTGGCCGAACTGGAGCACGAACGCCGGACGATGGTGTTCTTCGAGTCGCCGCACCGGCTCGCCGACTCGCTGGCCGATCTGGTGGCCTGCTTCGGACCGGATCGTCCGGCAGCGGTGTGCCGGGAACTGACCAAGACCTATGAAGAAGTCAAGCGCGGCGCCCTGGCCGAGCTTGCGGACTGGGCGCAGGGCGACGTGCGGGGCGAGATCACGTTGGTGGTGGCCGGCGAACCACCCGGACGCGCGGACGCGCTGGAGGACACCGACCTGGTTGGTCTGGTGCTGGCCCGCGAGCTTGCCGGCGAGACCCGCAAGGAAGCGATTGCTGCCGTGGCGACTCAGCTCGGCGTGCCCAAAAGGCTGGTTTTCGAGGCGGTGGTGGCGGCCAAATCGCGGTAGCACGACCTCACTAGGCTGATCCCCATGAACTCCCCCAACAACGTGCTGACCGCGGTCGCGTGGCCCTACGCCAACGGCCCGCGACACATCGGCCACGTCGCAGGCTTCGGTGTGCCGTCGGACGTTTTCAGCCGCTATCAGAGGCTGGCGGGGAACAACGTCCTGATGGTGTCGGGAACCGACGAGCACGGTACCCCGATCCAGGTGCAGGCCGAACGGGAAGGCGTAACGGCCCGCGAGCTGGCCGACCGGTACAACGTCGTGATTGCCAAGGATCTGCAGAAGCTCGGGCTGTCCTACGACCTGTTCACCCGCACTACCACTCAGAATCACTATGACGTGGTGCAAAAGCTGTTTCTCGGACTGCTCGACAACGGCTACATCTTTCCCCGGACCGAATTGGGCGCGGTCAGCCCGTCGACCGGGCGGACGCTGCCCGACCGCTACATCGAGGGCACCTGCCCGATCTGTGGATATCCCGAGGCGCGGGGCGACCAGTGCGACAACTGCGGCAACCAGCTCGACCCGATAGACCTGATCAACCCCCGGTCGCGGATCAACGGCGAGACGCCCAAGTTCATCGAGACCGAGCAGTACTTTCTCGATTTGCCCGCCTTCACCGAGGTGCTGGCCGACTGGCTGCGCAAGCAGAGTCACTGGCGGCCCAACGTCCAGAAGTTCTCGCTGAACCTGCTCGACGACCTGAAGCCTCGTGCGATCACCCGGGACTTGGACTGGGGGGTGCCAGTCCCGCTCGACGGTTGGCGGGACCGAAACGACAAGCGAATCTACGTCTGGTTCGACGCGGTGATCGGTTATCTGTCGGCGTCCATCGAGTGGGCGGCACGCACCGGTGACCCCGATGCCTGGCGTCCGTTCTGGCAGGACGACGCGTCCGGTCAATCGCGCAGCAAGGCCTATTACTTCATGGGTAAGGACAACATCGTCTTCCATGCCGAGATCTGGCCGGCGATGCTCTTCGGGTACTCGGGGCTCGGCGCGAAGGGTGGCGAACCCGGCGAGCTCGGCTCACTGAACCGACCGTACGAGGTGGTCTCGAGCGAGTTCCTGACGATGGAAGGCCGGAAGTTCTCGTCCTCACGCAATGTCGTCATCTATGTCGGCGACATGCTCTCGCGCTACGACGCCGATGCGCTGCGTTACTACCTCACCAGTGCCGGACCGGAGAACCAGGACACCGACTTCACCTGGTCGGAATTCGTCCGGCGCAACAACGATGAGCTCGTCGCCGGCTGGGGAAACCTCGTCAACCGGACGATCTCGATGACCGCCAAGAACCTGGGTGCCATCCCGGCTGCCGGCGATCTGACCGACGCTGATCGCACCTTGTTGGCGTCCTCGGTCACGGCGTTCGACACCATCGGCGAACTCATCGCCCGCAACCGGCAGAAGGCCGCGCTGGGCGAGGTCATGAAGCTGGTCGGCGACACGAACAAGTATCTGTCCGACACCGCTCCCTGGAAGCTCAAGAACGAGAATCCGGAGCGGATGGCCACGGTGCTCCACACGACACTGCAAGTCGTGGACGATGTGAAGACCCTGCTCACCCCGTTTCTGCCGGGCAGCTCCCAGAAAGTCCACGAGGCCCTCGGCGGAACCGGGCTCTGGTCTGCCATGCCAGAGCTGGTGGAGGTCGACGAGCCCACCGCGGTCGGTTCACCGTCCTATTCGGTGCTCACCGGGGAGTACCAGACGCAGGCCAAGTGGGCATCGAGCCCGATCGAGGCCGGCCGGCCATTGGCCGCTCCCACACCGATCTTCACCAAACTGGATGTGTCGGTGGTGGACGAGGAACTGGCCCGTCTCGCCGGCGAATAACCCGATCGTGCAACATCGGGCACGGTCAGGTTGCCCGTTGTTACACGATCGGGGGAGAGGGTGGGTTCGTGGCTGATCCGTTGCGCGACGTCGCGCCGGAGTTGCCGGCGCCGCTGAACGGCACCGTGTTCGACTCGCACTGCCATTTCGATGCGATGGCCCACCGGGCCGGTGTGGTCGACCGGGGCAAACCGGCACCGGCCGGCTTCGTCGAAACAGTGATGGCCCAGGCCGCATCCGTCGGCGTCACCCGGGTCATCAACGTCGGGTGCGAAGTAGCCGAGTGGCAGTCGGCCCTCGATTCGACCGAACATCCTTCTGTATACAGCGCAATCGCAGTTCACCCGACCGAGGTGCGCGGCCTGACTGAGAGCCACTACGCCGACCTCGAGCAGTTGTTGCGGCATCCCAAGGTGGTGGCCGTGGGGGAGACCGGTCTGGACTACTACTGGGATCGAACCACGCCACAAGAGCAACAACTGCATTTTCGGCGGCACATCGAGCTGGCCAAGCAGGTGGGCAAACCGCTGATGATCCACGACCGGGACGCCCATGCCGATGTGCTCCGGATCCTCGGAGAGGAAGGCGCTCCGCCGGCGGGTGTGATCTTTCACGCCTTCTCCGGCGATGCGGAGATGGCGACCGAATGCGTCCAGAAGGGGTATCTGTTGTCGTTTCCCGGCGTGCTGACGTTCAAGAACGCCCCTGCGCTGCGCGAGGCCGCGCGGGTGACCCCGCTGGAGCAGCTGCTGGTCGAAACCGACGCGCCGTTCCTCACTCCGCACCCGTTCCGGGGCCGTCCCAATGCGCCCTATCTCATCCCGCACCTGATTCGACAGGTCGCGGAGCTGAAAGAAGTCGATGAATCGGTGGCCTGCGCCACGATTTTGGCCACCGGGCGCCGCTATTTCGGGATCTAGTGCGGCTTTTGTCCGAGTTCGCGCAAGATCATGTTTGGCCGTTCGGACCCCTGGCCGTTACGGTGCTGTGACCAAGCAGAACGCGAACGGTTCGACCGTGCACGACGAGGTGCTCGGGGAAACCGACAAACGAGGAGTTTCTTCTTTTGCGTCGCAGCTTTAAATACGGCCTGTACGGGATCGTGCTGGCAGGACTGCTCGGAGGCACCGCCGCCTGGGCGACCGCTGACAACGGTAAGACGATCGGCTTGAGGATCGACGGACAGAGCAAACAATTTCGCACCACCGCCGCCGATGTCAGGGGCGCTCTCGCTTCTGCGGGCATCCAGGTCGGCGCGCATGACCTGGTTGCGCCGGAACTCGGCTCCTCGGTGAAGAGCGGTAGCGACATCGTCGTCCGCCGGGGCCACCTGTTGCACCTCACCGTCAATGGCAAGTTCAAGGACGTCTGGGTCAACGCAGACTCCGTGGACGAGGCGCTCAGCCAGCTCGGCTACGACAGCAGCAACTTCGTGTCGGTCTCACGGGCCAAGCGGCTCGACGCGGGCGCGACCAACGTCTCCATCGATTCACCGAAGCGGCTGACCTTCCTGGTCGACGGCCGCAAGGTCCCGGTAGTCAGTTCAGGCCGCACAGTTTTCGACGCGGTCGCCTTGTCGGCGATCTACCTCGGCCCGAATGACCGGCTGTCCGTCGCGGGAACCACGTCCACGCGGAACGCGCCGAGCGTGATCAGGATCCAGCGGGTCAAGTACGGCGTGAAGACGGTGCCCGTATCCGTGCCGTTCCAGACCGTGACGAAGGACGACCCGACGAAGCTCGAAGGCAATCAGACCGTGGTCACCGACGGCAAAGCGGGTCAGAACCTCGTCACCTACCAACTGCTGTACATCGACGGCAGGCTGGCCGGCAAGGTCGTCCGGCGCACCGTCCCGCAGTCGGCACCCGTCAATGCTGTGGTCAAGGTCGGCACCAAGAAGCAGCCGGTGGCCGCGCCGCCGGCAACTGGTGGCAGCAATACCGGGGCTACCCCGCCCGCGAACACCAGCGGGTTGAACTGGGATGCGGTTGCGGCATGTGAGTCCGGAGGAAACTGGGCCATCAACACCGGCAACGGCTTCTACGGCGGCCTGCAGTTCGACAGCGGCACCTGGCTGTCCAACGGTGGCGGTGCCTACGCACCCCGCGCCGATCTGGCCAGCAGGGAGCAGCAGATCGCCATCGCCACCAAGCTGTACAACGCCCGGGGCGCGAGCCCCTGGCCGGTCTGTGGACAACGCTTGTAGTCGTCCGAGCTTCCCGGCCCGAGTTGGATCTGATCTGAGGGGTTACTGGTTTTGCAACGCAGTATGAAATTCGGCCTGTACGGGCTGGTGCTGGCCGGCCTGGTCGGCGGCACTGCCGCCTGGGCCGACAAGGGCAAGTCCGTCGACCTGCGCGTCGACGGTCAGGACCGACAGGTGCACACCGCCGCCTCCGATGTCCGGGGCGTACTCGCCGCGGCGCACCTCAGCGTCGGTGCGCACGACATCGTGGCACCCGAGCTGAACTCACCGGTTTCCGACGGTGGCAAGATCATCGTCCGCCGCGGGCACCTCCTGCATCTGAAGGTGAACGGGCAGACCAAGGACGTCTGGGTCAACGCCGATTCGGTGAATGAGGCTCTCGGTCAGCTCGGCTTCGGCGGTGCGGAGTACGTGTCGGTATCCCGATCTCAACGGTTGGACACCGGAGTGACCAGCCTGGCCATCGATTCGCCGAAGAAAGTCACCTTCCTGGTGGACGGCCGCCGCGTCCCGGTGCAGAGCGCCGGCCCGACGGTCTACCAGGCCATCGACGATGCCGGCCTGTACCTGGGGCCACAGGACCGCCTGTCGGCCACCGGCAAGATCTCCAACGGACAGGTCATCAGGATCCAGCGGGTGACGCACAAGACGACCACCCGGCAGGTAACCGTCCCGTTCGCCACGGTTCAGCAGAAGGACCCGTCGAGTTATGTAGACACCCATACGGTGGCGCGGGCCGGCAAGAACGGCACCAGCACGGTCACCTACCAGCTGCTCTACATCGACGGTAAGTTCGCCGGCCAGATCGTGCTGCGCTCCGTCCCGGGCACGCCGGCCATCAGCCAGATCACCAAGGTGGGCACCAAGCCTGCGCCAGCCTTCGTGGCGACCGTGCCGGCGGGGAGCGCCCAGCAGATCGCAGCGGGCCTGGTCGCGGCACGTGGTTGGGGCTCGGACCAGTTCAGCTGCCTGGTGAGCCTGTGGAGCAAGGAAAGTGGCTGGCGTACCGACGCGGCCAACCCGAGTGGCGCATACGGCATCCCCCAGGCACTGCCCGGATCGAAGATGGCATCGGCCGGCGCGGACTGGCAGACCAACCCGACCACTCAGATCACCTGGGGGCTGGGGTACATCTCCGGGGTGTACGGCACCCCCTGCGCGGCCTGGGCGCATTCCCAAGCCACCAACTGGTACTGATCCACCGGAACCTTGCCCCACTATGCCGTTGGTGCGGGGGCCGTTGGTGCGGAGGCCGCTGGTAGTGGAGGCCGTTGGTGGGCAGCTCGTTCTGGGACACTGGGGCGGTGACTGACCAGCCTGCGGGACTCGAGGACGCCAGGCTGCTCGGTCCGGTCGAAATTCGGGAGCTGGCCGGTCGGTTGGGAATCCGTCCGACCAAGACCCTTGGCCAGAACTTCGTGCACGATCCGAACACCATCCGCCGGATCGTCCGGGCCGCCGAGCTGAGGCCGGACGATGTGGTGCTCGAGGTCGGCCCGGGGCTCGGTTCCCTCACATTGGGCCTATTGGCCGCCAGCGGCCATCTCACGGCCGTGGAGATCGATGCCAGATTGGCCACCGAGCTACCGCTGACGGTGGCTGCGGGTGCTCCCGAGCTGGCGGCCCGGCTGTCGGTGGTGGTGGCCGACGCCCTGACGGTGACCGGATTACCTGATCCGCAGCCCACCGCCCTGGTGGCGAACCTGCCATACAACGTCTCGGTGCCGGTGCTGCTGCACCTGATGTCGATGCTGCCGTCCATCCGGCACGGGCTGGTCATGGTCCAGCTCGAGGTCGCCGATCGGTTGGCCGCCCCGCCCGGAAGCAAGGTCTACGGGATCCCTAGCGCCAAACTGGCCTGGTACGGACCCGCCCGCCGGGTCGGCACGGTACCGCGCAATGTGTTCTGGCCGGTGCCCAACGTCGAGTCCGGTTTGGTCCGGTTCTCGCGGGCCGAGCCGACCGGACGGCCCGACGTCACCCGCGAGGAGGTGTTCCGGGTCATCGATGCCGCCTTCGCGCAGCGTCGGAAGATGCTGCGCTCGGCGCTGGCCGGATGGGCGGGGTCGGCGGCGGCGGCCGAGCAGGCGTTGACAGCGGCCGGCGTGGATCCGACGGCTCGGGGCGAAACCATCGACATCGAGGCCTTCAGCCGGATCGCCGCCAGCCGGCTGAACGGGTCGGCCCCGCGCTAGCTGCGTCCGTCGAAGAGACTGGTGACCGAGCCGTCCTCGAACACCGCTTTGATGGCGCGCGCCACCAGCGGCGCGATCGAGAGGACGGTCAGCTTGTCGAACTGCTGCTCCGGCCGGATCGGCAGGGTGTTGGTGATGATCACCTCGCGAGCCCGGCAGTTCTTCAGGCGGTCCGCGGCGGGCTCGGAGAACACCCCGTGGGTGGCCGCGATGATCACGTCGGCGGCACCGGCATCGAAGAGCAGGTCGGCGGCCTTGGTGATGCTGCCACCGGTGTCGATCATGTCGTCGGCCAGGATGCACAGCCGGCCGGCCACGTCACCGACCACCCGGTTGGCCACAACCTCGTTGGCCACGTTGGGGTCGCGCGTCTTGTGGATGAAGGCGATGGGCGCGCCGCCCAGCCGGTCTGCCCATTGCTCGGCGGCCCGTACCCGGCCGGTGTCCGGAGAGACCACGGTGAAGTTCTCGCCGGGATAGCTGTTCGCCACGTGCGAGGCGAGCAGCGGCAGGGCGAAAAGGTGGTCGACGGGTCCGTCGAAGAAACCCTGGATCTGCGCCGTGTGCAGGTCGATCGACATGATCCGGTCAGCGCCGGCCACCTTGAGCAGATCGGCCATCAGGCGCGCGGAAATCGGCTCCCGTCCCCGGTGCTTCTTGTCCTGGCGGGCGTACGGGTAGAACGGGGCTACGACGGTGATCCGCTTGGCCGACGCGCGCTTCAACGCATCGACCAGGATCAGGGTCTCCATCACCCACTGGTTGATCGGCACGGTGTGGGACTGGATCACGAACACGTCGCAGCCACGGACGGATTCCTCGGGACGGACGAAGATCTCGCCGTTCGCGAAGTCCCGCGCGGTCATCGGCGTGACGGTGACGCCCAGGTGATCGGCGATCTCGTCGCCGAGTTCGGGAAAGGCCCGCCCGGAGAAGAGCATCAAGCTCTTGCTACCGGCTAGGTGAAGTGTGCTCATCGGCCAGGGGTCTCCGTATCACCGGTTGGCAGGACGTTCTCGGCGGCATTCAGTCCGGCTGGGTCGGGTCCGGCTGGATCGACTTCGTCGGAATCCGGCTTGCCGCCCGACAGCCCCACGGTAGCTGCTGTCGCCGCTGACACTTTGGCGGCTGCCTGCGCGGCTGCCGCGGCGGGTGTGCCGGGCCGTCGGCGTTCCACCCAGCCTTCGACGTTGCGCTGCTTCGCGCGGCCGATCCCGAGAGCCCCGGCCGGGACGTCCTCGCTGATGACCGAACCGGCCGCTGTGTAGGCACCGTCGCCCACGCTGACCGGCGCGACGAACATGTTGTCCGCACCCGTCCGGGCGTGGCTGCCGACTACTGTCCGGTGCTTGTGGACCCCGTCGTAGTTCACAAAGACGGTCGCGGCGCCGATGTTGGTGTGCTCGCCGATGCTGGCGTCGCCCACGTAACTCAGGTGTGGGACCTTGGTACCGGTGCCTATCTCGGAACCCTTTATTTCCACGTACGTTCCGACGTGCACCTGATCGGCGAGCACCGTTCCCGGCCGCAGGTAGGCGTACGGCCCGATGGTGGCGCCGGCGCCGATGACGGCCTGCCTTGCGACTACCCGCTCGAGGACGCTGCCAGCGCCGACCTCGGTGTCGGTCAGTGTGCTGTTCGGGCCGATCACCGCGTCAGGGCCGATCGAGGTCGAGCCCTCGAGTTGGACGTTGGGTTTGAGAGTGACGTCGGGGGCGATGACCACCGTGGCATCGACCCAGGTGGTTGCCGGGTCGATCACGGTCACGCCGGCCCGCATGTGTTGGTCGAGCAGGCGATCGTTGTAGAACCGGTGTGCGGCGGCCAGCTGGACCCGGTCGTTCACGCCGGCGGTCTCGGTGGCCGGGGCCTTGATCGCGCGGACCGGACGGCCTTCACGGACGAAGATGCCGACCACGTCGGGCAGGTACTCCTCACCTTGGGTGTTGTCCGTGGACAACCGGCCGACGGCGTCTCGCAGCGCCGCGGCCTCGAAGGCGTAGACCAGCGCCGATACCTCGGCCACCGCGCGTTCTTCGGGACTCGCGTCCTTGTGCTCGACGACGCGGGCCACCGATCCATCCTGGGCTCGGATGACCCGGCCGTAGCCGGTGGGATCGGTCACATCGCTGGTCAGCAGGGTCGCCGCGGCGCCCGTGGCATGGTGCTCGGTGAGGAGCGCGGCCAGGGTCTCGCCCCGTAGCAGGGGCGCGTCGCCGGGGATCACCAGCACCGTTCCTGACTCGGCACCCGGATCCGGTCGCAACCCTTCCAGCGCGACGCGCACCGCATGGCCGGTGCCGTTCTGTTGCGCCTGCACCACCGGCCTAGCCGACGGGGCGATCGTGGCCAGGTGGGCGGCGACCTCGTCCCGGCGGTGTCCGATGACGACGGCGGTCACGTCCGGCTCCAGCTCGCCGACAGCGGCTAGGGCGTGCCCGACCAGCGAACGTCCCGCAAAGGAATGCAGCACTTTCGGCCGGGCCACGGACTTCATCCGGGTGCCCTCACCGGCGGCCAGAATGACCACCGTGAGTGGCTGACGCGCGGGCCAGGCGTCGGTAGCTGTCACAAGACACGAGACTATCGGACGACTGGTGTTCACCTGTTCTTCGGCGACGCACAGACGTTGCTGGGAGACTCGGACTCGAACCGAGACTGCACGGCACCAAAGGCCGGCGGGCTGCCGATTACCCCATCTCCCACCGAGCGGCGCATCGCTCCGGCGTTCGACGGAAGATGTGTCACTCGACCGCGACAGCTTACTCACTGCATGGATAGCCGGATTATTTGCCAAACCTACGGTTGCGTAGGTTACGCTGGCGTAGGTAACCCGGTGGCCTGCAGGTGGGCCCGAACTCCGGTTTGCGACCTATCCGACTTGTCCGCCCCATTGGGAGGCGAAAGCCGTATGACCGTTGTTGAACAATTCACCGCCGAGTCCGGCTCCGGGGGCGAACTCGGGCAGGCCGAACAGGATCTACAGGACCTGGGAGAAGCGCAGCCCGGCGGCAAGCCGGTGCTGGCCGGTCAGAAGGCGCGGGGCGAGCAGACCGCACTCTACATTTTCGTGATCGTTCCGTTCCTGGCCTTGGTGGCCGCGATTCCGTTCGTCTGGGGTTGGGGCATTGGCTGGACGGACGTCGTCCTGGCTTTGGTCTTCTACTACGTCTCCGGCACCGGTGTGACGGTTGGCTTCCACCGCTACTTCACGCATGGCGCGTTCAAGGCCAACCGGGCGCTGAAGATCTATCTGGCCATCGCGGGATCGCTGGCCATCGAGGGCCCGGTGATCCGCTGGGTTGCCGATCATCGCCGGCACCACGCCTTTTCCGACCGGGAAGGCGATCCGCACTCACCGTGGCGCTTCGGAGAGTCGCTGTCCGGTCTGACAAAGGGTTTCTGGTACGCCCACATCGGCTGGCTGTTCGACACCGAACAAACCAATCAGGAGAGATACACCCCTGATCTGCTCGCTGACCGCGACCTGGTCAGGATCGACCGGTTGTTCCCTCTGTGGGTGGCTTCAACGCTCATCGCACCGGCCGTCCTCGGTGGCCTGATCACCTGGTCCTGGGCCGGCGCCCTCTCTGCATTCTTCTGGGCCTCATTGGTCCGGGTAGCGCTGCTGCACCACGTGACCTGGTCGATCAACTCGGTCTGCCACATGATCGGTGAGCGCCCGTACTCCTCGCGGGACAAATCAGCCAACTTCTGGCCGCTGGCCATCCTGAGCTTCGGGGAGTCGTGGCACAACAGCCACCATGCCGATCCGACCTGCGCCCGGCACGGCGTAGATCGCGGGCAGCTGGACACGTCCGCCCGGATCATCTGGGCCTTCGAGAAGTTGGGTTGGGTCACCGCGGTCCGGTGGCCGAAGCGGGAACGCTTCGACAAGCTGGCCGCCCGCAAGATCGCGGAGAACACGCCGGTCTGATCCCGGATCTTGCCGCTGAGTTACGGTCACCCCGGCCAGTTACGCCAGACATGGCGGGACTGGCCGGGTTTTCGCGGAACTCAGCCGAATGCGGAGCGGGTCAGCTGACCACTCAGCGGGGACGGCTCAGGTAACCGCGGAGCGTCGGGCATAGGCCGGATCGGCGTAGGCCCCGGTGGCCAGCACATCGTGCAGCGCTTGCATCGCCTCGAACACCTCGGTGTGGCTCAGATAGAGCGGCGTGATGCCGAGCCGCAACAGATCCGGCGCCCGGAAGTCCCCGACCACTCCGCGGGCGATCAGGGCTTGGCAGACCTCGTAGGCGTGCGGCATGCGCAGCGACACGTGCGAACCCCGCCGGTCATGCTCCCGCGGTGTCACGACCTCGACGCCGAACTCGGCCAGAAATCGGTCCGCGTAGCTGATCACCTCGTCGGTCAAGGCCAGCGATTTCGTCCTTACCTCATAGAGGGAAACGTCGTCGAACCCGTCGAGGGCGGCATCCAGGGCGAGCATCGACAGCAGTGGTGGCGTCCCGATCCGGGCCCGCTCGACCGAGGACGCCGGGCGGTAGTGCTGATCGAGCTCGAACGGGGATCGGTGACCGTGCCAGCCGGTCAGGGGCAGATCGGTACCGGCCAGGTGCCGTTCGGCGAGGTAGATGTACGCCGGGGCGCCAGGCCCACCGTTGAGGTATTTGTAGGTACAGCCGACCGCGAAGTCAGCTCCGATGGCGTCCAGAGACACCGGCATCGCGCCAGCGGCGTGGCACAGGTCCCACAGCATGACCGCTCCCACGCTGTGTATCGCGCCGGTGATCGCCTCGGCGTCGAACAACTCGCCGGTCCGGTAGTCGACCAGGCTGAGCGAAACAACCGCGGTCCGATCGTCCAGATGCTTCGGCAGTTCGGAGGGATGAACCCTGATCACCTCGAGGTCGAACAATCTCGCGACCGACTCGGCGATGTACTGGTCCGTGGGGAAACCGCTCCCGTCGGTGATCAGGGTCCCGCGTCCGGGCCGCATCCGGCAGGCTGCGACGAGGGACTGGAAGAGCTGTACGGAGGTCGAGTCACCGCACAACACCTGGCCGTCCGCGGCACCGATCAGCCGGCCGATCCGGTTTCCGACCTTGGAGGGCAGCTCCCACCAGCCGTTGCCGTTCCAGGACGTGATCAGGTCGGTGGACCATTGACGCGTAAGGGCGTCGGTCATGGCCTCGGGCACGGCGGCCGGCATCGCCCCGAGCGAATTGCCGTCCAGGTAGATCAACCCGTCGGGTAAGCAGAATCGGCGCCGCGCGAAGCCCAGCGGATCAATGCCGTCGGCGTACTCGGCGTCGGCTCGAGAAGGGCTGAGCGGCACGCCACTGATGGCGTCAGAGGACACTGCGTACCTCCCACAGGTCGACGAACACCGGCGTGTCTGCGCTGCGCTTGAGCCAGGCCAGGCCGGCCGATCCGCCGGTGCCGGGCTTGGCCCCGAGAATGCGTCGGACTGCTGTGTAGTGCACGAACCGCCAGGTCGAGTGGCGTTCTGCCACCGCGGTCAGGGTATCGGCCAGCGTGGTCAGCTCGTCCTCCCGTTGATAGACCTGCCGCCAGACCTCGACCACGCCGGCATCCGGTTCGACCCAATGCTCGCGGACGTCGCGGGACAGTACGGGGTCTGGGACGGGCAGGCCGCGCCGCGACAACAGGGCCAGGGTGGCGTCGTAGATCGACGGCGCATCGAACGCAGCCTGCAGGCGGGCGTGCACGGCCGGCATGCCGGTGTGTGGGCTGAGCATGTGAGCGTCCTTGGCCCCGAGCAGGAACTCCAGCTGCCGGTAGCTGAAGGACTGGAATCCGGAGGCCTTGCCGAGCGATGACCGGAACCGGTTGTATTGCATCGCCGACATGACCGACAGCAGTTCCCATGACGAAATCAGCGAATTCTGCGTGACGACGCAACGTTGCAATGCGGCCAGGGCCTCTGGCAGGTCGTCGCCGTTCAGGCGGTCGATGGCCCGCTCGAGCTCGTGGATCAGCAGGTTGAAGTGCAGTTCCATGATCTGAGTCGCGACCACGAAGGTCACTTCGAGGGGCTCGGTGGTTTGCGGGTGAATGAGGTCGTGCAGCACGTCGGATTCGGTGTAACGCACGTACGGCGTCCGGCCGGCGTACTCCAGATCGGGAGCGTCGGCATCGAGAGTGGTCATGCCTAGATGATCCAAGGCAAAGCCGCCGGACGGAATGTCAGGCGTAATGCGCTCCGGCTGGGAGGCATACAGTCGTGACGCATATCCCCCAAACACTGGACGATCATGAGGTATAGCGATGGACTCGGTCGACTGGCGAATTCTGGCCGAGCTGCAGGCCGATGCCCGGCTCTCGCAGAACGAGCTGTCCCGGCGGGTGAACCTGTCTGCGCCGTCGGTGGCCGAACGGGTGCGCCGGCTCAGTGATGCCGGGGTGATCAACGGCTACAGCGCTCGGGTGGATCCCGCTGCGCTCGGGCGCCCGGTGCAGGCCTTCGTGCAGCTGGACTGCTACGGGCCCCGGTGCATCCTGAAGGATCCGGCGGTCCTGGATTGGCCGGAGATCCTGGAGTTGCATCGGGTCACCGGTGACGGCTGCTCGTTGTTGCGGGTTGCGGTCGCCGACATCGGCCAGTTCCAAGATCTCGTCGACCGGCTGGCCGCCTACGGTAAACCGACCTCCTCCTTGTTGCTGGCCAGCCCGCTGGCCTGGAAGCCGGTGGAACCGCTCGGCTGACTCGCCGCGCTCAGGCGGTGGCCGTGCTCAGGCGGTGGCCGTGCTCAGGCGGTGGCCCTGTTCAGGCGGTGGCCCTGTGCAGGCGGTGGCCCTGTTCAGGCAGCCGCGACGGCGGCGGCGAATCGGGCGAGCCGGCCGCCCTGAATCCGGGCCGCAGTCAGTTCCACGTCCCCTGGCCGGTCCGAGCTCCCACCCGTGAAGCTGGCCCCGTACGGGTTGCCTGATTGCTTCTTCAGATGCGGGTCACCGTAGCCGAGCGGAACAACGAGTGAACCCCAGTGATAGAACGTGTTGTTCACGGCCAACAGGGTCGTATCCAGGCCCCCGTGTGCGGTGGAGGCAGCAGTGAACGCAGTACCGACCTTGTCGGCCAACAGCCCCCGCGCCCACAGGCCGCCGGCGGTATCGAGGAAGCCCTTGAGCTGTACGGTCGGCAGCCCGAATCGGGTCGGGGTTCCGAAGGCATACCCGTTGGCCCACTCCAGGTCGTCGAGGGTCGCTTCCAGCACCTTCGGGGCAGTACCGTCGGCGTGCTCCAGCCACCGGGGATTGCCTTGAATCGCGGATCGCGGTGCCGTCTCGGCGACCCGGCGCAGCCGAACCTCGGCCCCGTGCTCGGTGGCACCGGCCGCGAGCGCGCTGGCCAAGGCGTGCACGTTTCCGGTTGCCGAGTAGTAGATGACGCTGATCCGGGCGGTAATGGTGGCCTCCCTCGATATTCGAGTGATCCTAGAGAAGAAGCAGGGAATTGGTTCGATCCCCGATCCTAGGCGAGCGCTGTCGCGTCCGGCGCCCGGATGGTTCCCGGGTACTCGTGATTGGGACCCACGACATGCCAGGCCAGACCCGAGACATCGTCGGTGTCGATGATTCGTACGATGGGTGGCGGTGACGGGAGGACCTGGGTGATCGTCAACGGCCTCATCAGCAGCGGTTCGTACGCGATCGCGAGCGCGGGAAATCCGCCCGGTCTGTTGCCCGCCCGCGAGCAGATGGCGCTCTCACTCGGATGGCACATCATTCTGGCCTGTTTCGGGGTGGCCTTCCCGACCATGATCTATGTGGTGCACCGGCGCGGTATCCGGCGCAATGATCGGATCGCCCTCGGATTGGCCCGTCGGTGGTCGAAGGTGGCAGCGGTCCTGTTTGCCATCGGGGCGGTGTCGGGCACCATCCTGAGCTTCGAGATGGGGCTGCTGTGGCCCGGCCTGATGGGCCGGTTCGGAGACGTGCTGGGGTTGCCCTTCGCTCTGGAAGGCATTTCGTTCTTCGTCGAGGCCATCTTCCTGGGCATCTACCTCTACGGGTGGGACCGAATGCCACCGCGACGGCACCTGGCAATGCTCATCCCGATGGGTTTTGCCGGGATCTTCGGAACATTCTGCGTGCTGTCGGTCAACGCGTGGATGAATGCGCCGACCGGTTTCCGGATCGCTGCCGATGGCACGGTGACCGACGTCAATCCGTGGCGGGCGATGTTCAACGACGCGGTGTGGCTGCAGTTCGCGCATATGTGGGTCGGCGCTTTCATGCTGGTCGGATTCGTGATCGCCGCCGTGTACGCCGTGGGAATGCTCAAGGGACGGCGGGACGAACACCATCGAATGGGTTTCACGGTGCCCTTCGTGTTCGCCACGGTCGCCGCACTGTTACAACCGCTCCTCGGACACGTACTGGGCCTGCAAACCGGCGATCGGCAGCCCGCGAAGCTGGCCGCCATGGAACTGAGCCTCAATACCGAGCAGCGGGCGCCGCTCAATGTGGGCGGCTTCCTCGTCGACGGACACCTGCGTTGGGCGCTCAGCATCCCTCGCCTCGGTTCGATCATCGCGCGCAACTCGTTCACCCGGTCGGTGCCGGGTCTCAACGACGTGCCGGCTGATCAGCGTCCGCCGGCAAACCTGGTGCACTGGTCGTTCCAGAGCATGGTGGGCATCGGCACCGCGCTGGCCCTGCTGGTGGCGCTGTTCTGGTTGGCGCGCTGGCGTAAGCAGGATCTGCTGCAACACCGCCTGTTCCTGAGGCTTGCGGTGATCGCCGGTCCGTTGGCGGTCATCGCTCTGGAAGCGGGCTGGGTCACCACCGAGGTCGGACGGCAGCCGTGGGTGGTCTGGCACATCCTCAGGACCACCGACGCCGCCAGTCCCAGCTCGTGGTTGTGGTTGAGCTACGCGCTCGCGTTCGTCGTCTACGTCGGCATGACCATCGGAGCCGTCGTGGTGCTGAGGTCGATGGCACGCCGCTGGCGTGCCGGCGAGGAGGATCTGGCCACGCCTTACGGTCCTGGTGCCGGCCCCGCCGACGAAAGTGCGGCCAGCGACAACACCTCCGGTTACCCGACCGCCGTTGACGACACCGGCACGAGCACAATCCGATGAGCCTCCCGGTCGTGGTGGCCATCGCGATGTTCGCCGGCGTGGTGGTGTACGCGGTTCTCGGCGGGGCCGATTTCGGCTCGGGATTCTGGGACCTGACGGCTGGCAACGCCCAACGCGGCGGACGGATCCGGGTGCTCATCGATCACAGCATCGGGCCGGTGTGGGAAGCCAATCACGTGTGGCTGATCTACGTGCTGGTTTTCTGGTGGACCGCCTTTCCGAGGGCGTTCGCCGCCGTTATGACAACGTTGTTCATTCCCTTCGCCCTGGCGCTGTTGGGCATCGTGCTGAGGGGAGCGAGTTTCGCCTTCCGCAAGTACGCCGCGACCCTGTCCCAGGCCCGGCTGTTCGGGGCGATTTTCGCCTTGTCGTCGGTGATCACCCCGTTCTTCCTGGGCACGGTGGCCGGGGCCATCGGGTCCGGTCGTATTCCGCGAGCGGGACACGGCCGCGTCATATCCTCCTGGCTGAACCCCACCTCGGTGGTCGGCGGTCTGATCGCGGTCGGCACCTGTTCCTTCCTGGCCGGGGTTTTCCTCAGCCACGATGCGACGAGGTCCGGGGACTTCGCACTCGCCGAGTCCCTGAGGCGCCGGACAATGGTGGTGGGACTGATCACAGGCCTGATCGTGTTGGCGGGTCTTATCCCGCTGCGTTCGGACGCGCACACCCTCAGCCGGGGGCTACAGGGTCGCGCCGCTCCGCTCGTCGTGGTGTCCGCGGTGGCCGGCCTGCTCACCCTGTGGCTGCTCTACCGTCGCGCGACCGGCGCAGCCCGGTTCAGCGCGGTGATCGCCGTCGCGGCGGTGGTGATCGGCTGGGGTGTGGCGCAGTATCCCTGGCTGCTCGTCGACCAGGTCTCGATCACCGACGCCGCGGGTGCCCACGCCACCTTGCAGGCCCTGCTGGTGGTGGTCGTACTGGCCGCCCTGGTCGTGGTTCCGGCCCTGAGCTACCTGCTGTGGCTGACCCAACAGCAGGCGTGGCACTCCCCGGCGTCCGGGCCGCCGCCAGGGCCGGATCGTCTCCAGACCTAGCCCGTCGGTGCGTACTGAGACACTGGACGTTGTGACTGACATCGAAGGCAGGCCCCGGATCAGGATGACCGGTAAGGAACGGCGGGAACAACTGCTGGATGTGGGTCGGGCCTTGTTCGCGGAGAAGGGGTTCGAAGCCGCGTCGATCGAGGAGATCGCCGCGCGGGCCGGTGTCAGCAAACCGGTGGTGTACGAGCACTTCGGCGGTAAAGAAGGCCTCTATGCCGTCGTGGTCGACCGCGAGATGCGCAACCTGATGGAGCGGATAACCGCGGCGCTCACCGGTGACAATCCCCGGGCGCTCGTGGAACAGGCCGCCCTCGAGCTGCTGACCTACATCGAGGAGGAGACCGATGGCTTCCGCATCCTGGTCCGGGACTCGCCGGTAGCGTCGTCTTCGGGGACGTTCTCCTCATTGCTCAACGACATTGCCAGCCAGGTCGAATACATCCTGGTGCGCGAGTTCAGCGACCGCAAACTCAACCCGAAGCTGGCCGGCATGTACGCCCAGATGCTGGTCGGCATGGTCGCGCTTACCGGCCAGTGGTGGCTCGAGGTACGCAAACCCAA
>JAVEET010000136.1 GCA_030840295.1 Pseudonocardiales bacterium
GCGCAGGCCCACCCTGAGCGGGTGATCGCGATGGTGCTGGGAGCAGTGACGTCTGGCAACAGACGGGAGTCCGAGTGGATCACCCGCGACATGGGGCGCGTCTTCCCGCAGGAGTGGGAGGCCTTCGCCGCACAGGTGCCGGCCGCCGAGCGGGGCGGAGACCTGGCCGCCGGGTACGCCCGACTGCTGGCCGACGCCGACCCGCTCGTGTGCGACGGGGCGGCCCGGGCCTGGTGCGCGTGGGAGGACACCCATGTTTCCCTGATGCCCGGGTGGACACCCAGTCCGCGGTACGCCGATCCGACGTTCCGGAGCGTCTTCGCCCGCCTCGTGACCCATTACTGGAGCCATGGCTGCTTCCTCGCCGACGGGCAGGTGCTGGCCGCCATGCCACGCCTGGCCGGAATTCCCGCGATCCTGATTCACGGCCGCTACGACGTGTCCGGCCCCGCTGATGTCGCGTGGGAACTACATCGGGTTTGGCCAGGCAGCGAGCTGATTCTGCTCGATGACGCTGGCCATGGTGGCGGCAGCTTCGGCCCTCAGCTCACTGCCGGCCTAGACCGCTTTGCTCAGCTGGACCGGCCGCCCCCCGTCATCTGAACGGTTTGCCGATCCAGCCCGTATGCCCTGTCAAGGATCTCGATCCGACGGGAGACGGACATGACTGATGAAGGATGCACCCGGCGCTCAGTCTTGGGTGCCAGTGGTGCGAGTGTGCTGGGTGTCGGGTTGATCGGCTTGGCGGGTTGCAGCTCCGGTAGCAAATCCTCCTCGCCCGGATCGCCATCGGCCGGCGGCGCGGCGCTGGTGAAACTTTCTGACGTGCCGGTCGGCGGCTCGGTGGCGGCGAAGAGCGCCGGCAAGCCGGTCGTCGTCTCGCAGAAAACGCCTGGCGCGGTGACCGCCTTCTCGGCGATCTGCACACACATGGGCTGCACGGTAAACGCCGGCGGGGCTCAATTCCACTGCCCGTGCCACGGATCGGTATACGACGCGTTCACCGGCGCGGTCGTGCACGGACCCGCTCCGGCCGCGCTCACCGCCGTCCCGGTCAAACTGGTGGGCGGCGACGTCGTCACCGGTTGAGGCGCCGGCAATTTCCTAGCGTTTACCTAGGTTCGTAAAGGCGGAACGGTTGGCTTCCGCCCGGACGGCCGATGGCGCTGCACATGCACGACGCCCCGGATGCTCTGAAAGAGAACACTGCTTCCCTGCTGCTTAAGGCCGGGACGCCGTCCTCCTCCACCGTACACACCGCTCGGGCCACAGTGAACCGAATCGTCCGGTCGCGTCACCGTGAGCCCAGCATCCTCGCGGTCGGATCAGGTCCGTTGACCGCGCAGCGGTTGACCCAGCTCGTGCAGGTGGCGCAGGGCCGCGGCGTAGGAGCCGAAGAAGCTGGTCTCGGTGTAGTCGATGTGGTGGTCCTGGCAATACTTCAGCACCAACTGCTGCGCGCGCGGCAAGCTCGGGCGGGGCATGTTCGGAAACAGGTGATGCTCGATCTGGTAGTTCAGTCCACCCAGGAGCTCATCGGTGAACCAGCCTCCGCGGACGTTGCGTGAGGTGAGGACCTGGCGCCGTAGGAAGTCCACCTTCTCGCCGACCTCGATGATCGCCATTCCCTTGTGGTTGGGAGCGAACGAAGATCCCATGTACAGCCCGAATGCCGCTTGATGGATCGCGATGAAACAGATCGCCTTGAGCGGCGAGAGCACGAAGAAGACCCCGCCCAGGTAGCCCAGCACGTGAACGGAGAAGAGCATCAGCTCGGTGCTTCGGTATTTGCGGGCCTTGAAATTCAACAGCGATCGCAGGCTGGCCACATGCAGGTGGATGCCCTCGAGCGTGAGCAACGGGAAGAAAAGCCAAGCCTGGTAACGGGCAACGAACCTCCCCACCACGCCAGTCCGCACCGCGATGTGACTGGCGGTGAACGCCAGCACGGCGTCGCCGATGTCCGGGTCCAAACCCTCGTGATTGGGATGTGAGTGATGCCGGTTGTGCTTGTCCAGCCACCAGCCATAGCTCAGACCGACGAGCAGGTCGCCAACCACGATGCCGAGCAAGTCGTTGGCTCGCCGGGACCGGAAGATCTGCTGGTGCCCGCCGTCGTGGCCGAGAAATGCGAACTGGGTGGAGACCACTCCACAGGCCACCGCGACGAGCAGCTGGTACCAGGAGTTGCCCACAAATCCGAACAGCGCCCAAGCGGCCGCGAAAGCCAACGAGGTGATAGCGATCCGCGCGCTGTAGTGGCCGCGCCGCCGCTCCAGCAGGTTGGCCGCCCGTATTTCGCGCCGCAGGCCGGCGAAGTCGCTGCCGCGGTAGGCGTCGGAAACCTCGGTAACATCATCGGCCACATCGACAGCCACATCGTCAGCAGGCAGCGCGGGCGCAGCCCCGGGCTTGTAGAGAACGGGTTGGCGAGCAGCGACCATCGGGCGACCTGACTGCGCCCGTGTTGCCAGCGCGCAAGAGTGAACTTCCAGCTCGGCACCGAAACGGGGCGTTCGGTGCTCAGAAGCCGGACAGTCCAAACGTTACCCGGAGATCATCCGATCCGCAGTGCCTGAGCCTAGGCAGAGGATGTGCTCGAACAGCCTCAAGTAGTCCTCGACCATCCGCTCTGCCGTGAATCGCCGGAGAACCTCGCGCCGGCAGATCTGCCGGTCCAGCTGCCCGAGCTGCGCGACCGCGGCGACGGCGGCCGTTACGTCCGGCACCAGGAACCCGGTCGAGCCGGACGTCACCAATTCGGGCAGCGAGCCCAGCGGCGTGGCGATGACCGGCGTGCCGCAGGCCAACGCCTCGATCACCGACAGGCCGAACGGCTCGGCGAACGAGATCAGGTGCAGCAGCGCCCGGGCACCGCCGAGCAGGGCGTCGCGATCGGCCGGCCCGACCGGGCCGCGATAGGACACTTGGACTCCGTCGACATGAGGCAGAACGGCAGTTCGGAAGTAGTCCTCGTCCTGCACGATGCCGGCGATGATCAGGGGCAGGCCGGCGAGTCTGGCCACCTCGATGGCGAGATGGGTGCCTTTGTCGGGGTGGATTCGGCCCAGAAACAAGAGATAGTCACCCATCGCCGGCACGAAGGTGAACTCAGCAGGATCCAATCCATGGTGGATCGTCGCCGCGTAGCTGAGCGCGGGATGCCGGTCGGCATCGCTGATCGCGACGTAGTGGGCTATGTCGTCATAAGCCTGGTAGACCGGCACCACCCGCGCGGAAGAGAACCCGTGGATCGTGGTGACCATCGGCGTGTTCACAAGTCGGCTGTAGGTCAACGGCATGAAATCGAAGTGGTTGACCAACAGATCGAATTCGGAAGCTCGCTCGAAGGCCGCGGCGTTGTGCAAGGCCTCGTTGACCTTGGCGTCGAGGCTCTCGTCCTCCTCGTAGCCGGCCGGCGACGTGCCGTGCAGGCGGGCCGAAGTCAGCGAATCGGCGCTGGCGAAGAGCGTCACCTCATGACCGTGCGCGACAAATCCCTCGGTGAGGGTGGACGCGATCTGCTCCCACGGTCCGTAGTTCTTCGGCGGCAGGCGGTGTGCGATCGATGCGATGACGCCAAGCTTCATGAGATCACGGTAATCGCGGCCACACATCGGTGATATCGTCGGGGCATCGGATCGTTCGGCGGACCGATGAAGCATCGCACGATCTCTCAGCAGTCGTGCCCAATCCGTTCCGACAGTGTCGTCCGGAGTCTTCCAAGCGCGCAGAGCGCATCGTGACAGGCGGCCACCAGTCGTCTGTAGTGGCGACGGTCGGTGCCACGTGATCAGCAGGGAGACTCGACATGGCGGTGTCCTACGGCGTTCTCAGCACTTACCCCCCGACCCAGTGTGGCTTGGCGACGTTCAGCAATGCGTTGGTAACGGCACTGCGGTCGCAGAACGACATCATGCGCGTGGTCAGCGTGGTTGACACGGCAGAAACCAGCGTTCCGCGCGAGGTCAGTCACCAATGGGTCCGTAATCACCTCGACGGCGCCAGCCTCGCAGCAGCGGCGCTCAACGACAATGACATCGCGATCATCCAGCATGAATACGGCATCTTCGGTGGCCGCGACGGCGCCGACGTCCTGGAAGTGGTCCGCGCCTTGTGGGTGCCGACGGTCGTGGTGATGCATACCGTCCTGACCACCCCGACCCCCCGCCAACGCTCGATCCTGGAAGAACTGTCCCGGCACGCCGTGACGGTGGTGACCATGACCCGCACCGCCCGGGAGCGATTGATCAAGCACTACAACGTGGACGCGAGCAAGATCAGGGTGATTCCGCATGGCGCTGCGGACAATCGCACCTATAGCGGGTCTCGGAATCGCAGGTCGGCAACCGATGCTCCGCTGATCCTGACTTGGGGATTGCTCGGCGAGGGCAAGGGAATCGAGTGGGCGATAGCGGCGATGGCCGAACTGGGCGATCTGCGGCCGGCACCGGAATACCACGTGGTCGGTGAGACCCACCCGCGAGTTCTCGAAAGACTCGGCGAGCGCTACCGGGACGATCTGGTCGAGCGAACTCGTCGGTTGGGCCTCGAGGACTCCGTGCGATTCGACGCTCGCTACCTCGACACCGCCGATCTGCACCTCCTCGTGCAGCAGGCCGATGTGGTTTTGCTGCCCTATGATTCGGTCGAGCAGGTGACGTCCGGCGTGCTCATCGAGGCGATCACGGCCGGGAAACCTGTTGTCTCCACAGGGTTTCCGCACGCGCGCGAACTGCTGTCGAGCGGGGCGGGGTTGATCGTGGACCGCCAGGATCCGGAGGCCATCGCGCAGGCATTGCGTCGGGTGCTGACCGAGCCGGGTCTCGCCGATCAGATGGCCGCCGAAGCAAGCCGGATGGCGCCGGCGCTACTGTGGCCGGCCGTCGCCGATCAGTATCGCGAGGTGGCCTGGGACGCGCTGAACCCGGACACGGTTCTCGCCAGCGCATGAGAACGCTCCCGGAGATTTCCTTCGCACATCTGTATCACCTCAGTGACGAGATTGGACTCTTCGAACACGCGAAGCTGACCGAGCCGCGGGTCGAGCACGGATACTGCGTCGATGACGTTGCCCGCGGCCTGATCGTCGCTGTGCGGCAACCGGGACCGTCGCAACGGCTCACGCTGCTGGCCGCTCTGTATCTGAGGTTCGTGGTAGCCGCTCAGGTCGGGGACGGCCGGATCCACAATCGACGCGGGGCCGACGGCGAATGGCAGGACGAGCCCAACCTCGAGGACTGTTGGGGCCGAGCTCTCTGGGGACTCGGTACGGCGGTGTCCCGTGCGCCCGCGCTGGCGGCCCACGCCCTGACGCAGTTCGAGGTGAGTATGACCGGCCGTCCCGGCTGGCCACGAGCGCTGGCGTTCGCGGGCCTGGGCGCGGCCGAGGTCTTGCGGGTACGACCGGATCACGCCGGCGCTCGTTCCCTGCTCGGCGACGCCGCGGCACAGCTCGGATCGGTTGAAGTGGACGCGAACTGGCCTTGGCCGGAACCGCGATTGCGATACGCGAACGCAGTGCTGCCCGAAATTCTGCTGGCCGCCGGATCACTACTGGGGGACGGCAACGCCTTGACTCGAGGCCTCGATCAGTTGCAGTGGCTGCTCGATCTGGAGACCTCGGCCGGATGGCTCTCGGTGACACCTGCCGGCGGCTGGAGTCCCGGCGAGCCACGTCCGGGCTTCGATCAGCAACCGATCGAGGTGGCTGCCCTTGCGGATGCGTGCGCGCGGGCCTTCGACCTCACCGGGGAGGACCGCTGGCGCAAGGCAGTCACGGCGTGCGCGGATTGGTTCCTCGGCAGCAACGACACGCAGGTCGCCCTGCTCGACCCGCTCAGTGGTGGAGGTTGTGACGGCCTGGAGGTTTCCGGCCGCAACGAGAACCAGGGAGCCGAATCCACTCTTGCGATGATCGCCACCTTCCAGCAGGCTCACCGGCTGACTTCGATGTCCCGCTGATGGGCGATCAGAGCCTCGTCCGCCGGGGTACCCAGGTGCTGGTTGCCGATCCAGCCCGGGTTATCACGAAACTGTTCCTGCCTGGCCAAGAAACCCTCGCGCGCGGCATCTCACGAGCTGACGCAGTGATTCAGCGCGTCCAAGCCATGACGGATGAGGAGGTTGCCGAGACACTCGCCGACGTCGTCGAGTCCTTCGCCGACCGGCACCGCGACTTGAGCGTGACCCTGGCCGAACACTTCCAGCTCGTAGCTCACCGCCTGCCCGACGGCGCCGTTCGGACGGCGGAGCGACGCGAGCTGATCGGCGCGTACTTCACTCAGGAGTACTCGGTCGAAGCCGCGGCCCTCTTCAATCCGTCCATGGTGGCCCACCCGGACCAATCGGGTCTGGGCGCCGGCGAGGTGCGCTTCATTCTCAGCCTGCGCGCGGTGGGCGAGGGTCACGTCTCGAGTGTCGAGTTCCGAACCGGGGTGATCGGAGCATCCGACCGGCTGACCGTCGACGATCCGGGACGGCAGCTGGTTACCGGTACGTCCACCCCAGCCGCCATGACCGTTGACTACCTGCGCGATGCGCTGGCCGAACGTAAAGACGCCCCAAGTGCTGAACAGGTGTTGAGCCTGCTGCCTACGAGTTTCACTCCCGCTCAGCTGGAAGCCGCCCTGGGCTCCATCACCCGGCAACACCTGACCCGAGGCAGCGCGGCCGCCATCATTGCCCAGATCCGCTGGATCGCCTCGTGCAACTATCAGGTGACCTTTCCCGGCGACCACGCCCTGAGCGAATGCGTCCTCTATCCCATCAGCGCCGACGAGGGCCACGGCATCGAGGACGTGCGGCTGACTCGATTCCTCTCACCTGACGCAGCGCCGACCTATTACGGGACTTACACGGCCTTTGACGGATCCGGGGTCACGCCACATCTACTGCGAACCGACGACTTCAGATCCTTTGAAAGCGCCCGTCTGGTCGGGCCGGCGTCGAAGAACAAGGGAATGGCCCTGTTCCCTAGGCGAGTGAATGGTCGATACCTAGCGTTGTCGCGATGGGACCGGGAGAGCATTGCGGTAGCCAGCTCGTCGGATTGCCTCTACTGGGGCGACGCCGTCACAGTTCAGGTGCCGGAGCGGCCGTGGGAACTCATCCAGCTGGGTAACTGTGGTCCGCCGATCGAGACATCCGAGGGCTGGCTCGTCCTCACCCATGGTGTGGGGCCGATGCGCGCCTACGGCATCGGGGCAACGCTGCTCGATCTTGACGATCCGACGCGGATGATCGGCACGCTGGACGGGCCGTTGCTGATGCCGAGCGAGGATGAGCGCAACGGCTACGTGCCGAATGTCGTCTACTCCTGTGGAGGCCTACGTCACGGATCGACGCTGGTGCTGCCTTATGGCTGCAGTGACGCTGCCGTCCGATTCGCTTTCATCGACCTGCCCGGTCTTCTTTCGCAATTGACGGCCTCCCCGATCCAACGGCAGCGCAGGCCTGGCTAGTGGGTCCTGGCCGGCGGAGCGAAGGCTAGCGGACGGGGCTGGCGGCTTCGCGGCTGGCGGCCTCGTCTGGGATGCTCCCGTCTGGGATGCTTTCGTGATCCCGGCCGACTCCGGCGGGGAGCGCTCGGGCTGGCCGGCCGAGAATCACCAGCGCCGCGGCGGCCGCTAGCGCGCCGACCACGATGCCGGCCGCCGGCACGTGCAGGAGGGCGAGAGCAGAGCCCATCAGCACGCCGGAGATGATCGGACGGGTGACCCGAGCCGGTGCCTGGGAGGACAGCCTGGCCCCGATGTAGACCGCCGGGATGGCACCGATGAGCAACGAGGTCGTCACCGACAACCGGACCTCGCCGAAGATCAGGTGTCCAAGGGCCGCTGAGGCCACCAACGGGATCGCCTGCACGATATCGGTGCCGACCAGTTGCTTCGGGGACAGTCTGGGGTAGGCAAGCAGCAACAGCGCGATGATCAACGATCCTGCTCCGACCGACGTCACGCCTACCGCGAACCCGCCGATGACGCCGATTGCCACCGTCCGGCCCGGCTTGACGATCAACGCTTCCGGCCGCCGATCACCTTGGCCCCGCCGGCTGGTACGCCGATCGA
The DNA here is from genome assembly GCA_030840295.1 of Pseudonocardiales bacterium. Taxonomy (GTDB): domain Bacteria; phylum Actinomycetota; class Actinomycetes; order Mycobacteriales; family Jatrophihabitantaceae; genus Jatrophihabitans_A. The sequence continues at coordinate 8,070 of JAVEET010000136.1, forward strand.
CGAGTTGCCGGGCCACGGTGCAGCTCAGTGATGCGAGCAGTGCGATTCCGATGACGATCTTCAGGTTGGACTGCACGCTGCTGGAATGGCCGATCTTGCCGATCAGCATCGATCCCAGGAACGCCGAGGGCACCGAGCCAGCGGCCAGCCACTTGAGCAAACCCACCTGCACCGTGCGCCGGCGCAGGTGAACCGCCGCGCCGACTGGCTTCATAACGAGGCTGGTCACGAGGTCGCTGGAAATGGCCGCCAAGGGGGGAACGTTGAAGAACAACACCAGCAATGGCGTCAGCAGCGCACCGCCGCCCATACCGGTCAGCCCGACCAGCAGCCCGACCAGCGCGCCCGCGACGGCGAGGGACAGATCGAGGTGCATGGTTGGCGGGACCTTCTCCTATGTGCGCGGGCAAGGCCTCCAGCGTGCCCGGGCTCAGCACGCCTTGTCAACTAGCCCTGTAGAGATACCCGCCACTATCGGAAAACATCCACGCTGGCCCGGTCCACGTGCACTCGGGGTGATCCACTCGCGTTTTCCGGGGCCCCATCCAGTGATCCACTCGCGTTTCCCGGGCCATAGCCCCCAAAAACGGGAGATGATCACCAGACAGTCCGCGCGACCCGCGAAGATCAGCCGGTGACCTCGGCGTGCCAGCGACCGAACTGGTCGTCGGTGGGACGCCGGCCCAACTTGGTGAGCTCCTGGGAGATGGCCCGCAGCACATGCACCATGCCGACCGGTCGGTCCTCGGCGGCGGCAAAGAAGGCGGCCGACAGTGCCGTATTGCGGATCGAGCCACCAGCCAGGTCGAACTTCTCGGCGACGAACGCCAGGTCGAGGTCGTCGGTGGGCGCCTGGCCCAACGCCCGCACCCAGATCCGCTCGCGATCCTGCGCGGACGGCACCGGGAAATGCACCGTCACATGGATACGACGCAGGAAGGCCTGATCGATGTTGCCCTGGAAGTTCGAGGTCAGCACCACGAAGCCGTCATAGGTCTCCAGTCGCTGCAGGAGGTAGGACACCTCCATATTGGCGTAGCGGTCCCGGGCATCGGTGACCTTGGACCGTGAGCCGAACAGCGAATCCGCCTCGTCGAACAGCAGGAGGTAATCCCCGGCATGCGCGGCGGAGAAGATCTCCTCGAGATTTTTCTCCGTTTCACCGATGTACTTGCTCACCAGTGCCGACAGGTCCACCCGGAACATATCCACCCCGAGTTCACCGGCGATCACCTCGGCGGTGGTGGTCTTGCCCGTACCCGACGGCCCGGAGAACAGCGCCACCACACCCGGGGACGGGAACAGCGGCAGGCCCCAGTCCTCGTGCACCCGCGACCGCTGCCGATACCGGTCGACCAGGCTCCGCAACCGGTCTTCCTGCGCCGCGGGGAGGATGAGATCGGCCCAGGTCACCCGTGGACTCACCCGGCGGGCATGCCGCAACAGCGAACCGCTGGCCAGCCGACGCATCACGACTGAGGGGTCCTCGCCCGGGCGGGCAGCCGTCCGGACCAGGCGCAGTTGTTCGGCTGTCGGTCTGCGACTGGGTTGTGGCCAGCCCGGGAAGACATTCGTCCATTCCTGCTCGAGGACCTCGGGCGCAGCCGCCTCGACCTCCAGGTAGGCCCGTTCCGGCAGGGATTCCAAGGGCAGCGGATCCCGGGAGCACAGCGCCCACGACAGGTGGCCTGCCCGCTCGATCCACCGTCGACCCAGCGGGCTCAGTTCGTCCTGCAGCGTGAGCACCACCGCCAGCCCATCCAGGCTGGCCTGTCGTGCCACGGCCCGCCAACCGGCCTCGTCCGCAGGGGGATCGGTGAGGAGAAATCCCACACCCCACAAGGACAATAGGGCGGTCTGGACGCGCCGGGTCGGGTCCTGCCCGTGCACGATCACCACGCCGTCCACGCCGTCCACCATCGAGCTCGGTACGGTCCGGATCTTGGCCCCATACGGCAATGCCGGGTCAAGTGCCATGGCATCGAGCAGCCGCCAGACGACCTGGCGCGCCAGCAGGATCTCGGCCGAGGCGAATGACGGCGCACCGTCCACGGCTAGCAGCGCGGCACAGGCCAGCGGGGCATCGGGGGCGAGGCAGAGCAGCGCCTGTGCACCGAGCAGCCGTTCCAGCAGTTGCGGTGTGGCACGTCCGGCGGCGACCCCACAGCCGGTCAGCGCCGCGAGCTCGCGGCAGCGTGCCTCAGTCTCGACCGCGAGGACGACCGCGAGCACGCGGGCATCCAGCGGCGTCAACGCACTACCGTTCACCAGCGCGGCAAAGGGTTGGTCACTATCGAGCGCGGCGGCGAATTCAGCCTCGGCAAGTTCGATGACGGGCGCGTAGGCGGCCATCACCTCCTCGACCTGCTCACCATGTTCGGGTCCGGCCACGTCGAACAGAACAGCCAACGCTCCGCCGTCCTCCGGAGTGCCGGCGGTGCCATGGTCGGTCAGCTGAGCGACCAGACCCAGCCGCTCCAACAGCACCTCGGGCAATCGGTGCCAGCGCGGACGCTCACCGGCGCCCGGCCCGGCGTCCGGAACCTCCGAGACCCCTCCAGCAGAGTCGTCAGAGCCGTCAGTCTGAGGAAAGCTCTCCTCGACCGTCAATTGGCCTTGAGCCATGCCGCCCGCGCCTTGAGGGTCGCGTAGTAGTCCAGCGGCTGGTTGCCGTAGGCCGCGTCATCGGCGTCGACCGCGGTCGCCTGCTTGGCTGCGCTGCGCAGTTTCTTCTTTGCCGCATGGGCTTTCAGGTTCGTCAGGCTCCACTTGGTGGTCGAGAAGATCTTGATGATCTTCTCCCGACAGTCCTCCAGTCCCGCCAGCATGGCCTGATTCATGGTCTCCAGCCGAGTCGTCCCGCCGACGTCCTGCTTGGCCCAGGCAGCGATAGTGTCGTCGCCGCCGCCAGATTCGCCCTCGTCGCGTCCGGCTGCCTTGACGATCTCCCAGACCGCGCCTTGGGCGGTGGTTTTGCGAAGGTTCTTGCTCTGCAGCTGCATGCTGCCGACCGCCGCGGTCCAGATCCGGTTGTCCTGCATGCCCGACACCATCTCGGGTTCGCCGTTGGAACCGGGGTCGACGTGATCGATGAGGGTGATCGCACCGCCCGGGCTGTAGAACCAGTTACCGAGGTTGCCGCTCCAGGTACGGTCCATGTTGCCCATGAACATGTCGACCATCGTCATCCGACCGAGTTCGGCCATGTGGGCCGGATCGCTGAGCAGGCCTCGCAGTTTCGATCTGTCGGTGGCGGCACTGTCCACGGCCTTGTCCGGGTTCGCGGCCTTCAACGCGTTGTCGCCTTCCGCGACCGACATCGCGATGACATTGTTCTTCTTGTCGTTGAGTTGGGCCAACGCCTCGTCGCGAGCCACCTCGGCCGAATCCTCGGTAGCGGCAATCGCGCCGTTGGACTGGGCCTTGAGGTAATCACCGCGCGCAACCCAGCTGGCGTCGTCACCCATGACCGCGTTGATCTCGATCTGGTTGTCGACCGCGAGCCGATCGTTGCGGTTCAGCTTGCGCTGGTCGACCGATCTGACCTTCGCGACCTTCTTCTGCATCGAGCCCACCAGCTGGCCGAGGCCTACCGGCTGGTTCTCGGGCTTGACCACCATCTCGTCGCCAGCGGCGTCGGCGAGGAACCAGATCGGTCGGGATTCGAGGGTTCGGATCTCGGTGGCATTCCCCCAGGGAATGGTCTTGGCTTTGACGTCCCACAACCGCGAGATGGCCGTGCGGGACACCCCGCCCGGTTGGCGAGTGTGCGCGAGTTCGTGAGCCAGCACCCGCTCGCCCTCCTCGGTGTCGGGCTGATACTCGCCCGCGCCGAAGAAGATGTCGCTGCCGGTCGTGAAGGCCCGCGCGGCGACCGTCCGGCTCAGTCGGGCCGCTTGAGCGCCGGTGTGGATGCGGACACCGCCGAGGCTCCCCCCGAAACCGGATTCCATCCGTTGCCGCACGTCGGGGGCCAGCGGCGAGCCACCGCTGCGGGCCTGCTCGATCTCACTCGACAGGTCACCGGACAGCGCGCCGCCGTCGCGTCCGACGACCGGAACTGCCGAGGAGCCGGGCGCCGCGCTGCGCCGGACCGGAGCAGCGCCATGCCCGCAGGCCGGGCCGTGCTGGTGGCGCTCGGGAAGCTCGTGGTTCAACCGGGCCAGCACCGAGTCGGCCACCCGATCTGCATCCTGTTCGGCCCGGTCCTCAGCGGGCCCGACGACCAGCACACCGGACGGCGGAGCCGGCGTCTGGCGGACGGCCCGGGGCTCGTCGTGGATCCGCGGCGCCGCTTCGGGCGTAGCCGGGGTCGCTCTCTCGTGCTCGACGTGCGAGTACGCACGGAGCAGCGCAGCGAATTCCCGCCCGGCCATGCGCACACCTCCCGGGGAATGGCAGGTAACAAAACAGAGATAAGTTTGCTCAGTGTGAGTAATTCGTGACAGTGTGTCAACACCGACTACGGCACACATACGAGGGCGGGTGCAACAGCCCGCGCAAAAGAGACATTTCAGAGAGAGCGCGGCAATGTTCATCCGCACGGTGGACGATGGCCTCGAGCGGCTGCTCAGGGCCTCCTTGCCGTTGCCCGAAGAAATCGGCGACGTGGCCTTCGATGCGCCCACCAGCAATTGGTCGGCCCAGCTGTCCCGGATCACCGTCAACCTGTTCCTCTACGACGTCAGCCGGAGCACCCAGCCCACCCGCTCGGCCACCCAACGCATCGATTCGAACGGACGTTCGCTGCGGCGGGCGCCTCAGCCGATGATCCAGTTGGGTTACCTGGTCAGCGCCTGGGCGGGCAGCCCGCGGGATGAACACCAGCTGCTCGGTGATCTGGTCAGCCGGCTGGCCGCGGTCCAGGCGCTGCCACCCGAGTTGCTGCCCAGCGCGGTCACCTCGACCGTTCATCTCGACCTCGCCGAAGATCCACTCAACCGGCTCCGCGACATCTGGTCCGGCGCCGGCGGTCAGCTGAAGGCCTCGTTCACCCTGCAAGTCACCGTCGCGGCGGACAGCTTCGACTGGCAGGACCAGGCTCCGTCGGTCACCCGTATCGAGGCCCTGACCCTGCCCAAACCAATCGTGCGCGGCTGAGGCCATGCGGGTAGCCACCGACACCCAACTGCTCGAGGTCGACCCCGGTGAGGTCGCCTCGGTCCGGGTCGAGATCGTCAACACCGGTCAGGTCATCGACGGGCTCACCGCGCGCATCATCGGCCTGCCGCAGGAGAGCGTGCGGGCCGAGCCGGCGCTACTGCCACTCTTCCCGGACGCCACCGGCGAGGTCATGCTCTCGCTCACGGTGCCCGCTTCGCACCCGGCCGGACGTCACCCGCTCACCGTCGAGGTGATCTCGCACGGCGCCCGTTTGCCGTCGGCCTTTGTGGATGTCGACCTCCAGGTTGCTGCGCACCCGGCGATGTCGGTAGCACCCAAACCGCGCATGATCCGATCGCGCCGGCAGGGCCGCTTCGTGCTGGAGATCGCCAACGAGGGCAACCTGCCGCTCGAGGTGAGCCTGCAGGCCATGGACACCGACCGAGCCGTGACGACCGTGTTCACGCCGTCGACGGTGCGGGTCGCGGCCGGTTCGATCGCGCCGGTGCTGCTCACCGTCAAGGGCCCCCGGATGCTGCTCGGCGCGGAGATCGACCGGGCCGTATCGGTCCAGGTCACCGCGCGCGCCAACGAGGCGGCCGGGCCGGCCGGCGACGAGGAACCCTTGGTGCTGCGGCAGGAAACCGGCGTCCGGTTGCGGCAGCGCCCGCAACTGTCCCGCGGACTGCTGACAGCGCTCATCCTGGCCTCGATCATCGGCCTGTGGGCGGGAGCATTCCTGCTCGGGCTGAACAAGGTCTTCGCCGGTGACCCGGCCACCAAGGCCGCACCCGCCTCGTTCTTCGCGGCAAGTCAGACCGCGGCCGGCAGCGGCGCGGGCGGGACGGCGGCCGGGGCGGCCGGGGCGGCGGCGGGCGGCGCGGCACCGGCCGGTGCACTGCCCAAGAGCGGCCAGGTCCCGACCGGGATCGGCAGCACGATCTCAGGCACCGTGAGCGCGAGCAGCGATCACAAGGGAGTCGGCCGGATCCTCGTCGAGGCCCTGCGCCAGACACCGAAGGGGCTGATCGTGGTCAGCTCGGCGGCCACCCAGTCCGACGGCACGTACACCGTCGCCGGACTCTTCCCCACCCAATACCTGCTGCGCTTCACCTCGGCCGGCTTCAAGACGGTGTGGTACCCGTCCGCGAGCAGCCAGGCCGCCGCGCAGACCGTCGGCACGTCTTCCCAAGGCGCCACCAACGGCGTCAACGCGGTGATCACCGGCAATCCGGCGAGCATGTCGGGGACCGTCGATCCTGGGGACACCCTCACTCCGGTGACGACCACGGTCGCGGTCCGGTCGTTGGTTGGATCCGCGGCGACCCCGATCGCCACCACGAAGACCGCGGCCGACGGTAGCTATCGGCTCGGCGCATTGCCGGCTCCGGGCAGCTACGAACTCACCTTTACCGCAGCCGGCTATGAACCGACCACGCTGGTCGATACCGTGACCGGCGGCCAGCAGCGGTTGGAGCCGACGGTACGACTCGCAGTCGGTAACGGTCAGATCAGCGGTTTGGTGAGCAGTAGCGGCACCGGCCTCGGTGGCGTCACGGTCAGCACCACCGTGGGCGGTGCCGCGCTGTCCATCACAACACCCACGACCGGTGCGGTCGGGACATTCGTGCTGGGCGGCCTGCCCACCCCGGCGACCTACGTGATCACCTTCGCCCGCGAGGGCTTCGGCGCCCAGACCACCGTGATCGATCTGACCGCCGGCCAGAGCCGGACCAACCTGGCCATCTCGCTCGCCTCTGGTACCGGCAGCGTGAGCGGCTGCGTCACCACCGGAACGGATTGCAATCCCGGCAACGGCGGTCTGGGCGGCGCGACGATCACCGTCGGCGGTGCGGTGAACAACGGTGGCAGCTCCGGTGGCAGCTCCGGTGGCGCCGGCCCGGCGGCGAGTGCTGGCAGCGGCACGGCCGCTAGCGGGTCGGGCACCGGGTCCGGTCCCAGCACCACCACCTTGACCCAGGGGGCGACCGGGACTTTCGCCTTGAACGGATTGGCGGCTCCCGGCTCGTACACCCTCACGGTGAGCCTGCCCGGGTACCAGTCGGCCAGCGTCCCGGTGACCCTGACCGGAACCGGCGCGCCGCCCTCGATCCGCGTCACGCTCACGACGCAGCTCGGCAGCATCCTCGGCCGGGTCAGGGATTCCTCCGGAGCACGAGCCGGGGCGACCGTCACCGCGACCGACGGCAAACAGAACTGGACCACAACCTCAACCGGCAACGACGGGTCCTACGTGCTGGACGGCCTGATGCCGGGTACTTACAGCGTGACCGTCACCGCTACCGGCACTACGCAGCAGACCGCGCTGGTGACCGTGACCGCCGGTCGGACGTCCGCCCAGAACCTGACCCTGGGTGGCAGCTGATGCGCGTAGAGGTCACACCGCGCCGGGCCGAGGCCGTCCCCGGTCAGCCGCTCGCCGTCGTGGTCACCATCGCCAATACCTCGACGGTGATCGGTGGCTATGCCATCCGGGTACTCGGAGCCGACCCGTCCTGGGTCCAGATGGACAGCCAGCAGATCTCGCTGTTCCCGGACGAGACGCGCACGGTCATAGCTCAGATCACCGTCCCGAAAGGCATCTCGGCCGGCCTGCGCCGAATCGCCGTCCAGGTCCGGGAACTCACTCCACCCGAAGACAGCACGGTAGCCGAGATCGACCTGACCGTCCCCGCTGCCAAGGGCATGCAGGTACGGCTCGATCCATTGGCGGTCACCGGCGGACACCGCGGTAACTTCAGTGTGCTGGTGGAGAACACCGGGAACACGGTGGTTTCCGGGCGACTGGCCGGCGACGACAGCGAGAACAAGGTCCGGTTCACTTTCGAGCCGGAGACGATTTCGCTGGCCGCCGGCGAGCATGCGGTCATCGATCTCAAGGCCACCGCGCGGCAGCATCTGATGGGATCACCGACGGTCCGGGTGCTGTCGATCTACCTCGACGAAGCGGTCCCGGATGCGTTCTTCAACGCACCCGAGCACGCCGACGAGGATCCAGCACGGGACGAGAAGGAGGCCCTCGCGCTGGGCACCTTCATCCAGCGTCCAGTGCTGTCCCGGGGACCGATCTCATTGTTCGGCCTGCTGGCGGCCGTGACCATCTTCGCCATCGTGATCACCCTCGCCCTCTCACGACTGGTGGGACAGTCCGCCGCCGACCGGAACCTGGCCCTGCAGGTCGCAGCGGCCCGCGATGCCGTCGCGACGAGTGGCAGCTCGAGCGTTTCGGGAACCGTCCGGCTGCTCACCTCCGGCACCCCGGTTCGCGGGGTGGCCGTGAATGCTTTCGCGGCAACCGATGTGACGACTCCGGTCGCCACCACCGCGACCGACGCCAAGGGCGCCTACTCGATCGCGAATCTCCCCGCGGGTAACTACAAACTCAGTTTCCGCGGCGCCGGCTTTGTCGAACTCTGGTATCCGGGTGCAGCGACGGACGCTGACGCCACGACAATCACCTTGAAGGAACGACAGAATCAGGTCGGACTGGACGTTCGGCTCGGTGGCGTACCGGCCACGATCAGTGGCAATGTAGTCGGCGACGACGTCTCGGCCGCGACCCTGTTCCTGATGTCGGCGACCGGCGCCGGCAGCACTACCGGCGCGGGCAGCACTACCGGAAGCGCCACCGGCACAGCCAGCACCGCTGCCGCCGCCAGCGGGGCCGGCGGCGGGGCCGGCGCTCAGGCCGGCAGCACCGGAGTGGTGGCGCCACCGGACAATGGCGAGGCCGTGGTGCGGAGCATTCCGATCGGCGCGGACGGCACGTTCAGCCTGACCAGCGTGCCATCGCCGACCATTTACGACCTCGTCGTGACCAAGAAGGGGTACGCCACCTCGACCCAACGTATCGACATCGGTGCCGGCGAGACGCGCACCGGAGTGCAGATCCGCTTGCAGAAGGGCGATGGGTTGATCTCCGGGCACGTCAACTCCGCCGCCGGCGGTCTGGGTGGGGTGACGCTGACCGCGACCGCCGGACAGAGCACGGCCAGCACGGTTTCGCTCACCACCGATGATGTCGGCGCATTCACCTTGCGCGGACTCGCCACCCCGGCCGCCTTCACGGTGGTGGCGAGCAAGGCCGGTTACGCCTCACAGACCCTTACCTTGTCGGTGTCCGCGGGCCAGAAGTTGACCGGGGTGGTCATCACGCTGGGTCAATCGTCCGGATCGCTGTCGGGCATGGTCACGGTGCAATCCGCGGCCGTGGCAGGACAATCGAGCACGACGCCCGGCGTGGGCGTGTCCGTCACGATCACCAACGGGCAGCTCACCGTCCAAACCGTCACCGAAACGGGGCAGAACGGCAGCACACCGGGAGCCTGGTCCACCGGTGGGCTGGCGCTACCTGGCACCTACACGTTGACCTTCGCGCGAACGGACCTGGCCGCCCAGACGGTCTCGGTTTCCCTCGATTCCAACGGGTCGATCACGCCCGGCTCGCTCGGTGCGACCATCTCGGCAAAGAGCATCCGGACGACCATGCAGTCGGCAACAGCGATCGTGTACGGCAACGTCACCCAACCGCGGCTGGTGGGTGACGCGGTCCGCACCGGCCCGCGAGGCGAAGCCACGGTAACGCTCAGCACCGGAACGTCGAGCTACACCGTGACCACGGCCTCGGTGTCGAACTCCTCGGGATCGGCCGGCGACTACCGGTTCGACGCGATTCCCCCGGGCACCTATACCGAAAGCGTCAGCGTCGGCGGTACCAGCCCGACGACCCGGATCATCACCGTCAAGGCGGGCGAGACCCAGCGCCAGGACTTCCCACTACCCCGCGCGGCAACCATCAGCGGCAAGGTCGTCGGCACCGACCAGACACCGCGAGCCGGCTGGACGGTGACTCTCTACGTCGCCAGCAAGTATCCAAACGTCGCCAGCCAGACCACCACCACCAACAGCACCGGCGGATTCAGTTTCAGCAATGTCGACGCCCCGCAGAGCTACGTGATCGAGGTCCGGCCCGGACCAGGTGCGGCGCCGACCGGCTCGGCCACCATCCAGCTCGCGGCAAGCGAGCAGTACGGAACGCCGTCGGACGCCAAACATCCCTCCCTGACCATCACGGCGGACCCCAATGGCTGATCTCACCGGCGGTTTCGGCTCGGAACCCGCGCCCGGCATTGCCCTGCTGCCGATGGCCCGGACCGGTGCCGGCAGCCCGGTCACGGTGCAACTGCGGGCGACCAACCATGCCCCGGAGCCACGGATCCTGTCCGTCACCGCGCTGGGCGTCGATGCCGGCTGGCTGCCTCGGCCGGTCCGCACCCGGCCCATCATGCCGGGCCTGGACACCACGATCGAACTGGAGATCTCCCCATCGATCGGCACGGTGCCGGCCCGGTATCCCCTTGTTGTGGCGGTGCAAGCGCTGGACCCGGTGTCGGGAGGTGCGACGGCACCGACCGCGATGGGAGAACTCACGCTCGTGGTGGACGGTCCGGGCCAGGTCAGCATCGACCTGCAACCGGCCGACGTGACGGCGCGGGTCAGCCGGCGCATTACCGTCCTGCTCCGCAACACCAGTTCCGCCCCGGCGGAGGTTACCCTCGATGTGCAGGCCCCGCCGCGCGCCAGGGTGCGCCTGAAGGCTGACCGGATCGAGCTGGCGCCCAATTCCGACACCAAGATCTCCGGACGGGTTCGGGTCCGCCGGCCGCGGCTGATAGGTCAGCGATCGAGACATCCGTACAGCATCACCGCTCGCAGCTCCGGCGCTCCGCGATACGCCACGGGTTCGGTGACCGAGCGTGCCTTCCTCGGATCGGGCGGTGCGAAGCTGGGGATCCTGGCCGCGCTGGTAGCTGTCTGGGTCGTGCTGGCCCTGGTAGCGATCCCGAAGCTCGCCCAGAGCACCAAGAACAAGCAGACCGCCGGACCGGCAGCGTCGGCTACTGGGTCCACGTCCGCGCCGGGCGGATCGGCCGGCGGCTCAGGAGCTGGCGGCACCAGCGCGGGGTCTGCCGGCTCAGGCGGCACGGCTGGCTCAGGCGGGGCGGCGGGTACGGCCGGGGCGGCGAAGAACGTCCGCCTGAACGGATCGATCACCGGTGCCGCACCGAACGGGGTCACCGTGTCACTGCGGCCGACGTCGCTGGTAGACGAGCAGGCCGAGGGGGCGACCCCGATCGGGATCAGCTCCCGGGCCCTGCAAGTCCGTGGCCTGGTCCCCCAGTCGGCCCTCTACCGGAGCGTGCCGCTGACCGCCACGTCCACCAGAACGGCGGCGTCCAGAACGGCGGCGTCCAGAA
>JAVEET010000138.1 GCA_030840295.1 Pseudonocardiales bacterium
GTTACTGCGCGCATGCTGGTCATGGGCTATCTCTCTGTCGGCGGCACTCCGTCCTGGTGCGTGACGATCCTAGCCACATACCCCCAAGTTGCCTTCTTGGAGAATTGTTCAACAAAAGGATACAGTCGCGCAAGCCACCGAGAAGGAGTGTCCACCGTGGATTCCGCTGCAGACAGCGTTCGGCAACAGACTGTTCTCGTCACGGGCTTCGGTCCATTCGGCAGGCACACCCGCAATCCGAGCGCCGACCTCGCCCTCGCACTGGACGGCTCGGTTGTCTCCGGGGCCCGTGTCGTCGCCCGGATATTCGAGACCTCGACCGAGACCGTCGCCGCCAATCTGGCCCAAGCTCTGGATGAGCTGACGCCAAGCCTGCTCATCTGCCTCGGGCTCGCACCTGGTCGACCGGCGCTGTCTCTGGAGCGGGTGGCGGTGAACGTCCGAGACTTCCCGCTACCCGATCATTCCGGAGCAGTCGTGGTGGACGAGCCGGTACTCAGCGACGGCCCAGCCGCAATCTTCAGCGGCCTGCCGGTAAAGGCCATTCTGCAACAGTGGCAAACAGAGTCTGTCCCCGGACATGTGTCGAACACGGCGGGGACGTATCTGTGCAATCAGCTCTTCTACCTGGCCTGCGCGCAAGGCCTCGACCGCAATATCCCCGCCGGGTTCGTCCACATCCCAGATACTCCGGAGTCCGCGGCCGCCTCGCTGGATGCGGGCGCCGGACCCGGGCCGACCATGGGTATCCAGACGATGGTGACAGCGCTGAAGTCGGCGATCGCCACCTGCCTGCAGGACGACGGCGCGAAGGTTGTCCTCAGCGCTGGCACGACGGCATGACCGGCGCGGGCACGATCGATCTCAACTGTGACCTCGGCGAGGGATACGGCCCCTGGCGAATGGGCGAGGACGATGCCTTGCTCGACATCGTCACGAGTGCGAACATCGCCTGTGGCTTTCACGCCGGTGACCCGGCGATCATGCGACGCACCGTCAAATCAGCCGCTGAGCGCGCAATCTCGATCGGGGCACATGTTTCCTACCCTGATCTGCAGGGTTTCGGCCGGCGACACGTAGAGCGCTCGGTCGAGGAGCTTTCCGCCGATGTTCTCTATCAACTCGGCGCCCTCGATGCCCTCGCCATCGCTGCGGGCTCGCGGGTCGCCTACGTGAAACCGCACGGCGCGCTCTACAACGAGATGGCCGTAGATCCCGACCTGGCCCGCACCGTCGTGACGGCGGTTCTTTCCTACCGCGACGACCTGCCGTTGCTCTGCATGCCGGGCTCCGCGACCGAAGAGGTGGCCAGATCCACTGGCTTGCCCTTCTACAGCGAGGGATTCGCCGATCGAGCCTATGACGCGCAAGGCCGGCTGGTAGCGCGCAGGCTGCCGGGCGCCGTTCTCACCGATCCAGCCGAAGTATCCAGCCGTGCGGTACGGATGGCAGCCGGGGGTACAGTCCGCACGACGGACGGGGCGGAACTCTCGCTGCATATCGACACCCTCTGCGTGCACGGTGACACGCCAGGATCTGTTGAGCTGGCGCGCGCGGTTCGGAGGTCGCTCGAAGAGGCCGGGCTGCAGATGAGATCTTTCATCAACGGGTGACACAGGCCGTAGCTCGGCCGGGCACGGCGTGGTGCCCTCGAGCGTAGCGGCACTTTTGCCCTCTGTCCGAACGCTTTTCTGCTGCGTTGAGCGTCCCTTTCGTCGCGATCCGTCCGGACCCGATATATGAACGTAACGATTGACGTCTTGTGGAATCGTTGAACGATCGACTAGCGTTTCGGCAAGATATCACCTGCGAAATCTCGCATGTCAACAATCAGAAGGAGCCTTCGGGTGCTCAGACTCCGAACCCTGCCGTTAGTCGCGGCCGCTACCGCTGCCCTTGTGGTCGCAACTGCATGCACCGGCCAGCACGCAAAACCGGGCCCGGTCGGCACACCGAGCGAGGGCGGCACCGCCACGTTCGCGGAAAGTGCGGGCAGCAAGCCCGACTATATCTTTCCGATGATGACTCCGATTCATCAGAGCATCGCGAATATCGAGCAATTCAACCGGCTCTCGTACCGCTCGCTGTACTGGATCGGCAAGGACGACCAGCCCGTCATAGACCCGTCGCTCAGCCTGGCCAAGGATGCTGTCTACAGCAAGGGCGACACCTCGGTGTCGGTGACGCTGAATGACTACAACTGGTCCGATGGGAAGCCGGTCACCACCCGCGACGTCGAGTTCTGGATAAATCTGTTCCGGGCAAACAAGTCCGCCGCCGCGGGATATATCCCCGGCGAGTTCCCGGACAACATCAAGAAGTTCACGGCGGTGAACGACAAGACCTTCACACTGGACCTCACCGGGGCCTACAGCCCACAGTGGTTCAACTACAACGAGCTGGCACAGATCGCGCCGATTCCCCAGCACGTCTGGGACAAGACCTCGGCCACGAGTGCGATCGGTAACTTCGACCGCAGTGATACGACCGCCAAGCAGGTCTACAAGTTCCTCGACAGCCAAGCCACGAATACCAGTACCTACGGTAAGAACCCGCTGTGGCAGACCGTCGACGGGCCATGGATCCTGTCGGAGTACCGCGCTGACGGGTACTCGGTCTTCATTCCCAACAAGGCCTACTCCGGACCCAACAAGCCGCATCTGGACAAGTTCATCGAGCAGCCGTTCACGTCCGAATCGACCGAGCTGAATGTGATCCGCTCCGGCAAGACGATCGACTACGGCTACCTGCCAGTCCAAGAGGTTTCTCAGCAGAACACGTTGAAGAACGCCGGATATACAATCGCTCCCTGGAAGTCCTGGGGCACCAACTTCACCGTGCTGAACTTCAACCAGCCGACCGCCGGGCCCCTGATCAAGCAGCTCTATATTCGGCAAGCGATGCAGTCGCTCGTCAACCAGCAGGCTTATGTCAATGGACCCCTGCGCGGCACCGGCTCGGTGAACGCCGGGCCGGTTGAGATCAGCAACTTCGTCACGAGCTATGACTCGAACATGACGCTGCCTTACAACCCGCAGAAGGCAACCGCGCTGCTCACCGCGCACGGATGGACGGTGACTCCCAACGGCACGACGACCTGCGCCAGCCCGGGCACCGGTGCCAGTCAGTGTGGCGCGGGCATCGCGGCCGGTACCAAGCTCCAGTTCAACCTCGAGTACAGCTCGGGGGTGGTTACTCTGGATCAGGAGATGCAGGCCATGAAGTCGGACTTCTCGGCCGCAGGCATCTCGCTCAATCTGAACCAGGCACCGTTCAACACCGTGCTGGCCGATGCTGCGCCCTGCAAGCCGGGTGCAAGCAAGTGCACCTGGCAGATCATCAACTGGGGCGGCGGCTGGATCTACGGCATCAACCCGTACCCGTCCGGCGACCAGCTCTTCCAGAGCGGTGCGGGATCGAACTACGGCGGGTTCAGCAACCCGAAGTCTGATGCCCTGATCTCCGCAGCTGTACACACGGCCGACCCAGCCGCGTTGCCGGCGGTCGCGAACGACTTGGCCAACCAGGTCCCGGTGCTGTGGATGCCCGCCGAGCTGTACCGGATCTCCGCGGTCTCCAACAGGCTCGCGGGGGTTAACACCAAGCAGAGTCCGATTCTGTCACTGACGCCTGAAGACTGGCAGATCACTAAGTGACTTTGGGTTCGGAGTTCGGAAAGCCGGTCCGGTTCGTGGCGCAGAGCGTTGCCACGGACCGGGCACCCGGCGAGGGACAGCCATGATCGCGTTCTTGGTTCGCCGTTTGTTGCAGGCCGTCGCGGTGTTGTTCATCGTCACGATCATGGTGTTCATCCTGATTCACCGCCTGCCCGGTGGTCCGGCTCGAGCGGAGCTCGGCGTGCAGGCGACCCCGACCGCAATCGCTTCGTTCAACCAGCAACACGGATTCGACAAGAGCCTGTGGACCCAATATTGGACCTGGCTCTCCGAACTCCTGCGCGGCGACCTCGGTTACTCCTTCAAGGAGAACTCCACGGTGAGCGCCCTGCTCCTCGACCGACTGCCGAAAACGGCGCTGCTGGCGGGCGTTTCGGTCCTCGTCGCCGTATTGCTTGCCATTCCGCTGGGCGTGGTGCAGGCACTGCGCCGCAACACCATAGTCGACTACGTCTTCACTGCGGTGACCTTCGTGCTGTACTCGACCCCCTCATTCTGGCTGTCACTCATTCTGGTTCTGGTCTTCTCGGTCAACCTGGGCTGGGTGCCCGCTCAGGCACCGCAGGGCTCCATCGGCGCGGTCCTGTCACAACCCTCCGGACTGGTGCTGCCGGTCGCGACGATCGCGCTGATTTCGGTGGCGCTGTACAGCAGGTATATGCGTTCCTCGACGATCGACAATCTCACTCAGGACTACGTCCGCACAGCGCGAGCCAAGGGCGCCGCCATCTCGCGGATCCTGTTCCGGCACGTGCTGCGCAATGCGATCTCGCCCGTGCTCACGCTGCTCGGCCTGTCCCTGCCCTTCATCCTGTCGGGAACGCTGATCACGGAGCGGGTCTTCAACTACCCCGGAATGGGCTTGCTGTTCTACAACGCGGCGGTGACCCAGGACTATCCGGTATTGCTGGCGGTCACTCTCATCGTCGCGGTGGCCACCGTGGCCGGATCCGTCTTCGCAGACATCTGTTACGCCCTGCTCGATCCGCGAGTCCGCTATGCGCATGCCTGAGAGGGGAAACCGGTCATGAGTATCGACCTACCGGATGTCGCCGATACCACCGGTCAGGCAGCGGCCGAAGACAGGCAGGCTGCCGTCGAGCCGAAGCAGCCCTCGATGGTCCTTCGCCGGTTCCTGGAGAACAAGCTCGCGATCCTGGGGCTGCTGCTCTTCCTCGCGATGGCCGTATTCTGCTTTCTCGGCCCACTGGTCTATCACACCGACCAGATCCACACCAGGCTCTCCGAGCAGACGCTACCGCCCGGTCCCGGTCATCCACTCGGCACCGACCAGGTCGGCTACGACGAGCTCGGACGGCTGATGGTGGGCGGCCAGACCTCGATCGAGATCGCCCTGGGCGCCGCGCTGGTCGCGGTGGTTCTGGGCGTGGTCTGGGGTACCGTGGCCGGCTACTTCGGTGGCGTTATCGATTCATTCA
Organism: Pseudonocardiales bacterium; assembly: GCA_030840295.1. Lineage (GTDB taxonomy): Bacteria > Actinomycetota > Actinomycetes > Mycobacteriales > Jatrophihabitantaceae > Jatrophihabitans_A. The sequence goes on from JAVEET010000138.1 coordinate 5,117, forward strand.
TGATGCGCATCGTGGACAGTGTGATGTCCATACCCGCGCTCTTCCTACTGATGTTCCTCGCCACCATGTTCCGCCCGAGCGTGCTGATGCTCATTCTGGTGCTCGGGTTACTCGCCTGGCTGGCGCCCGCGCGTCTGGTCCGCGGCGAGACGCTGTCGCTGCGGTCCCGGGAGTACGTGCAGGCGGTCCGGGTGATGGGTGGCCGAGCGCCCCGCATCATCTTCCGGCATCTGGTCCCGAACGTGCTCGGTACGATCGTGGTCAACGCAACGTTTCAGGTCGCCGACGCGATCCTGGCGATCGCGGCGATCTCGTTCCTTGGCCTGGGCATTCCGCCACCGGCTGCTAACTGGGGCGGCATGCTAAGCGATGGCTTGAACTACACCTACTCCGGATTCTGGTGGCTCATCTACCCTTCCGGCATCGCGATCATCATCACCGTGCTGTCCTTCAACCTCATCGGCGACGGGCTACGAGATGCCGTGGGCCTGCGCGCACACCGGCGACTCTGAAAGGGGCTGGATAATTCATCGTGGCCACCATGCTGGAGATCTCTGATCTCGTGGTCGACATCCGCTCCGGACGCTCCACAGTGCGTGCCGTCGACGGCATCTCCCTCACCCTCGACCCCGGACGCACGCTGGGCCTGGTCGGTGAATCCGGTTGCGGGAAGTCGACCACTGGCCTCGCCGTCCTCGGTCTGCTGCCTGCGGGCGGCAAGGTGACCCGCGGCAGCATTCGCATCGACGGACACGAAATCGTGGGCCTTCGCGAAGCCGAGGCACGCGCCATCCGCGGCCGAACGGTCGGCGTCGTCTTCCAGGATCCGATGACGGCGCTGAATCCGACCCAACGGATCGGTGCCCAGGTTGCCGAACCTTTGTTGATCCATGGCATGGCCAACCGCTCTGCGGCGATGAAGCAGGCGGTCGACCTGCTCGGCGAGGTGGGCCTGTCGCGACCCGCGGCCCAGGCCGAGCGATTCCCGCATGAGCTGTCCGGCGGTATGCGACAGCGGGTCATGATCGCCCTTGCGTTGATCTGCGGTCCGAAACTCCTGGTCGCGGACGAGCCGACCACCGCGCTGGACGTGACCACCCAAGATCAGATCCTCCAGCTGTTCGACTCGTTGCAGCAATCACGGGACATGTCAATCCTGCTGATCACGCACGACATGGGAGTGGTTGCCGGCCATACCGACGAGGTCGCCGTGATGTACGCGGGCCGGCTGGCCGAACTCGCTACCACCCACCGGCTCTTCGGCGGTTACCGGCACCGCTACACCGAGGCGCTGCTCGAGTCGATCCCCACCTTGGACACGCCGCGAGGCCAGCGGCTGGCCACCATCGCCGGGCTGCCGCCAAACCTCGGTGGGCAGCTGGCACCGTGCCGGTTTGCGCCACGATGTGCCCATGCCGAGCAGGTCTGTTTCGACGTGGAACCGCAGTGGTCCGAGCAGGGCGAACACGGTTACGCCTGCCACCTACCTCGGCGTACCGATGCCGATCTGATGACCGAGAGCGCGGGAGCACCATCGTGAGCGGAGACCGTCCACTTGTACAGGTCGATCACGTGGTCAAGGAGTACGGGTCCAGCGGCTGGAGTCTTCGCAACCGGGGCGAGGTTGTGCACGCCGTCTCGGATGTATCGCTCTCCCTGCGGCGGGGCAAGACGGTCGGCCTCGTCGGCGAATCCGGCTGTGGCAAGTCCACTCTGGGTCGGCTTGTCGTCGGCTTGGAGAACCCGACTAGCGGCACGGTGAGTTTCGACGGCGTCGACGTGCGCAAGGGATCACGCGAGCAGCGGCGCCGGGCACGACGTGAACTGCAGCTGATGTTCCAGGATCCGTATGCGTCGCTCGATCCCAGGATGAAGGTCGGTTCCATCGTGGCCGAGCCGCTCGTCGTGCAGCATCAGGTCTCACGCGGCGATCGTCGCGAGCGTGCCGCGAGCCTGCTCGGCGAGGTCGGCCTGCCCGCCTCGTCGATGGCGCGTTATCCGTATGAGTTCTCCGGCGGTCAGCGCCAGCGAATCGGTCTGGCGCGTGCATTGGCCTTGAACCCGCAGGTGATCGTTGCCGACGAACCGGTGTCCGCGCTGGACGTGTCCGTCCGATCCCAGATCTTGAATCTGATGCTGGACCTTCAGCTGAAGCACTCGCTGACCTACTTGATCATTTCGCACGACCTGACGACTCTTCGCTACATCGCCGACGAGGTAGGCGTGCTCTACCTCGGCAAGCTCGTTGAGTGGGGACCCTCGGACAGCTTGTTTCGGGAGACTGTGCACCCGTATACCAAAGCTCTCATCGACACCATCCCGGTAGCCAAGCCGGCGCCGGAGCGGGTACGCCGGGGTATCGCCGTCCAGGGCGAAATGCCCTCGGCGCTCGCTCCGCCGTCCGGTTGTCGGTTCCGCACTCGTTGCCCCCGCGCCGAGAAGGTGTGTAGCGAGGTCGAGCCCGAGCTCCGGGCATTCGGGGGCGGCCACGTCGCGGCGTGTCATTTCCCACTGCGCGAACCGGTCGCCCTCGCGGCTCCGGTGCTGCGGCCCGGCGACGACTCCGTAGCCGAGCAAGCTTCCGATCCGAAGTCCGATAAAGCGGGGAACACGACGTCATGAATCTCTATCAACCTGCCGAGCTGATGAGCATCTCGCTCGAGTGCATCAACCGAGAATTCCCCTATGCGCTAGAGCATGCCTTCGACGCACCGACGGAAATCAGCCGTCCGTCGGAGTTACATCCGGCGTTCTTCGGCTGCTTCGACTGGCATTCCGCCGTGCACAATCACTGGCTCCTCGTCCGGTTACAGCGTGAGTTTCCGGAGCTGGAAAATTCCGCCGCCGCCCGCGCGGTGCTGGACGAGCACCTCGAACCTGCGGTTCTGGGCGCCGAACTCAAGTACTTCGCCGGCGATGACAACGCCAACTTCTCCCGGCCCTACGGCTGGTGCTGGCTGATGCGGCTACACGCCGAAGCCGCCGGGTCACCCGGTCCGCAGGCCGCCCGTTGGACCGCAGCACTTCAACCGCTCCGCGACGAGCTGGCGTCGCGTCTTGGCCGTTACTTCACCACCATCCTGCAATTCCCCGTCCGAACCGGTCTGCACAGCAACTCGGCGTTCGCCCTGACCCTCGCCCTCGACGCGGCCAGGGCGACGGATGACCAGGAGCTGGAACGCGAACTGCTCAGCAGCGCACGGCGAATGTATCTCGACGACCGGGACTACTCGTCGATCCTGGAACCCAGCGGCGGTGACTTCCTCTCACCAGGCCTTACCGAGGCCGGGCTGATGTCCTCGGTGCTCGACGCGGAAGAATTCTCAGCGTGGCTCGACTTGTTCATGCCGTCATTGGCCGACTCGGCCGGTTCCGACCTGCTCAGGCCGCCTGTCTACGTCACCAATGCCTCCGATCCGGGCACCGTGCACCTCAACGGCTTGCTGCTGACCAAGACGTGGTCCCTCAGCCGGATCGTGTCGGCGCTGGGAGCCGATGACCCGCGGCGGGAGGCGCTCGTAAGGGCTGCCATGAGCCACCTCGCGGCAGCGCAGACCGCGCTGGATGACCGGCACTACCAGGCGACCCACTGGATTCCGACGTTCACCGTTCTTGCCTACGATGCCGCTCGTCACGCCGGCATCGAGACCGTCTGAGAATCCTTCTACAGAAACTGGGAGAACTGCCATGGCAACCTTCACCGGCACCGCCGACGACCACCGCCTCGCGGTTGCGCTGACCTTCGACTTCGATGCCGAGTCGTTATGGCTCGGCGCGATGGGCACTGACTCTCCCTCGGCGCTGTCGCGTGGAACCTATGCCGCGACCGAAGGAATACCACGCATTCTTCGGATGCTCGAACGTTACGAACTGCCGGCCACGTTCTTTGTACCGGGCGACACCGCTGAACGGCATCCGGACGTGACGCGTCGAATCGCCGACGGCGGATACGAAATCGGCCACCACGGCTACCTGCACGAGCCACCCACCACGCTGACCGAGGCGGAGGAGCGGGTCATGGTCGAGCGCGGTCTCGAAGCTTTGCTCAAGGTCACCGGGCGGGTCCCGACCGGCTACCGTTCGCCGTCGTGGGAGTTGTCCAAGTCGACGTACCGCCTGCTCTCGGAATACGGAATCCGCTACGACGCCAGTCAGTTGGGCGCCGACCGGCCGTACTGGGTTCGCGACGCGGGCAAGCTCACGGACATAGTCGAGATACCGGGCGCTTGGGAACTCACCGACTCAGCGCACTTCATGTTCTCCTACTTTCCCTCCTATCGCGTCGGCCTGTCAGGTCCGTCCAAGGTGGCCGAGGTCTGGCAGGGAGACTTCGACGGAGCGTATGAGGAGAGCGGCGACATCTGCTACGTCCTGACCATGCACCCCGAGATCATCGGCCGTCTACACCGGATGCGCATGTTGCAGGGCATTCTCGACCACATCCTGGGGCACGAGGGCGTGTGGTTCGCCACGATGGATGAGATCGCGATGGAGTTCCGCAGCCGGCAGGGCTAGGCCCTTCAGCTTCCCGTCGGCTGGCGGACGGTACC
>JAVEET010000186.1 GCA_030840295.1 Pseudonocardiales bacterium
TCTGCTTTTCGCCAGGCTGCCGACCGGACCCCAGCTGTATCCCTCGGAGGTGGCTACCGACGAAACCGACGAGGCCCGGATCGCCGAACTGATCAGAGAGGCTGCGCTGGCCGACGTCCGAGAGGAATTGCCGCACTCGATAGCCGTCACCATCGAGGAGATGAATCCACGCGAGGTCGCCGACGGTAAGCCCCCATTGCTCGACATCTTCGCCACGCTGCACCTCGAGCGATCGAGCCAGAAGCCGATCATCCTCGGCGTGGGCGGTCAGCGGCTGCGAGGTATCGGCACCGAGGCCCGACGCGGTATCGAGCACCTGCTCGGACAACGGGTACACCTGGACCTGCATGTGTCCGTGCTCGGCGAGTGGCAGCGGGATCCGAAGAAGCTCGATCGGTTGGGATTCTAGTCGTGATATCTCTTGCTAGCTAAGTACAAGGCCGCCTTCAGCCGTCCCGGCGCCACGGCATTCACCGCCGCCGGCTTTCTCTTCCGCTTCTCGATGGCGGTGTATCCGATCGCTCTCGTGCTGATCATCTCCGGCCGCACCGGACAGTACGGCTTTGCCGGCGTGGTGAGCGGCGCATACGTGATCGGGGGCGCCCTGGGGAATCCGGTCGCCGGCACGCTGGTCGACCGGCTCGGCCAGCATCGCGTGCTGCCGCCGTTCCTGATTGCCCATGTGAGCGTGACCGCGGTCATGGCCGTGTTGATTGCCGGACGGGCACCGCTGTGGACGCTGCCGTTACCGGCGGCTTTGATGGGGCTGACGCTGATCAACGTGGGAGCACTGACGCGGGCCCGCTGGTCCTACCTGTGGCCCGGGGACGCACCGGAGCGGTCCACGGCCTATTCGCTCGAGTCGAGCCTGGATGAGTTGATCTTCGTTCTCGGGCCGTTGTCGGCGACCATCCTGGCCACCCATAGCCCGGCCGTGGTGACCCTGTGCGCGGCCGTGGCGCTGGTCGCGGCGGGATCGGTGTGGCTGACCGGGCTGCGGGCTACGGAGCCGCCGGTCACCGTCCACGAGCCTGGCGAGGCTCGAAGTTTCGCCTTGCGGCACCGGGGGATGCTGCTCATCACCATGGTCATGGTGTTCATGGGCGCGGTGTTCGGCAGTGCCGAGGTCGTGATGGTCGCCTTCTGTGGCCAGCACGGCAACCGGGCCAGCGCCGGCTGGGTGCTCGCCTGCTTCGCCGGCGGCAGCGGGCTTGCCGGTTTGCTGTACGGGGCACGGCACTGGAAAACACCCCTGCTGCGACGGTTCGTGCTGAGCGCCGTCGCCTTCGGCGTGCTGCCGTTCCTCTACTTTGCGGCGGGCAGTATCCCAGCCCTTGCGGTGTGCACGGCGATCGTCGGACTGGGTATCGCGCCGACGCTGATCGGCGGGTTCGGATTGGTGGACTCGATCGTTCCGGCCCGGTCGCTGACCGAGGGCCTGACCTGGATCGGCACCGGCCTGTCGGTCGGCTACGGCTTCGGCGCCGCACTGGTGGGCAGCATCGCCGATGCCCATGGGGCCCACCGGGCGTTCATCGTGCCGGTCGGGTGCGCCGTCGCCGCCGCCGGATTCGCGCTATTGCTGTCGGCGCGGCTGAACTCGTCCGACGCTGAGCTCCGCGAGCCGGTTCCGGTCGGATGAGCGGTTCCGATCGGCACCTGTTGCCCGTCAGGTTGCTCTTGATGCTGGGCGCGCTGTCGGCGATGGGCCCCTTGTCGATCGACATGTACCTGCCTTCGCTGCCGGTGGTGGGCTCGGACCTGCACGCGTCGACCTCGGCCGTGCAACTCACGCTGACCGCCTGCATGATCGGACTTGGGGCCGGTCAACTGGTGGTCGGACCGCTCTCGGACACCTTCGGACGGCGAAAGCCGATGGTCATCGGCATGGCTCTGTTCGCGGTGTTCTCGCTGGCATGCGCGCTTACCTCGTCGCTGCCGGCGCTGATTGGATTCCGCTTCCTGCAGGCGTTGGGCGGATCTGCGGGCTTGGTCGTCTCGAGGGCCATCGCCCGGGATCTGCGATCCGGCGTCGCGTTGGCCCGGCTGTTTTCGATCCTGATGTTGGTCAATGGCACCGCGCCGATCCTGGCACCCATCCTCGGTGCGCAGCTGGTGCGGTTCACCTCCTGGCGCGGGGTCTTTGTCATCCTGGCGGTCATCGGTGTGCTGCTGGTGGGTGGGATCCTGCTGGCCGTTCCGGATACCTTGTCGCCGGAACTGCGCCGGCCCGGGAACCTGGCTGCCACCTTTTCCACCTACCGTGCGTTGTTGAGCGACCGGGCTTTCGTGCTGCTCGTCCTGACCGGTGCTTTCGCGTTCGCCACGATGTTCGCCTATATCTCGGGCTCGCCGTTCGTACTCGAGGAGCGGTTCGGCCTGTCAGCGCAGCTGTTCAGCGCAGTGTTCGCGATCAACGCGCTCGGCATCGTGCTGAGCAGTCAGCTGGTTCGCGTCGAGCCGACCCGGGCGGTCCGTCTCGGGCTCGGCATTTCGATGGGCGGCGCGGCACTGGTCGCACTGGGCCTGGCCGGCCATCTCGGATTACCCCTGCTGCTCCCGGGGTTCTTCCTGATCACGGCTGGATTCGGGGCGACCGCGCCAAATGTGACCGCACTGGCGTTGTCCGGCCATCCTGAGGCCGCGGGGGCCGCTTCGGCGGTATTCGGCGCCGGGCAGTTCCTGATCGGTGGCTCGCTCGCCCCGCTCGTTGGTCTGGGCGGACGCAGCACGCTGCCGATGGTCCTCACCATTGTCGCGTTGGCGACCGCCGCGTTGTGCTTCGGATTGCTCTCGATCCGACTCGCCCGGCGGGCAACCGCCATCACAACGGCCGCCACCCCTGCGTAATGAACCAGTGGCCACCCTCGCCGAGGTGATCGAGCACCGCCCGCTGCAGCCTGGTGTGCCGGGGTAATCGGTCGAGATCCTGCAGGCCCCGCTGGTGGAAGACGAAGTAGACGATGTCCTCGTCGCCGACCGTGCTGGTGCCGTCGAGCTCGAACAGCCTTTGAAAACGGACCAGATTGGAATCGGCCGGCAGCACGTTGGCCAGCCGGTGGTCGAGCATCCAACTGCGGCAATGGAGGGTGACCGCGGTCACCTCCGGGAAATGGTCGGTCAGGAACGGGCGGAACCGCGCCAGCGACTCGCGTACGGCTGCCTCATCCAGCGGAGCGCCTTCTGGAATGTGCACACCTGGGGCCCAGTCGCCAGGACGGACTCCATTCGGTAGCGCCGAAGCCAAACTGCCTGCCTGATCGATGCGGCCGAGGTCCAGCTGTAGCCGACCGAGTTGGTAGAGCGCGCCGGACCAGTGCAGTTCCAGCCACCGGTGGGTTTCCAGACCGAGGGAGCCATGGACGCGGCGGTGCAGTGCGACGTGCCGACCCAGATCGGCCAGGGTCGCCCGGGAAACGCCTGAGCTGACGCCGCGCTGTTGATGGAATTTCGCTATATCGCCTGACGTTGCGACAAATGCCAACAGTTTCAGGACGGCGTCAGTCACGCCGGTGAGATTCACACCTGACTCTGGTTCAACGACCAGAGCCGGTGCTCGGGATTCGAGGAAGCCGCCGATGGCTCGACTGATTAGCGCGGCGTGATCGCTGACCGATTGCGTCATTGTCCGGTCGGCGAGCACCAGCTGGGCGGCCTGCAGAGTTTCGTCGGCGTCTTGTTCGGCGAAGCCGAGCAGCCGCAACCGATCGATGAGTGCGTTGTTGCTCAGGGCGTCCAGGTGGCTCACCCGAGTCACGGTATGCGGCTCAGCCTCCGGTGCGCGAGGCTCATCGCAAACGTGAGTAGACTGTTGGGTGCAGCCCGCAGAGTTCTGCCTCGGGCTGCGTTTCGTCGATCACCACGCGCCGCGACCCCTATGGTCTGCGCCGGGCAGGACGATCTCTTTCTATTTTTCGGAGTTGCTAGATGGCGGATTCCCGCCCCGGTACCACCGCGCCCTCGACCGAGCAGCGCGATTCCTCGATGACCTTCGCCGATCTCGGCGTCCCTCAGCGGCTTGTCGATGTGCTGGCCGCGCAGGGCATTACGACTCCCTTCCCGATTCAATCCGCGACGCTGCCCGATTCATTGGCGGGCCGCGATGTGCTCGGCCGCGGCCGTACCGGGTCGGGCAAGACCTACGCCTTCGTGTTGCCCCTGCTTGCACGGCTCTCGACCAGCGGCACGGAGCGTCGTTCCAAGCGACCGCGGGCCCTCATCCTGGCCCCGACCCGCGAGCTGGCCAGCCAGATCGAGGCCGCCGTGGCCCCGCTGGCCGCGGCCTTCTCGATGCGCACCATGACGGTCTTCGGCGGGGTGGGCGCGAACCCCCAGATCAACGCTCTCAAGGCGGGTGTCGACGTGCTGGTCGCGTGCCCCGGCCGCCTGGAGGACCTGATGTCCGGTGGGCACGTCAGCCTCGATGCGATCGAGATCACGGTGCTGGACGAGGCCGATCACATGGCCGATCTCGGGTTCCTGCCCGCGGTGCGCAGGCTGCTCGACAAGACCCCGCGCGTCGGCCAGCGGATGCTGTTCTCGGCCACGCTGGACGGTGGCGTCGACGTGATCGTCAAGCGGTTCCTCAGCAATCCGATCACCCACAGCGTGGACTCGGCGCAGTCGCCGGTGGCCAAGATGTCGCACCACGTATTGCACGTTCAGCACGATGACCGGTTGCCGGTCCTGGTGGATCTGACCGCAGCACCGGGCCGCACGCTGGTGTTCACCCGGACCAAGCACGGCGCCAAGAAGCTGACCCGCCAGTTGATCGCCTCAGGGGTGCCGGCGGTCGAGCTGCACGGCAATCTGGCCCAGAATGCCCGTACCCGCAACCTGACCGCGTTTGCGGACGGGACGGCGGACACCCTGGTGGCCACCGACATCGCCGCCCGGGGCATTCACGTCGACGACGTCTCGCTCGTGGTTCACGCGGATCCGCCGGTGGAGCACAAGGCTTATCTGCACCGTTCTGGACGGACGGCCCGGGCGGGTGCCGGTGGGACGGTCGTCACACTGATGACCGACGACCAGGTTTCAGACGTCAGGGATCTGACGCGCAAGGCCGCGATCAACCCGACCACGACCCGGCTGCGTCCGGGCCATCCGTTGCTGGCCGAACTAGCGCCCGGCGAGCGCATCTTCGTGTCGCCGCCGGCGAATGCGATCAGCCCGGATACGCCGCGTGGCTCAGGCTCAGGCGCGGGTCGCGGAGGCCGTAGCCGCACCTCGACACCCCGTAGCGGATCGTCGCCGCGAGGTACCTCAGGCGGTTCCGGCCAGCGTGGCGGTTCGTCCTCGCGCGGTGCGGGTTCGTCCTCGCGCGGTGCGGGTTCGTCCGCGCGCGGTGCGGGTTCGTCCGGTGGGGCACGTAATGGGTCTGCTTCGGGAGCCGGTCCGGCTCGGACGTACACCACGAGCAGCAGCCCGGCGGCGCCTCGAACGACCGGTGCAGCGGCGTTCTCTGCCGGTGCCCGGCCTCGCGGGCGTCGCGCCGGAGGCTGACCTCGCAGGCCCTACGTGCTCCTGGGTGGTCAAGACGCATTCGTGGGCGCCATAGCGCAGGTAAACGAGCGTGAATCGCCTTTAGGCCTGCTGCCGTTCCAGGCAGCCTGCGCGCCGCTGTCGTCATCTTCTGCGACGATGGAGGTGTGCCCCTCTACCGCGACGAAGCAGTGGTTCTGCGCGTCCACAAGTTGGGCGAAGCCGACCGCATCGTGACTCTGCTGACCAGGCGTCACGGACGAATCAGGGCGGTCGGTAAGGGCGTCCGCCGAACCAGTTCCCGATACGGCGCGCGACTTGAACCTGGCAGCCACATCGACGTCCAACTGCACACCCGTACCGCGGAGCCGGACGCCGGCCGCGGGCACCCGAGATCGAACGGTCTCGACCTGGTAACCCAGGTGGAGACCGTCGAGAACTATGGCGCGAAGCTCTCATGCGACTACTCCGCCTGGACGGTGGCGGTGGCCATCTGCGAGACGGCGGAGCGATTCACCGCTGAGGAGGGCGAGCCGGCCCTTCGGCAGTACCTGCTGCTCGTCGGGGCCCTGAAGTCGCTCGCTCGGGCTGAGCACGATCCATCCCTCATCCTTGACGCATTTCTGATCCGGTCCATGTCGCTCGCCGGGTGGGAGCCCGCCTTGAAGGAATGTGCGGTCTGTTCGGCGCCGGGACCGCACGCCGCGTTTCACATCGTGGCCGGCGGCACGGTGTGCGCGAACTGCCGCCCGCCCGGCAGTGCCCGGCCGCAACCGGAGTCGCTGCGACTGATGTCCGCCCTGCTGTGCAGTGACTGGCCGGTCGCGGACGCCGCGCCGATGCCCGCCTGCCGCGAGGCGAGCGGGCTGATTGCCGCTCACCTGCAGTGGCATCTCGAGCGGGGCATCCGATCGCTGCCGCTGGTGGATCGTTAGCGGGCGGCCGCTGCGCTGAGCGCCCCGACTACGGTTGGTCCATGCCTGCGACCTGGCCAGCACCGCCACCGCACCCATCCGGTGCCCGGCCACCCGCCATACCCTTGGAGCTAGTTCCCAAGCACGTGGCCATCGTGATGGACGGAAACGGCCGGTGGGCGAATCAGCGCGGTCTGCCGCGCACCGAGGGACACCGGGCCGGCGAGGGCGCGCTCATGGACGTTCTCTTCGGAGCTATGGAGATCGGCGTGAAAGTGATCTCGGCGTACGCGTTCTCGACGGAGAACTGGCGCCGGTCCCCTGACGAGGTCCGGTTCCTGATGGGCTTCAACAAGGACGTCATCCGACGCCGGCGCGACGAACTCAACGACCTCGGGGTCCGCATCCGGTGGGCTGGACGCCGCCCGCGCCTGTGGCGCGCGGTACTCAGCCAGCTCGAGGACGCCGAGCAGTACACCAGGAACAACGATCGCCTGACCTTGCAGT
>JAVEET010000237.1 GCA_030840295.1 Pseudonocardiales bacterium
TGCCGCGGCGGTGAGCTTGACCGCAGTGAGTTTGCGAGCCCGCAACATCCACAACAGGTAGACCACGGCAGCTGCTGTCATGACCCCGGCGAGGAGCAGCGGTCCGTCGAATTTCCACGGCGTGAACAGGATGCCGATACCGGAGGGGACGGTCGCCTGGATCATCATCGCGCCGGAGATGTTGGCCAGCGCGAGCTGGGTCTTGCCAGCCCGGACCCAGATGATCGCGTTGAGGATCTCGGGCAGTTCGGTCGCGACCGGTGACAGCAGCAACGCCACCACGACCGGCGACAAGCCGAGCGCAGGCCCGGCCCATTCGAGTTGGCGAACGAACAACTGGGACGCGCCGAAGATGATGACCAAAGTGGCAATGGTCTGGGCGATGACGGCCCACCGCGCCGGAGTCTCCCGGCGTGGCTGGATTTTCAACGGCTCCAGGCCTTCACCCGAGGCGTCGTCACCCTCGGCGCGCATCTCGCGCCAGAAGTACACCGCGTAGGCCGCGAAGAACAGCATCCCCAGCCACGGCTTGAAGGCGAACGCGATCAGGCCAAGGGCGACTTTGAACGCGAAGATGGCCAGGAACCACGTCTGGTCTTTGGCGAGGCGGTGGGTGTCCACTTCGGCCAGGCCGCCGTCACGCAACTCCTCGGGACCATCAGCTACGGATCCGCCGCCGGCGCTGACGGCCGAGAGAGCTTTGGCCTGGGCGTGTCTGTGGAGCAGCAGCATCGCGCCGGTTACGCCGTAGGCGATGGTGCCGACAACGAGCGGGCCGCCCATCGCGGCGCCGACCGCGATGTCGTTGCCGTGGGCTTTGCTGCCGAACAGGACGGCGACCAGGGTGACGACGCTTTCGGGCAGCGCTGTGCCGGCGGCGGCGAGGATGGTGCCGACCGCGACCGCGCCGACCTTGAATTCGACGCCGAACCATTCGATGGCGTTGACGAACCATTCGCATGCCAGGTAGATGACCACGGCGCAGCCCAGTAGGAGAAGTACATGAACCATGAGGATGTTTCCCTTTCCCGCTATCGCGGGGCGGAAGCACGCTGTGGCGGACGCTTCGACCCACGGCAGCAATGAGCTGTCGGTTTGGGTCGAAGGTCTCGTCCACCCGCATGTTCGCTGCGGGCCCGGGGACCGGGAACCTGAAGAAGCGTTCCAGTATGTCGATCTGCCGGCGGGAGGACTACTCCCCTTCAACAAGATCAATCTTACCTGACACGGAACGAACGCTTTCGCATGGGTTCGGTCAGATTACGATCAGCACGACGATGACGCCGATGAACAACAGCGCAAAGCGCTCCGATGAGTACCGGGATCAGACTCACCAGGGGGCTAGGCAAGCGAGCTGCAGGCGTTGGCTTTCCGCTTGGGCCGTAGCGCGGGACATTGTGATCGCACTATGAGTCGCCGGCACGTCAGAGCGGCAGCGCGTCTGAATGGAACAGCGTCGGCTTCTCCGAATACAGGTTGCGCGCACCGCAGGTGTCATCCACTTCGAGGAAGAGCAGATGCGAAAGCCTGCACCGAGCGTGGCGGCCCGCGCTAGGACCTGGCTGCTCAGCGGGTGGGAGCTGCTCTGCTGGGCAGGTTGAGCTCGCCAGTCTCGACGACCTCCGTAGCGATATCAATGAGTTTGCGGTGTGAATGCTGGCTGGCCAACCGCAGAGTGTCGAAGGCCTGGCACTGAGTGATCAGATGTTGATTCATCAGGATGCCAATCGCTATCCCGATCGTGCGGTTGCTGTTGAGTGCCGCCTGAAGATGCTGACTTTGCTCCAGCGCCGCGGCCCGTGCCATCGCGATCGCACTATGCGTTGCCAACACCGTAAGTGCGGTCATGCTGTCTTCGGAAAAAGCCGCGGGCCGCGTCGCATAGAGGTTCAGTGCTCCCAGCGAGTCATCCTCTTCGAGGAAAATGGATAGGACAGCATACTGACCACGCCCGTCAGCTCGTTTGCCGCCGGGCCGAACCTCGGCCACCGATCATCGATCGCGATGGTGTCGCTACGGCAGGTATGGGCCGCTCAAGCGCGGTCAGACACGGTCCCTGAACGGCCTCGTATTGGACGCGGCCCTCCTGCATCGGTAGCTGATCTGTAGCCGCCACGGTCCGATAGGACGAGCCATTCGCAGCTTTGACGGTGATCGCCGCGAATTCCGCGCCTTCGATGGACGTGCTGGCGTGTTTGACGATGGCATCCAACGTGGCCGGAAGGTCAGCTTGACTTGCCAGTTCACGGGCCAGGATCGCAACCTGATCAGCCCACCAGCGGGGCATCAGGTGCTTGCGGGAAGAGCGCTCATGTCGCACCTCACGCGGTGAGATCACGCGCGAGGGGCTGCTAATTCAGCCAACAAAGCTACGAGACATGTGGAGCCTGCACCTGACCGGGACTTGGTTAGGCGACCCTAATCAGCTAGGGTCCGGTAGGTAAGGCAAACCTAACTATTGGAGGCCAGTGTGCTGCCCACCTTCGTCGTGATGCTCCGCGAGGGCGTCGAGGCCACCTTGATCGTGGGGATCGTCGCCGCGTTTCTGGCCCGGCAGCGGGCGACGGCCGCGCTACGCAAGATGTGGCTCGGCGTCACCGTCGCCACCGTGCTGTGCGTCGGCGTCGGCGTCGGTCTGCATGTGCTGTCACGCGAGCTTCCGCAACGCCAGCAGGAGATGCTCGAAACCGTGGTGGGCGCCATCGCTATTGCGATGGTCACCTACATGATCGTGTTCATGAAGCGGCATGCCCGCGATCTCTCCGGCCAACTGCGGAACGCGGCCGGCAGCGCCCTGGCCAGCGGGTCACAGTTCGCCTTGGTCGCGATGGGGTTCCTGGCCGTGCTTCGTGAGGGGTTCGAGTCGGCGGTCTTCCTGACAGCGCTGCTCAACGCAAGTGCGGACCAGGCCGCCGGGCTGACCGGCGCCCTGCTGGGATTGGCCCTGGCCATGGTGATCGGCTACGGGATCTATCGGGGAGGCGTGCGGCTCAACCTGGCGAAGTTCTTCCGGGCCACCGGCGTCGTTCTCGTCGTCGTCGCGGCAGGGCTCGTTATGACCGCGCTGCACACGGCCCACGAGGCGGGCTGGTTGCTGTTCGGCCAGACCCAGGCCCTCGACCTGAGCGGGGCGGTTCGCCCGGGCTCGGTGCAGGCATCGCTGCTGACCGGCGTACTCGGTATCCAGCCGAAGCCGGTGGTCATCGAGCTCATCGGGTGGCTGGCGTACCTGGTCCCGCTGCTGGCCTACCTGTTCGTGCCAGCCCGGCAACGTCCCGGCACGTCGATCACGAAAGCCCCAGTCCCGGCCAGCGCCTGATCGCAGGCCCGCTCCCCCGATGTCCGTCCCCTCCGAGAGGTCGTTTTTTCGATGCCCGAAACTGCCGGCAGCCCAGTTCCCACCCGTCCAGTTTTCCGCGCAGGAGTGTCCGGCACCAGCCTTCGCCTTGTCGCCGGCAGCGTTTCTGCCGTGTTGCTGGCCGCTGGCTGCGCGTCGGGCAAGTCCGACGAGGCGGGCGGCGGGTCCGGCACGACCGTTATCAATGTCGTGCTGAACAACGACGGCTGCCGGGCCAGCCCGGCGAAGGTGCCGGCGGGGCCCGCCACGTTCAGTATCAAGAACGAAGGCGGATCGACGGTGTCGGAGGCTGAACTGGTCAGAGGCACCAAGATCCTCGGCGAGAAGGAGGGCCTCACCCCCGGCCTCAGCGGTAGCTTCTCGCTCAACCTGGTGCCAGGTGACTACGAGATGTACTGCCCGCACGCCAACACCGAGCGAAGCCCGTTCACGGTGACCCAGAGCCTCACCCGCCAACCGTCCAGCGCTCCGGCAAGCGACGGCGCGGCGGCGCTGTTGAGCAAGGCTCCGGATCAATACCGGCGTTATGTCCAAAGCAAGACCGAGGAGCTGGTAGCGCTGACCGCTCCATTCGTGGCTGCTGTCAAAGCCGGCGAGGTGGCAGTCGCAAAGGCGCGATATGCCAAGGCGCGAGCGCCCTACGAGAGCATCGAACCGGTCGCGGAATCGTTCGGCGATCTGGACCTCGCTATCGACGGGCGAGACGGGGACGTGCCGGCCCGTGACTGGAGCGGTTTCCACCGGATCGAGAAGCAACTGTGGATCGCGGGCAACACCAAAGGCATGGTTCCGGTCGCGGACAAGCTGCTGGCTGATGTGAAGATGCTGGCTGCAAGAATCAAAACCACGACCTTCCAGCCGGCCGAACTGGCCAACGGTGCGACCGAGCTTCTCAACGAGATTTCCAAGACCAAGCTCACCGGCGAGGAGGAGCGCTACTCGCGCACCGACCTCAGTGACGTGGACGCCAACCTCCAGGGGTCCCAGGCTGCCTTCGACCTGCTCGCACCGGCGTTGGAGGTCTCCGACCCCGGGCTCACCAGCACCATCCGGTCCCGGTTCAACGACGCCCGGGTTCTGATGCAGAAGTACGCCCGACCAGGCGGCGAATTCGCCCGCTACCCCGCTGTCACGCCTGCCCAGATCAAAGTGCTGATCGTGGCCTTCGATGCACTGGCCGAGCCGCTATCCAAGGTGGGCGAGACCGTCGTCGCGATTTCCTGACGCACAATCACGTCAAACGAGAGGATGCAGGGTGTCGAAGGGTTTTAGCCGTCGCGGTTTCCTCACCGGTGCGCTGGGCACTGTTGCCGTCGCGGGAGCAGGTGGCGCGTTGGCGGCCTATGAGCCTTCCCGGTCGGCCACCGCCAGAACTGTGACGGCGATCCCGCTCCGCGGGACGCATCAAGCCGGCATCGCCACGCCCGCGCAAGACCGGCTGGCCTTCGCCGCCTTCGATGTCACCACCAAGCACCGCGCCGACATCATCCAGCTGCTCAACGCCTGGACACTCGCCGCGGAACGGATGACGCAAGGCGCCCCGGTGGGCACCGTGGACGGGAGGGACGAGCACGTGCCGGCCGACACCGGCGAGGCGATCGGGCTGGCCTCGTCCAATCTGACCATCACGGTCGGGTTCGGGCCGTCGCTGTTCGACAATCGCTTCGGTTTGGCCGCACGCAAGCCGGCCGCGCTGGCTCCGCTACCCGAATTTCCCGGCGATGAACTCGACCCGGCGCGCAGCGGGGGCGACATCTGCATCCAGGCCTGCGCTGACGACCCTCAGGTCGCCTTCCACGCGGTGCGCAACTTGAACCGGATGGCCTTCGGTGTCCTCAACATGCGTTGGTTCCAGTTGGGATTCGGCCGGACCTCCTCGACGTCTTCGGCCCAGCAGACCCCTCGCAATCTGCTCGGCTTCAAAGACGGCACCCGCAATGTCGTGAGCGAGGACACATCGGCGATGCAGGGGCATGTCTGGGTTGGCGCGTCCTCGGACCAGGACTGGCTGCAGGACGGGAGTTTCTTGATCACTCGACGGATCCGGATGACGATCGAATCATGGGACCGCGACCGGATCGGCGACCAGGAAGCCGTGATCGGCCGGACCAAGGTGAGCGGCGCGCCACTGACCGGCACGCGGGAACACGACACGCCCGATCTGGCCGCCACCGGCCCTGACGGGCTGTCGGTGATCCCGATGGATGCCCACATCAGGCTGGCGGCCCCGGAAAGCAACGGCGGAGCGAAGATGCTGCGCCGGGGCTACTCGTTCACCGACGGAGCAGACCCGTTGACGGGGCAACTCGACGCCGGGTTGTTCTTCATCTGCTTCCAGTCCGACCCCCGCGCCGGTTTCATCCCGGTCCAGCGCAAGCTGGCCGCCGATGCACTGAATGAATACATCAAGCACACTTCCAGCGGCATCTTCGCCTGCCCGCCGGGGGTCGCAGCCGGGGAGTACTGGGGACAGCAACTGTTCGCTTGACCGGCCAGTTCAGCCGGCGATCGGATCCACCGCATAACAAATGGCCGGGCTGAAATCAGCCCGGCCATTGTCCTTTGTCGACCTATGACACCCGCTACGCCTAGATGCCTGCGGAGGCAGCCGGGGTTGGTTGTTGCTCGTCCAGGCGGCCATATTCGTCCACGATCTGGGCGTCGAGCTCTTGCAGTTTGGGAGTATATGCGCGGCCGTGGTGGGCGCAGAACAGCAATTCGCCGCCCGCCGGCAAGGTGACTCGCATGTAGGCCTGGGCGCCGCACCGGTCACAGCGATCGACTGCGGTTAAAGGCTCTGCGGTCAGAGTGCTGGTCACTGGTTACCTCATTCTCTGCGCTGACTACTCGCGATTGGTGGAACTGCGACGAACAGGAGCCTCAGTACATCCAACAGATCCATGGTGTCCGTCTGATACATACAACCAGCTCAGGCGCGCCGAAGTTCCCTTCCGGGGCTGGAATGAGAGCTATTTCGCGTCTAGCGAACGGTGAAATATCGCCGTAACACAACGTGGTTTGGCATGACGAGCCGGTTTGGCCGACGCCGTTCCTGGCCCTTCGTACCGGACTACAGCAGGCCCATCAGATGTTCCCGCCGCGCCTCCAGCAGCTCAGCCGAAGCCGAGGCCGACGCCGGCCCGGGAACGGCCGCTCGCAGCTGGGCATGAAGCACCCCGTGCGGGGCTCCGGAACGGGCCGACAGCACTGCAATCAGCCTGTTCACTTCACGCCGCAGGTCGGCCGCGGCACGCCAGCTCACGCCGCCGGACGCAGGCCCGCTCGCCTGGGCCGGTGCTTCGACATCCGTGCCGGCGGCCGGCTGGTCGGGCTCGCGGCGGGCCCGCGAGGCACGCCTACGCATCTCACCATCCCGCTGCGAGAGCAGCGCCGCCGTCTGCTCGGGCGAGAGCAGGCCGGGCAGGCCGAGGAACTCCTCGTCGGACTCCGATACCTCGAAGGTGGGGTCACCGGTGACGGCTCGGCCGGCGTGCAGCACATGCGCGAACTCGGCCTGCGCCTCGAGTGCCTCCCACTCCCGAAGGAGGTCGGATTCGGCCTCCTCGGCAAGTTCGGAGTCCGTCTCGTCCATCAGGTCCAGTGAGTCCGAGGATGCTGCCGGCGGCGGCAGGACGTGGTTACGGTCGGTTTCCAGCTCCGCCGCTAACGCCAGCAGTGGACGCACGGCGGGCAGGAATACGGTGGCCGATTCGTGCCGCCCCCGCGCCCGGACGACTCGCCCCACGGCCTGGGCGAAGAAGAGTGGGGTGCGGTAACTGGTCAACCAGGCCAGGCAGGCAGCCCGCGGCACGTCTACGCCCTCGGAAACCATTCGCACGCATACCGCCATGCGGGCTCCGCCGACGCCGAACTCGCTGATCTTCGAACTCGCCTTCGGATCATCAGACAGGATCAGATAGGGCTTCTCCCCCGTCACCCGTTCCACGATGCCGGCGTAGGCGCGGGCATCCTCCTGATCCGAGGCCAGCACCAGCCCCGCGGCATCCGGCATGCCAGAGGCACGCAGGTGGGTCAGCCGTTCGTCCATCGCGGCGATGACGTGCGGAACCCAATCGCCCTTTGGATCCAGCGCGGTGCGCCAAGCGGCCTGTTCGGTGGATTTCGTGCCCGCCTCGGTCAGTGAGGCCGCGATCACCTCACCCGCGGAGTTCCGCCACCGGCTCACACCCGTATAGGCCGCGAACACCACCGGACGGACCACATGGTCGCGCAGCGCGTCGGCGTAGCCGTAGCTGTAGTCCGCGGTCGAGATCAGGCCGCCCGCACCGTCCGGCTCGTAACGGACGAACGGGATTCGCTCCACGGTGTTGGTGCGAAACGGCGTACCGGTCAGGCACAGCCGGCGAGCGACACTGTCGAAGGCCTCCGACACTGCGTCACCCCACGACAGACCATCGCCGGCATGGTGGATCTCGTCGAAAATGATCAAGGACCGTTTCACCGACGCCCGGGCCGCGTGCAGGCTCGGCTTGCCGGCCACCTGCGCATAGGTCGTGACATAGCCGTGCAGATCGGCCGGGACGGGCCCGACCGCGTTGCTCAGCGTCGGGTCCAGCGCGATGCCGACCCGTTCGGCCGCCTCGGCCCACTGGGTCCGCAGGTGATCGGTGGGGGCGACCACGATGATGCGGTCCACCACGCGGCGATTGAGCAATCCCACGGCCAGAGTCAGCGCGAAGGTGGTCTTTCCGGCGCCCGGGGTGGCAGTGACCAGGAAGTCTTTGTGCGGCTCGGTTTCATACTTGGCCAGCGCCTCCCGCTGCCACAGCCGCAGGCGGGTCCCGGCGATGCGGCGTTGAGACATCCGACGCCGCCCCGCTTCCTTCGTTGTCATCACTGTCAGCACGGGCGACCGGATAGGTCACCTGTCCGGCGCACGGCGTACCCCGCACGGGTCCGCCAGACACCGGTGTCCAGGCTAACCGGCCGACCCGACAACGGTCTGCTTCGACCCGCACCGATGTCGGATTGTCCGGATCCGGCGGGGCAATCACGTCCGGGGCGACGGCTGAGGAAGGTGAGCCGACTCCCCGGTCCCGACGCTAGCCGCCTGCCTGGTCTTCGAGATTGCGTGGCGTCGGCGCAGACCAGTGCCGACGCAGCGCCAGCATGCGCACCGCAAAAACGACCAGCGCGGTGCCGATCAGCCACGGCGCATGCAGCTGAGAGATCGAGTGACCCAGGCACACCAACCCGGCACCGATCAGGGCCGCGACGGCATAGATCTCGCGCTGCAGGACCACCGGGATCTGACGCAGCAGGACGTCGCGCAGCACACCGCCACCGATCCCGGTGATGACGCCCACCATGGTGGCGCCGGCCCAGCCCAGGCCGGCCTCCAACGATTTCTGGGTCGCGGTCACTGTGAACAACCCGAGGCCGGCGCCATCGAGCACCAGGACCAGTTTGCGGGCCCGTGACACCTGCGGATGCCAGCGGAACACCACAGCGGACGCGACCACCGGAACGATCAGGTACGGCCAGTGCCGCAGCGAATAGGGCGGATTCTCGGCAAGCAGCGTGTCCCGCAGGACACCGCCGCCGAGCGCCGTCACCGAGGCCACGACCGCGACGCCGAACAGATCGAGCCTGGCTCGGACCGCCGCGAGTCCGCCGGACAGCGCGAAGACGAACACCCCGACCAGGTCCAAGCTCAACTGGGTAGTCGACGCGGTCACTCCAAGACCATAGAGAAGCCCCGCCGGCTCGCACCATTTCCGAGTGCAGCGCCGAGTCTGGCGGGTCTCGGTGTCATCATTTCTGGTCGCGATTAGCGTGTCACGATGATGCAACACCGAAACGATCGGCAGACTCAAGTCCCGTGATCAGCCGACGTGGAACCCGGACGCTGATCCGCCGGACGGTTTCCAAAGCGTGGAACGATCGGGTTCTCGGATTGTCGGCGGAAGCCGCCTTCTGGCAGCTACTGTCCTTGCCATCGCTGTTCTTGGCCCTGTTGGCGGCCCTCGGATACTTTTCTGACTTGGCCGGGACCGGCACCATCAACCGGATTCAGGACAACCTGCTCAGTGGTTTCTCCCGGGCGTTCAGCGCCGAGGTTGTGGACCAGCTGGTCGCTCCGCTCGTCCATCAAGTTCTGAACGACGGTCGCGGGGACGTCGTGTCCGTGAGCTTCCTACTTGCCTTGTGGGCGGGATCTTCAGCTACCGCGACGTTCGTCAACACCATCACGATCGCCTACGGGATGCGTGACCTGCGCGGTGCCGTCCGCAGCCGGCTGCTGGCCCTGGGCATCTACCTGGGATCCATCGTGATCGGTGTCGTCGCACTTCCCGCGCTGGTACTGGGTCCCACGGTGCTGGTGAAACTCTTCCCGGAAAGTACCCGCCGAACCGCCGACCGCCTGGTGAACGACGCCTACTGGCCGGTGGTCATACTGCTGTTGCTGGTGGGCCTGACGAGTCTCTACCACCTGGCGCCGCCACGCAGGCTGCCCTGGAGACGCGGCGTTCCGGGAGCGATCCTGGCGCTGCTGATTTTCCTACTGGGTTCGGCCGGGCTACGCCAGTACATCACGTTCATCGTGGCCCACAATCACGCCTACGGAACCCTGGCCGCACCGATCGCCGCCCTGTTGTTCTTCTTTCTGCTCGCGCTCGGGGTGCTGCTCGGAGCGGAGTTCAATGCGGCCATCGAACAGGCCTCACCGACCTTGCCGAAGCGCCCGAGGCCCGACCGTGGCTGGCAACCGGTCGTTGATGAGGAGCCGAATCAGGCGTCCGATCCACGGTTCGGGATGGACTCGTAGATCTCCTTGCACCGGGGGCACACCGGAGATCCTGGCTTCGGGGTCTTGGTCACCGGGAAAACCTCCCCGCAGAGGGCTTGAACCATGGTGCCCAGCACGGCACTTTCGGCGATCTTGGCCTTCTTGACGTAGTGGAAGACCTCATTGCCGGTGTCGGCATCCGCGGTCTTCGGTGATTCCAGGGTCTGAGTGGTCACGCTGCAATTGTGCCACCAGCAGCCGAATCGGCCGCGTCGAAGATGCTCAGGCAACCCTAGGATCTCGAATCTCGCGCACTACCGGAGCTCGATCACATGTCGATAACGGTGGCGTCGCCGGCGTCGCCGCTGCGCTCGCCGTCGGTCGTAGACGCGTCAGGGGCAGGGCCTGCGGTGAGCTGCTTGGGCGAGGCCGGTGAACTACCCGGAATGAAGCGCCGGAACCGAACGGCCTCCTTCGGCGGACGATCGTTGGCGATCAGCACGGCCGTCCACGGAAGAACCAGGGCTCCGGCGACGAACGCCGCCGCCAGCCAGCCGGACAGGTGCACTGTGACGGCGGCGCCGATGATGCACAACGCACGCACCGTCATTGTGATCAGGTACCGCCGGCGTCGCCGTTCGAACGAGTCATCACCACTGGTTCCGGCCTCAGTGATGAGAACCGCCTTGTCTGGTTGATGCCTCATGGCTCGCACATACCCATCGTGCCACCGCAAGCGAGCTTCGCATCACGTCAATTCGCCCTGGACTGGTAGGCCGTGGGCGCTGAGGCCAGGCTCACGCGTTGACCGCGGCCGAATGCGGCACGATGAGGGAGTGCCGCAACCCACGATCGTCCTGCTGCACGGCCAGCCGGACTCCTCCGCGAGCTTCTGGGCGCTGCGCCGGGCGCTGCGCGGTCGGGTGTCGCCCGAGGTTCGCATAGGTGTGCCCGATCGCCCGGGGTATGGGGCGAATGGGCTTGCAGCGACGGACTATCGCGGTAACGTCGAGTGGTTGACCCGGTGGATGGAGCGCTTCTGTCCGGGGCCGGTCATCCTGGTCGGGCACAGTTGGGCTGGCGGCGTCGCGGCGTTGGCTGCCGCCGAGCGTGTCTCGACGCGGATCGTCGGACTGGTGCTGTTGGCCTCCGTCGGGCCGGAGTGTCTGGTTCGGTTGGACCCTGTGCTGGCGGCGCCGGTACTCGGTGAGCTGATCTCGTTTTCGACCTTGCGGATCGGTCGCGGCCCGATCGCCCACAAGGCGGCGACCCTGATCGGCGGGAACCTGGATTCGGCGGATCTTCCCTACGCCCGATCCAGTGGCGCGGCAATGCGATTCCGGCCGCTCTGGCGCAGCTTCCTGACCGAACAGCGAGCCCTGCTTCGTGACCTACCGATGATCACAGCCGCGCTACCCGACATCGCCACACCTACTCGGATCATCACGGGCGACCAGGATCAGGTCATCCCCGAACGGACGCCGGCGGCGCTGCAGGCAGCCATTTCCGCGTCACAATGGGTACACGTCGACGCCGGCCACGACCTGCAGTTGCGCCAGCCGGTCGCCGTGGCCGACGAGATCGCGGCGTTCGCGGCCGAGGTCCTGAGCGAATCGAGCGTCCTCGGTGAATTGACCGGGGCGACGTCCGCCATGCGGATTCTGTGACCGAGGATCGGGTGCCGGGCCCCGTGAACTCGTCGCCCGGGCCGCCCACCCCGCTGTTCCCGCGCGCTGTCATCGACAGGCTGCGCGCCTGCCTATCGGATGAGTTCAGCGGCCAGGCCGTAACCGAGAC
>JAVEET010000238.1 GCA_030840295.1 Pseudonocardiales bacterium
ACCGAGGGCTTCGGTGGCGGCTTCAACGGCGCGCTGCTGATCGTCGCCCAGAACGTCACCACGCCCTCGGCCACCCAGCAGATCGCGAGTGCATTGGCCACGGTGCCCGACGTCGCGAAGGTAACCCCGCTGTCCGGGCAGAACGGCGTCTCGCTGATCCGGGTGATTCCGAAGTCCGGGCCGAACGACTCGGCGACGACCAGCCTCGTGCATACGCTGCGCAACAACCGAGCAGCCATCGAAGGCCAGACCGGCGCGCACATCCTCATCGGAGGCACTACAGCGTCCAACATCGACGTCTCGGCCAAGCTATCCAGCGCACTGCCGATCTTCCTGGTCGTCGTCGTCGGACTGTCCTTCATCCTGCTGACGTTCGCATTCCGCACCATCCTGGTGCCGATCAAGTCGATCCTGGGCTTCCTGCTCTCGATGGCCGCCGCGGTCGGCGCCCAGGTCGCGATGTTCCAGTGGGGCTGGGGCGAGCACATCTTCGGCATCACGCCGTCGCAGACGATCAGTTTCTTGCCGATCATCATGCTGGCGATCATCTTCGGACTGTCCAGTGACTACGAGGTGTTCGTCGTCTCCAGGATCAAAGAGGAGTACACCAAGAACGGCGACGCCCGCCGCGCCGTCCAACGGGGCACCGCCCTATCGGCCCGCGTCGTCACCGCCGCCGCCTTGATCATGTTCGCCATCTTCGTGGCCTTCATGTTCACCAACGACCCCACCATCAAAGCCATCGGCTTCAGCTTCGCCGTCGGCGTGTTCCTGGACGCCTTCATCGTCCGACTCACTCTGGTGCCGGCCGTGATGGCAATCATCCGGTCCAAGCTCTGGTACCACCCGGAATGGTTCGCCAAGTACATCCCCGACCCCGATATCGAGGGCCAGCGGCTCGAACACCAGTTGGCGGAGGGTGAACTCGCTGGTGCCGGCGCGTCGACCCGCACGCCTTAGCAACGCCCGCCCGGGTGTTGCTCGACCACCCGGGGCCCGCACGGTGCGCCGTCGTTGCGTGGTCGCCGCTCGCAGCCTTCCGGGACATGATCGAGCGCACGGCTCGCATGGCCCACCCGCGAACGGGTGAGTGCCCCACTGAAACCGGTACGCCGGACTGCTGATAGCGGAGCACCGCCAGCAACATGCCAGCACCTGACTGCCACGTCGGAGTCGGTGCCGCTACGGAGCGGGCGCTACCGCTATCGCGTCGATCTCGACCAAAATCCCGCGCAGGCTCGTGGCAACAGTGGTACGGGCGGGTAGCGGTGCGCCAAAGAACTCGCCATAGATCTCGTTGAAGCGCTGGAACACCGACAGGTCGGCGAGATACACCGACACCTTGACGACATCCGAGGTGCTCGCGCCGGCGGCCGCCAGCACCGCGGCGAGGTTGGTCAATGTCTGCCGGGCCTGGGCCTCGAAACCCTCGACGACCTCCATTGTCCTGGGATCGACGGGCCGCTGGCCCGAGACGAAGACGAATCCACCGGCGACCACTGCCTGGGAATAGGGTGCCACCGGCATGGGCGCTTGGTCGGTGCTCACGACTTCAATCACTGCTTTGCTCCTGTTGTTCAAGGGACGTGTCCCAGGACGAAAGTCCCCCGGGACAACGGACCATCGCCTCTGAAACGACCACCGCTGTGCGACGAGGGTAGTACTCGGATCGGTCAGCGCCTGTGCTGAACACGCTCAATGCCCCGTGCTCGTCATACCCAGAAAGGCACGTTCATGACCACACCTACCCTCGACGCCCCCGAAATCCCGTCTCTGACGACCGCCACCGCAGCCCGGACTTCCCGGCGCATGATCGACCGAGTGCTTACGGCTGGCGGCCTGCTGATGACGGCGGTCCTGGTCTTCGCAGGCGGCCTGTTGATCTGGGCACACACATTCGTGGGCACCCAGGTCCACAACCAGCTCGCCAACGAACAGATCTACTTCCCCGCAGCCAACAGTGCCGCGGTAGCCGGCCCGGAATTCAAGGCCATGCGGCAGTACGGCGGACAACAGCTGACCACCGGCGCGCAGGCCGAGGTCTACGCCGATCATTTCATCGGCGTCCACCTCAAGGAAATTGCCGGCGGTCAAACCTACGCCCAGCTCAGCGCCCAGGCACAGGCCGACCCGACGAACACAAAGCTGGCGGGACAGGTCGCCACGATGTTCAAGGGCGAGACGCTGCGAGGTCTGCTGTTGAACGCGTACGCCTTCGGAACAATGGCCACCATCGCACTGATAGCGGCGATCGCAGCCTTCATCGCCGCCGGCTTCATGCTGGTGCTGTCGGCGCTCGGGATGGTTCACATCCGTAGAAGCAAAACCCACGCGATCGCCTGAGCATCGTCAAGCTACCCGGTCGTCCTCAGACCCGATCGTGTAACAACCGGCATGCCATGGATGCCGAGTGTTACACGATCGGGTTCGTCTTGCGGTTCATGAGCACAACACCGGCAGCATCCAACGTGTCGAAGTAGACGAAGCCCGACCCGTTGTCTCGCTCGCCGCGCATGATGACATCGAGGCCAACGGCGGCAGCGTCAGCTTCAGCTGAATCCAGCTCAGCCTCGAATCCGAGCTGGAAGACGCCTTCGCCCTTCGTGTCGAGGAATCGGCGCTGGGGGCAGTCGAGCCGGGGTGGCTCACATAGTTGAAGCTGCACATTGCCCAGGTTCACGAGCTTGTACTTCATCAGGCGAAAGGCCTCCGGGTTCGGCACCGACAGCGAGGTGTATTCGCTGAGCGGCGGATAGTCCTGCCAGGGGCCGATACCGATGGACTCATAGAACGCCGTAGACCGTTCGATGTCGTGGACCACGATGCAGATGTGATGCAGGGTCTGGAATGAGTCGTTCATCGCTCTGCCTTTCGGTTTGACATCGACCGGGCCGCCCGCCTGAGCATGCTGCTCAGCGACGG
Source organism: Pseudonocardiales bacterium (assembly GCA_030840295.1). Taxonomy (GTDB): domain Bacteria; phylum Actinomycetota; class Actinomycetes; order Mycobacteriales; family Jatrophihabitantaceae; genus Jatrophihabitans_A. The sequence goes on from JAVEET010000238.1 coordinate 2,923, forward strand.
CTAGCTGTCCAGGTGCGGGTAGCGGTAGTCGGTGACCGGGAGATGATTTCGTTTGATCGACCTCGGGCTGGCGAAGCGGATCATGTTCCAGACCGTCCCAGCCTTGTCATTGGTGCCCGAGGCTCTGGCCCCACCGAAGGGCTGCTGGCCGACCACGGACCCGGTCGGCTTGTCATTGACGTAGTAGTTACCCGCTGTGTAGCGCAGGATCTCATCCGCCTGCCGCTCGGCCCGTTGATCGTTGACGAACACACCGCCGGTCAGGCCATACGCAGTGGAGGAATCAACGAGGTGCAGCGTCGTTTCCCAATCGGCGTCCTCATAAACGTAAACCGTGAGGACGGGGGCGAACAGTTCCTCGGTCATGAACGGCGACAGCGGGTCACTGACCTCGAGGATGGTCGGATCAACGAACCAGCCAACCGAATCGTCGGTATTTCCCCCGACGACGACGATGCCTTCTGCTCGGGCCCGGGCCAGTGCCTCGACGTGCTTGGCGTGCTGGCGGGCATTGATTACGGCACCGACGTAGGTGCTCGGCTCGGTGGGGTCGCCGACCACGATCGTCTCGGTGAGTGCGACCAGGCGATCCTTCAGCGCCGGCCACATACTGCGGGGCGCGTACAACCGCGACGGGGCCGAACACTTCTGCCCCTGGTACTCATAGGCGCCACGGATACACGCCACCGCGAGGGCGTCCAGATCGGCACTCGGGTGCGCAACGATGAAATCCTTACCGCCCGTCTCGCCGACCACCCGGGGGTAGTTGCGGTAGTTGGCAATGTTGTTTCCAACTGTGCGCCAGATGCTTTGAAAGGTCGCTGTGGAGCCGGTGAAGTGCACTGCGGCCAGATCACGATGCTCGAGCACCGTAGGGCCGATGTCGGCTCCATTGCCATAGACGACGTTGATCACCCCGTCCGGAAGCCCAGCCTCACACAGCAACTGCATTGACAGGTGCGCAACCAATGAGGCGCTCTCGGCCGGCTTCCAGACGACCGTGTTTCCCAGCACAGCGGGGCCGAACGCCAGGTTGTTCATGCACGTGAAGTTGAACGGGCTGACCGCAAACACGAAACCTTCCAGCGGCCGGTACTCGGCCTGGTTCCACATCCCTGGCAGCGAGCCGGGCTGCACGTCATACATCGCGAGCATGTTCTTCACATTGATCCGGATGAAGTCCACGGTCTCGCACGCAGCGTCGATATCAGCCTGGTAGGTCGTCTTGGAAAGTTCCAGCATGGTGGCAGCGTTCAATCGGTCCCGCCACGGACCGTACTCGAGCATGTCGGCGGCACGCAGGAACGGCGCGGCCCGCTCCTCCCAGCTAAGCCGGCTCCACCAGCCGGACGCAGTGGTAGCAGCTTCGATGGCGGCGCCGGTCTCCGTAGGCCCGGCGTGGTGGAACTGGCCGAGTGTCCGTGCGTGCTGATGAGGCGTGACGATCGCCTCGGTGCGACCGGTGCGTACCTCTCGGCCACCGATCAGGTGGGCAACCTCGTAGTTAGCGCCCCGCACTTCCTCCAACGCCTTGGCGGTACTCGACCGCTCCGCGGAGTCGATGCTGAACGAACGGGGCGACGTCGGTCCTATTGGAAACAGCCCGGTCCGGGCGGCGGGAGCGCTCATGTCGTGATCTCCGAGGGGTGAGGAGGTGTCGGCACCTCGAACCTAGGCCATCGCGGCATGCGGCGGCTTCGGCTCCGGACCGGAAGTTCGCGACCCTTTTCCTACTGGTGTCGGACACTCAGCCTGAGTTGCGTGGACTCAGCTCTACCCTGTTGGAGTGGCTGGCTCCCAGGACATTCAGAAAGCGGTAGAACGACTGGCGTCATCGGTCGGTATGCCGATACTCGTCGAGGACACCCGTTTCCAGCCGCTGTGGTGGAGTGCGCAGGATTCGGTGGACGGCCACCGACAGCGCAGCATCATGCGACGCTCGATACATCCCGCTGCGCTGGCAATGGTCAAGCGGCTCAAACTTGCCAATGCCGACGGTCCGGTCCGCACACCCGAGGTGCCGTCAGCCGAACTGATGGCGCGCTGGTGCGTTCCCCTCCGGCGCGAGGCAAAGCTACTGGGCTATCTATGGGTGCACGACCCCGACGGCACGGCCAGTGGACAGGATCTGCGCTCGGTCATCAGCTGTGCCGCTCTGGCGACGGCATACCTCGCCCAGACCGGCGAGCAAAGCGATCAACGTGAGCGCCGGCGCGATGAACTGCTACAGCGCCTCGCCACCGGCCCCGATCGCGACGCAGCCCAGGAGCTGGCCTACCTCGAGTGGATCGACCCCGCAATGAGAATCGTCGTCGAGGCACCTGCCCGCGCCGGTGGCTGGGAGCTGCTCGGCGGCCTGAGCGCGCACCTGGTCGCGCCGGACCCTGACGCAGCGACAAGCGCGACCAGTGGCACGCCGCTGCCGGTTGCCGATCTGCACATCGCGGTGTCCCGGGCTCGCTTGACCCAGCGCGCGCTGCGGGCCGGGGCACGCCTGGAACGCCCGACCTGGGACGCGCTCGGTGCCTGGCATCTGATCCTGTCAGCCCCGGCCGACCTATCCCCTGCCGCGATTCACCCAGGGGCTCAACTTCTCACGCAGCTTTCCCGAGCCGACCTGTTGATCACGGCCCGCACGACCCTCGAGTTGGGCGGCGACGTTGCCCGAGCTGCCGCTGCGCTGCACATCCACCGCACCACCCTGTACTACCGCCTCGACCGGATCGCTGAAGTTACCGGGGTCGACCTCCGGACAGGCCCGGAGCGGTTCGACCTCCAGATGGCTTTGCGGTTGGCCGCGCTCCGCGAGGTTGTGAACGACTGACCAGCACTGCAATCGGGCAGCAGCCAGCCGTTCGACATTTGTCGCAACCCGCGACCGGAACTTCCGCTCAAGTGCCGAAGCAAACGCAGCGGGCCGCACTTAGCGTTCGTGACAGGCACCGAACGATGGGAGCAGCGATGACCTCAGTAGTCCACGGCGACGTCACCGTCGTCGGCGCGGGGATCATCGGTGCTGCCTGCGCGTTCGAATTGGCCCGGCGCGGGCTGAGAGTCACGGTAGTGGAAGCCTTCGACGGGCCAGCCGAGGGAAGCTCCGGGCGGTCCTTCGCGTCAGTGCGCGCCCAGTGGCCTGACCCCCTCAATATCGAGATCTCTTGGCGCAGCATTCGCCGCTACCGCGACTTCGCCGTGGACTACGGTTTCGACGTTGGCTACCGGCCGACCGGGTACCTATTCCTGGTCCCCGCAATGTCCTGGACAGACCACCTCGCGGCGGTCGACCTGCAACGCGGCCATGGCGTGCCCGTCGAGGTGCTGGACGTCGAAGCCGCCAAACGCATCACGCCCTTCAACGATGACGGTATAGCCGGTGCGACCTGGGGATCCGCCGACGGAGCGGTCGACCCGCACTTGGCGACAACGGCGTACCTGTCAATGGCCCGCGAGCTCGGGGCACAAGTGCGCTACGGACACCGCGCTACGCAGATCGAGGCTGTGGCCGCCTCCGATGGCTGGGTCCTCACCGCCGCCGACACGCGATTTCACAGCCAGCACCTCGTGAACGCGGCCGGCGGCTGGGCCGGCGACGTCGCCGCCCTGGCCGGTTTGAGCGTTCCCGTCGTGCACTCCCGGCGAAACGTGTTTTCCAGTGCCGCAAATGCCGTGCCGGTACCCCTGCCCATGACTGTCGATATCGAAACCGGCGTCTACCTACGTAGTGATGGCCCGCGACTGTTGTTCGGCGCTTCCCGTCCGGACGAGGTTGACGGTTACAACCTCTCGCTCGATTGGCCCTGGATGGAGTCCGTGATCGAAATGGCGCTGGGGCGCTTCCCGTGGCTGAGCGAGATCCCGCTGGACCGAACCGGCGCCTGGGCCGGCACCTACGAGAACTCCCCCGACCACCGCGCAATTCTCGGCGCCGATCCGGGCGCAGCGACGTGGGTCAACGCGTGCGGACTGTCCGGGCATGGCGTCATGCAGGCACCGGAACTCGGACGGTTGGTGGCCGAGCAGGTCGCCGACGGCGCCATCACCAGCCTCGATGTCAGCGACCTGCAACTATCCCGCTTTGCCGGCGGCAAGCGCATCTCTGCACTCGGAATGGTGTTCTAGTGGCAGCCACTCGAATCCGCCTCGACGTCGAAGAGGGCGTTGCGTGGATCACGGTGAACGCACTGCGCACTGCGCGCGCCGACGAAATCCACGATGGGCTCGATCTCCTGTACTCCGGATCCCGGCGCTTGCCTTGCTCACCGTCCCAATGTCGCCGCAGTAACGGTGCGGCAAGGTTCGGGCCATGGTCCCGAGGACCTTGGCAAACCGCCATAGCGGATCAGGGCAAGCCCTCATCGGCTACTGCGGGATCAAAATCAGAATTCAGCTAAGCCGGATTTGTCAAAGTGGGGGATGTGGTTTGCGCCCGTACCTTGCCAGGCTCGGATCAGACACCCACGGCCCTCGCCGCTTAGTGGGCGTCCAGCCCTTCGATGCCGCGTATGAAAGGCACCTTCCATGGCGATGACATCAACTCCGGTGGTCTCGGCCCGTCAGGCGATCGAAAGGCGTCTGGCGGCACTCGCGAACCAACGACTGGTTGTGAGCGCAGATGCGTTGCCGCCGGACGGGGCCGGAGACGCAGTCGACCGAACCATCAGCGTGGAGTCTCACATTCTGCTGTACAAGCTTGACCAACGTATGGCGGACCTGCGGCTGCAACTACAAGAACTGCCGGCGACAGCTGGCCCCACGGAGCAGCACGATCTGGGTGTCGGCGACCATGTCACGCTCCGCTTCGGCGATGAGAAGACCACTGAGACGTTCCTCATTGGTGCCATCGAACAGAGCCGCCCAGGCCTTGAGGTGATCACGCCGACCAGTCCAGTGGGTAAGGCGCTGTTGGGCCGGCGGACAGGCGACACTGTTACGTACCGGGCCGGGGTAGGCGGCTCCATCACGGCCCACGTTGTCGCCGTCACCAGCGCCGATTTGTAGCACTTTCGCCCAGATCAGGACGCCAGGGCCGCCGGGAAGCCGACTACGAGCGAGATTGCCCATCGCATCCGACGTGCCGCCTGCTCGGGGTGCTCGCCGTACTGAGCGGCCAAGGCATTGGCGCAACCTGAGACACCGCCACAAGTCTGGAGGCTGAGACCGATCGCCGCGACGACCTCGTCCGCGGTGGGCTGATCCGAGGGCTGCAGGCTGCTGACGAACAGCGCCTCGGCCCGGGTGGCTAGCGTCATGATGATCACGCTTTCCGAGGAACAATGGACATTTGATCGGGAGGAACACCCCTGCTGCGTCGGCGACTTATATCGGGCGAGTGCTCCAGCAGGGAGGTCCTGAGTTATGACGTCAGCATTTGCCAACGCACCCCAACCTGTCTGCCCGGCCAGCGCCCATCCAAGTACCGGACAGCGTGAATGTCGACTACCGGCTAGCGGGAAGCAGGGGACCACCTGGAGCGTGAGTGGTGGTCCCCTGCTGTCGCTCCCCGCGACAGCGGCGCAATCGGCGTCCTAATTGTCATGAGACGACCGGAGTTCGTGACGCAACTCTGTCGCGATACCTGTTAGCCGGTAGGTCTGCAGTACCGCTAGCCAGATTCGAAGATGGGCGCTCGCACTGGCGACTTTAGCGCGGCGTCGAGACAGGATTACCCGACAACCCGGCAAGTGCAACGTGAGCATTCCATGCCTCGACGAAGCGAAATCGTTCCCAAGCCTGACATCAAGATCAACACCATTGGAATGAGGCTCGAATGCACACCATCTTGTGTATCGCAATGGCGCTCGTCGCCATCGTGACCACAGCCGCCGTTGCAACAAGATACCGGCGGCGGCGCCACATGGCACGGAATCACATGGCACGAGCATTTCCCGTGCGAGAGTTCGATAAGTTCGACGCGCATCTGGAAGCAGTCGCGCGGGACGAACTTCGTCGCCTGGAGGATGAGCTTGTCCGCTACCTGCCTGGTTGCTCTGGGTACGTTGTGGATATTTCAAGCACGCCAAATGGAATCGCGCTGGAGCTGTCCGATGGTCGTCGATTGGCGCTCGCCGGAACCAGTCGCCGCACTCGAGAACTGCTCAATCGTTTAACGCCAGAGGACATGCTCCAACCTGCTGGCTTTCACCGTGACGCCGTCTCCTGCCGCCTATTGTTCCGCCGGCTCGGCGGGTCCAAGGTCGAGATCTACGCGCGCAACATTGCGCTAGCAGACTCCATTCATTCCAGCGGTTTTGGTACGTCTTCACCATAGGTGCCGCCTCGCAACCGCACGAAAGGAGACCCAGAGGATGAACAGTCACAATGAACTGACTGCAGAGCAAGCCAGCCGGATGACCGTCACCGCGGTCACTGCGGACTTGGAATACTGGGCCCGCGCGGCCTCCGTAGACGGGCGAGTGGGCTTGAACGATCTGACTCGCACCCTCGACGTGATCCGCGAGGCCAGCACGCTCACCTTTGCTGCCGGTGCCGAGTAACTCCAGCGAGTGCTCGACCTCGGCGTAGGCAGAGAGCGACACAAGTGCGACTTACGAAGACCTCTGTCGAATTTGTCGCGCAACGCCTAGCCCTCGATTTGTGCGATCGTGGCATTTGGGATTCAACAAGGCCGAGGTCCGACTGCGTTCGGCCACGATTGCGAGCGGGTTCACCGCGTCGTGAGACTGCCTGACCATGTCGAACGCGGCAAGCCGTAACTACCGGAGGCCGAGATGTTCCGTGGTCTGGCCCGCCGCATGCTTATCGCGAGCGCGGTTGTTGCTGTCGTTATCGCCACCGCATTCGCGGTACTCACTCAAAAGATCGACAACATGGGCAGATGGACGCAGGCCGCCGGCGACTCCCAGGAGATCCTGGCTACCGCGCAGGAACTGGAAAAGCTCGTGTTCGAGGTGAAGACCAACGAACAAGGGTTCCTGCTCACCGCCGACACAAGCTATCTTGGGCCGTGGCAAGCTGCCCAAACAATGCTCCCTGCGCTGGGCAGCAAGCTTTTGCAGCTCGCCCGGCTGCCGGTACCCGCCGCATACTCCCGTCGCGTGCTCGACGAGGCTGCGTCCTATATCAAGGACTACTCGGTACCGCTCGTCATTGCCGCCCGGGTACACGATCCGGCCGCGCGCGATTTCAGCCGTTTAGCCGAAGGCAAACGACGCATCGACCAGATAAAGTCCGACTTCGATGGTCTGGATAGCGTCGAGCGTGCCCTCGTCGCCTTCCGTCACGAGCAAGTCCTCAAATCAGGGCGAATCGCAAAGGTTGCAGTCATCGCAGGACTGGTTGGGTCACTCCTGCTGATCCTGCTTTTCGCCACGTACCTTTCTCGAGTCATGGTCAAACCAATTCGGAAAGCGGCGAGGATGGCGCGTACGTTGTCCGACGGCGAGCTGTCTGCCCGCATGCCAGAAACCGGGATCGGGGAGATAGGCGGCCTGGAGAAGTCGTTCAATGTGATGGCGCGGTCATTGGAGGTCAGCAGCGACAACTTGCGCCGCCTCGCCGACGAGCAGGCGGCGCTTCGCCGGGTAGCTACGTTGGTTGCTCGGGGTCAGCCACCCGCTGTGATCTTCAATGCCGTGACCGTGGAGGTCGCGAGCCTTCTCGAGGTAACCCAGGCGACGATGTTCCGCTTCGAAGCCGACGGCTCAACCACCGTCGCGGCTAGTTGGGGAACCGGCGGTGAAGACGTTGCCCCGCCAGCCGTCAGTGCTCCCATCATCGTCAACGGCAACGTTTGGGGCAGGTTGACGGCAGCATCTGTGGGTAGACCGCCACTAGCCGCCGAGGCCGAAACGCGCATCGCAAATTTCACCGACTTGGTCGCGACGGCAATTGCGAACAGCGACGCTCGCAGCGAGCTTGCCGCGTCGAGAGCCAGGATCGTAAGCGCCACCGATCAAACCCGGCGACGAATCGAACGGGATCTTCACGATGGCACGCAGCAGCGTCTCGTTTCACTAGCCCTTGACTTACGAATCGCTGAAGCCGAGGTACCGGACGAGCTGCCTCAGCTCAGGTCCCAGCTGTCCAGTGTTGCAGATGGACTGTCCGGCGCCATGAACGATCTGCGGGAGATCTCGCGTGGCATTCATCCGGCGATCCTTTCCGAAGGCGGCTTGGAACCGGCTCTGAAGGCCTTAGCGCGACGCTCTGCGGTTCCAGTAGAACTAGAGGTGCATCTCGAGGCGCGGCTGGCGTCGACCGTAGAAATCGCCGTGTACTACGTCGCCGCGGAAGCATTGGCCAACTGCGCCAAACATGCTCGTGCTTCGGTGGTGAGGATCTCTGCCCGCGTGTCACCGGACCTGCTCTATTTGTCCATCGATGACGATGGGGTCGGCGGCGCGGATCGCACGAAGGGCTCCGGGCTGGTCGGTCTCATCGACCGCATCGAAGCGTTCGGCGGAACAGTCAAGATCACGAGTCCCGAGGGACGCGGCACAACCTTGGAAATCCGGATGCCTCTCGACCGATCGGTACGTCCAGTCTCCTGAACATCGCCGGCGGCGAAGAACGGCAGGTTGCTTCGCCAGGCATTGCGGTACCCGTACTGGTGGCGGGTTACGGCTGGCCGGTAGGGCCTGGGTAGCGTCAACCAGATCCGAAGATTGCTGCTTGCCCTGACGACCTGCCCTTCGTTCCAAGCCAGGCTTAGAAGTGAATCGCAGGCATCGGCAACCGGAGCGGAAATGCATCGAAAAGGCCAAAGCGGCAGCGATCCAGGATTGTGGCTGCTTGCCCGGTCCATCGTGGGATCGACGGACCGGCTGGGGCGTCGTTTCATCCTGCTCACGCTGATGGCCGGGATCGTTGTCCTCGATCAGGGCTTCAAATGGTGGGGATGGCGACATTTGACCGACGCCCGCATCAACGACGGTGGCGACATCCTGGTCGGGACAACTGTCAATGGCTGGTACGCCGATCCCGTCACGGGTGCCCTGCTCGACCTGCTGAGCTTCGGATTGCTATGCGTCGCTGTGTCGATCCTCCTTCGCCGTCGGAACTCGGTCACGGTGGTGATCACGGGATCCTTGATGGTCGGTGGGTGGACCAGCAATCTGTTGGACCGCCTCGTCGCGCACTACTGGACAGCCCCGGGCAGCGTGCGTGGAGTCGTCGATTTCATCCCGATCGGCCCGCACTACTACAACGTCGCAGACTTCTTCATCATCAGCGGGACACCCCTTTTCCTTGTGGCCGTGAGCGCAGCCAGCCTGCAGAGGTGGGTTGTCAAGAGTCCGACGGTAACCGAGCCCTTGCCGCCGAGGACGCATCGACGGCGCTCGGTCCGGGCGAGCCTGTGGGCGTTGGCCACCGGGGCGACTCTCAGCGCCGTCGTAGGGATCGGCGCCGCAAACTATGGCGGGGCGACCACCCCCTTAGCAGCGGCAAACATGGCACACCCGGTGTCAATTGCGCCCTCATCCGGGCGTGCAGTCGAAATCCGTTGAGCGCACGTTTGACCTGCATCAGCAATTGACCGCTGCCCGGCCCGCCAGGTGCTCAGGTGACAAGTGATCCAGTCGGCTGGCAGGGTAGGGCCATGATTGATCACATCAGCCTCCAGGTGGATGACATGGAGGCCGCCCTTGACTGGTACACGGCATTCCTGCGGCCGCTCGGCGTCGGTGCGCTCGTCGACTTCGGCGACGTGGTCGGCTTCGGTCCCGACGGGGGTTCCCCGTCGTACTGGATCGGCAAGGCGACCGATCCCGGTGGCCGGCAGACCCATATCGCGTTCGTTGCCGAGAGCCGCGGCGTCGTCGACGCGGTTCACCGGACCGCGGTGCAGTTGGGTCGAGAAATCCTGCACACCCCGCGGGAATGGCCTGAATACCACCCCGGCTATTACGCGGTGTTCGTCAGGGATCCGGACGGCAACAACGTCGAGGCCGTCTGCCACCAGCGGGTGGATTGATCGGCGGACCACCGATCCCAAACCCTCATCCTCCGTGAGCCAGCGCCTCGATGTCCTCAGCTAGCTCGGCTGCGGTTCGGTATCGCCGGGAACGCTCCGGATGCAGAGCGCGGCCGATAACCGCCCGCTCCTCGGCGACCAGGTCGGGGTCCAGTTCCGGAGTGGCCTTCACATGCAGCCGGACGGCAACGAGTGGATCGGCCGATGGCATCCTCGGGTACAGCCCATGCCCGGTCAGGGCAGCATGCAGAGTTACGCCCAGGGACCAGATATCGCTGCTGCGGCCGACGTGCCGGCCTCGCAGCAGCCACGGATCGACGTACTCCAGTTCGCTGCGCGCTCCCATATCGCTGCTCGGACCCAGGCCCGTGACAGTAAGTCCCGGCTTCAGCAGCTGCGCCGTACCCGGATCGGACAGGCAGCCGCCGGCGTCGTCCAGCAGCACGTTGCTCAGCTTGATCGCCCGGTGCACGGTGCCCGCCTCGTGGAGTTCGTGCGCGGCACGCGCGGCGCGCGCGACGGCGACCAACCGTTGCCGGCGCGAGAGCTGCATCCCCGGTTCGACGAGACTGCCCCTCGGGTAGTAACGCATTGCGAAGTACGCCGTGCCCTCATGCAGACCCACGTCGAAGATTCGGGCCAGCAGCTCGCAGCGCAGCGCCGCGATCGAGCCCAGTTCCTGCGCCACCCGATAGAAGGCGTCCTTCGACGTGGCCCCGCCGATTACCTTGACTGCGACGTGCTCATCGTCGACGGCCAGTCGAGGGGGCGTGCGAGCCAGCTGGACCCGTCCGTGCGGCCCGTGGCCCAACTGGCGCAAGAAGACGTAGTCAGCGATACCGTCCATCACACTCTCCCGACCCGGCCCGCGGCCTCCTCGCGATAAGTTTCGAACAGCAGTTGCCGCCCCCCGATCCGCAGCCGGGCGCCGGGCTTGAAGACAGTTGGCGGGTCGGTACCGACCCGTTCCCAGGGGGCGCCCTGCGCAGCGCTGCTGATGAAAGTCCCATTGGCCGAGCCCCGGTCGGTGACCAACACCCGCCAGCCGGAAACGTCCAGTTGGACGTGCACTCGCGACACGCTCTGCCCGACGTCATGCAACACAAGGGCTTTCGCCCGCCCGGACAGTACGGCTTGGTCACGTTCGGGAGCGCGTCCGATCACGTAGCCGCCGGTGAGCGCGAACACCGAACCGGTGTCGGTCACCAGCACACCCAAGGGCGGACGTGGACGCCGCACGGTTCGTCCGGGCAGCCATTCCAATGCCGCCCCGCAGGTGACGCAGTGCGCCGAGGCCGGGTCGTTGAAATGGCCCATGGGACATTCCACGCCGTCAACGAACTCCGGGCTGTCCCCCTCTGGTGCCACGTCGGGCAGGTCGGCGGGATCCTCCAACGGCAGTGCCGGCCTTCGTGGCGGGCACTGCTCCGCAACATCGGTGAGCAAGACACTCTCAAAGGTGACGGCCTTTCGGGCAACGGTGGCCTGCGGAGCCCCACTCAGCGGCGGAGACAGGCCGGCGAAATGCAGGGTGACACCGCTGCCGGGAACGGTTCCGCCCTGTAGATGGAACGGGCTCGGTCCCGGAGTCGTGATGCCTGCGGCTCCCCCGGCCAATACCCGCAGCATGCGCACCGACGCTGGGACGCGACGGGCAACCCAGGGTGGGGCGTCGGTCTCTGAGAACGATCGTTGATCCGACCCATCAAGGGTCACCTCGACGTCACCGTAGGCCCGCACGTCGAGGGCGGCATCAAGCCCGTGAAGCAGGACCAACCCGGGCAGCGCGCCGGCTTCGGCCGCCGTGAGCAACGCATCCGCAGTGCGTTCCTGCGCGTCCGGGATGTGAGCGCCGGGACGGTGCAAGAGCTCCAGCAGTTCCTTGACCTGCGGCCATTGCTGTGTCCCGACCACCGGGATGACCAGCAACACGTTCTCGTGCCGGTCGATGACCCCGGCACCGGGATGGACTTCAACCAGGACCAGATCGCTGCTCGGCCCGGCGGTGGGCTCGACCGTGCCGGCCTCGGAGTTCATGCGTTCTTGCCTCCCTTCAGTGGGGATGCTCATCATGCTCAGGTTCGCGGCCGGTCAGGGCACGGTCCAGGTTCACCGCGGCACTGATGAGCGCGAGGTGGGTGAAGGCCTGCGGGAAATTGCCCAAGGCCTCACCCGACGCTCCGATTTCCTCGCCGTAAAGGCCGAGATGGTTGGCGTAGGTGAGCATCTTCTCGAAGGTGTGCCGGGCTTGGCTGAGCCTGCCGGCCCGGGTAAGCGCTTCGACGTACCAGAACGAGCACAGCGTGAAGGTCCCCTCGGGGTCGCTGAAGCCGTCGGTGCCGTCGGTTTTGTACCGGTGGACGAGACTGTCGGTGACCAGTTCGGCCTCGATGCGGTCCAGGGTCGCGAGGAAGCGCGGGTCGCGCGGTCCGAGGAATTTCACCAACGGCATGACCAATGCGCTGGCATCCAAACTGAGGCTGTTCGGGTATTGGACGAAGGAATTGCGTTGCGGGCTCCAGCATTCCCGCTGCACGTGCAGGTACGCCCGGTCGGCTGCAGCGCGCCAGTCGGCCAGCGGCGCCGGCAGGCCTCGTTGCTGCGCGATCCTGGTGGCCCGCTCGAACGCAACCCACGTCATGAGCGTCGAGTACGTGAACCGCCGGGTCGGACCGCGGACCTCCCACACCCCGTGGTCCGGTTCCTCCCAGTGCTTGTCGAGCCACTCCAACTGACGACACAGCGCCACCCACAGATCGTAGGAAATGGGCTCGGCCCGCTTATTGAACAGGTACACCGAATCCATCAACTCGCCGTGAATGTCCAGCTGTAGCTGCTGCGCGGCCCCATTTCCGATCCGTACCGGCCGTGAGCCGCGGTAGCCGGATAGGTGCTCCAGGACGCATTCCGGTTCGGGCGCAGCACCATCCAGGGCGTACAACACAGCCAGACCGGTACCGTCCGGCGTTTCGGTGCACCGCGCCTGCAGCCACGTCATGAACGCGCCCGCCTCCTCGAAGAACCCCAGACGCATCAGCGCGTAGACGGAAAACGCCGCGTCGCGGACCCAGGTGAACCGATAATCCCAATTGCGCTGGCCGCCGACAGCTTCTGGCAACGAAGTCGTCGGAGCGGCGACCAGGGCACCGGTCGGCTCATGCACGAGCAACTTCAACGCCAATGCCGACCGTTCGACCATTTCCCGATAACGGCCGCGATAACGGCAGCGACCGATCCACCGCTGCCAATAGGACAAGGTATGGGCCAGCAGTGTCGCGACCTCTGCCATGTCCAACGCCCTGGGAGAACCTTCACGCGACAGGGCAAGCGCCAGGCTCTGACCCTCCTCGAGCACCCGACGCCCGACGGCCGCCGCACCGTCCAGTTCGAGCGGGACGGTGGAACGCAGCACCAGGTGCCCCGCTGTCGAGGAGAAGAAGACACCGGCGCCCTCAACCAGATCAGCCTCGGTGCGGGCCCGTGCGTAGTCGAAGGCCGGGGCGCAGCGGATCTCGACCGTGACCCGGCCACGCACGGCTGTCACCTGCCGGATCAACTGATGCGCGCCCTGATGAGCGGCGCCGTGCTCATGAGGGACCATGAAGTCCAGCACCTCACCGACGGATTGCTCGCCGAGGAATCGGGTGAGCAGCACGTTGGAATCGGGCAGGTACATCTGCCGGGTGCGACTCGAGCCCAGGCAGCGAAGCGTGAACCGGCCGCCGCAATCGCTGTCCAACAGTGCGGCGAACACCGAGGGCGAGTCGAAGCGCGGCAAGCACAGCCAGTCGATGTCACCATTTGTCGCGACCAGCGCCGCGGTATGCAGATCCCCGATTATTCCGTGGTCCTCGATCGCAGCTTGCGCTGGCGCACCGGGAGCGCTCCCGCCCGTCATCGGCGGCCCCCCCTCTGCTGCGCAACTCGGTGACTCCCGCTTTCCGGGTCCGCCCGCCTCCCTCGCGGACCGACCCACCGACAGCACCGCAGCCATCATGACGGCTGATCAGCGAACCCGGCAAGACCTGGAATTTCAGCGCATTGCCACGTCAGTGCCAACGCCACCCGGCTGAGCAGCCGGTCCGATCCGAAGCCTCGGCCGGTAACGCAACGCCGCCCGCACGCTCGGTGCATCATCGGTGATCAGGGCCTCAACGCCCAGGTCGGCGAGCCGAGCCACGTGCCGTGCTCGGTTGACGGTCCAACAGGTCACTCCGACGCCCAGGGTGCGAGCGGCCTCGGCCACATTCGGTGACCGCAGCAGACTGAACAGGTTGGGATGGATTTCGTCATGGCCCTCGTCCAGGGCCTGACGCAAGAGGTTCGCCGCGCCCTCGAAGGAGGAACCGAGCAACGCCGTGCCGACCTCGAGGTGGGCCAGGCCCGTCCTGACCATCCCGAGCAGGACCGGGTCGAAGCAGGACACGGTGATGTCCAGATCGGCGGCGAAACCGCCGAGCACTTCCAGCAGCGCGCCCGCCACCTCCCGCGCAGCGGCAGGGTCCGGACAGGCCTTGGCCTCCACCACGACCCGGCGCCGGCCGTAGCCCGCGACGGCACTCAGCAGCTCCTCCAGCAGGGCGAGAGTATGTCCGCCCGGCAATACCACGCTGCGCAGAGCCGCGGCGGTGCTGGAGCTCACCGGCATCGGGGTGCCGGCCAGCCGGAACAGGTCAACGTCGTGGCTGCACACCAGCTTTCCGTCCGCACTCAGGCGGACGTCGACCTCGACACCGTCGGCGCCCGCTGACAGCGCCGCGTCGGCAGCTGCAACCGTGTTCTCCGGCCGGCCGGGCCCGGAACTGCCCCGGTGCGCCAGGATCAGTGGCCCGGCAGGCCGTCGGTCGGGCCCGATACCGGTACTGACCGGTTGGTAGCCGCTCGGGCGTCGGATCCTGGGCAGGCACGACTGCGTGACGGAGGAAGTTCGGACCGCGATGAGCGATCGGGTTCGGGCGCCGGTCAGCGCGGAACTGGCCGCCGAACTGACGGTGATGGTGCTCATCATCCTGGTCCTTCCCCGGTCGCCCGATGCCTGGCGAAAGCTCATACCTGACGGTGCTGCGCAGGAAGGACTGCAGCTAGGCACCACGGGTGCTCGAACCCGCTCGCCTTGGTGTGGGTGAGTAACACCCTGGGTGGCTAGCGCGCGAGCGGCACTCTGCCCCGTGTGTGCGGTTCCCCTCCGGTGCGGCGTCCAGGCATACTTGGTGGGGACCTGGCGCGTGGGGAGGTGCCCGATGCAGGATGGCGCTGACGCTGGCCCTGACGGTCACGCCGAACCGATCGCGACGGACTGGTCCACTGGGCCATTCCTGACCTACTCCGATGACAGCGCAAACCGGAAGTTCGTGCTGCTCGGTTCGTCGGCGTCGATGTCGATGTCGATAGGGCGCGACGCCGCCTGCGATATCCCGCTGCCCTGGGACGCGGTGGTGTCCCGGCTGCACGCCCAGCTGGATCGGGTCGGCTCGAACTGGACCCTCGTCGACGAGGGCTTGTCCCGTAACGGAACCTTCCTCAACGGAGAGCGGATCAACGGCCGGCGGCGGCTGCGCGACGGAGACACATTCGTGCTGGGTGAGACGTCTTTCCTCTACCGTGACCCGGAGAGACCGGGCACCCAGCAGACCAGGATCGCCTCCGAGCCGGTGACCGTCCTGTCCCTGTCACCCACCCAGCGCAACATCCTGGCCGCGTTGTGCCGGCCGTACGGAGACAGCGCTCAGTACGCCGCACCGGCATCCAACCAGACCATCGCCGGCGAGCTGTTCCTCAGCGTCGACGCGGTGAAGACTCATCTTCGAACCCTCTTCCAGAAATTCCATATCGAGGATCTGCCGCAGAACCAGAAGCGAGCCAAGCTGGTCGAGCGGGCGTTCTCCCTCGGCTTGGTGTCTCGACGGGACCTTTAAGCGGCTGCCCACCTTGGTGGTGGCATGGCCCACCCCGGGAGTGGTTCACCATCCCTAGGGTTCCTACTGCAGATGACCTCCCGGGCCCAAAGTTGTCCTTGGCGCCGGCAACTCGCTGGGCCACACCAGGGAAAGCGGGAGGCGCACCATGTCGAACCTCGGCAACCACAGCACCGGCATCCGGAGCTGCGTTGCTTCGGCCGATCGGGCTGGTAGTTCAGCGACATCCACCTCGGCCCGACTGTGCTTCATCGTGGAGGACCGCTACCAGAACGACACGATGCCGGGCACCGTCATCGAGGTTCTGCGCGGCCTCGGTCACGAGGTCGATGTGTTGCACCCGCATGCGATGCTGGCCAGCCTGTCGCGCTTGGACCCGATCGACGGTGACGGCTACGACGGCTACGTTCTGAAAACCGTGTCCTCCGGCCCGGGCCTGAGCATCCTGGAAGCAGCCGGTGCGGCCGGTGGCGTGACGGTGAACGACTACCGGTCCATCCGCCTGGCGCGGGACAAGGCCGTCGCCGCCAGCCTTGCCCGCGCCGCTGGCCTACCGTTCCCGAAAACCTACTTCGCGGCCCGCTCCGCGCTCCTCGCCCAACTGCCCTTCGATAAGTACCCACTCGTCGTCAAACCTAATAACGGCAGCAGTTGCGAACAGATCTTCCGCATCGAGAACGCCGCCCAGCTGGAAAACCTCGACGTCGATGACGACAGGTTCCTGCTGGTCCAGCCCTACCTGCCCAATCCCGGCTACGACATCAAGCTGTACTGCACCGGCGACGACGTGTTCGCCGCCGTCCGCAGATCACCACTGCATCCCGGGGCCAGCGTTGTCGAGCAGCTGATCCCGGTGTCCGCCGAGTGGCGTGCACTGGCGATGCGGGTCGGGCGGGTCTTCGGCTTGGACATATTCGGCCTGGACATCATCGACACCCCGCAGGGTTGGATGATCCTCGACGTCAACGACTTCCCCAGCTTCGGCCAGGTTCCACACGCCGCCGAGCGGATTGCAGACACCATCCTGCGGGTAACCCGCCGCAACACCCAGATCGCTCCCAAGCGCGTCTCGACCGCCCTTCACCGCAAGGTCATCCTGG
Source organism: Pseudonocardiales bacterium (assembly GCA_030840295.1). Taxonomy (GTDB): domain Bacteria; phylum Actinomycetota; class Actinomycetes; order Mycobacteriales; family Jatrophihabitantaceae; genus Jatrophihabitans_A. The sequence goes on from JAVEET010000238.1 coordinate 19,872, forward strand.
AGGTGCCCGCATGAACATCTGCCTGCTCGCAGAACCCAATCCCAGCCCCGTTCTCACCTCGACGCTCGGCCTGCTCGCCGAACGGAATACCGTCCTGGTGCGGGACCCGCAGACGCTGACCGGCGGGTTCGACGGCCGTCCCGCCGAGCTCGGTGACGTCGACATGTACCTGCTGAAGTCGCGATCCACGGCCGCTCTGAGCTACGCAGCGGACGCCGAAGCGGCCGGGGCGATCGTGCTCAACAGTCCCGCCGCCACGTCGGCCGCGCTGGACCGGGCGACGATGGCAACCCTGCTACGCCGGGCCAGCGTTCCGGCGCCGCGCAGCTTGACCGCGGACAGCCTGGCCCAGCTGGCCCAGCTGGCCGCCGCCGGCACCATCCGACCCGGACTCAGCTGGCCGTTGGTGATCAAGAGCCAACGCAGCCGGCGCGGTGACCTCGTCACCCTGGTGACCGGAATCAGCGACCTGCAAGCCCTGCTCCCGCGCTGGGCCGACGAGCCGGTCATCGCGCAGGAGTTCATCCCGAATGACGGCTTCGACCTTAAATTCTGGGTGATTGACGAGCAGGTAACGGTGGCTCGGCGACCTGGCGCGCTCGAGGACCGCACCACTGCCCATGACGTGGCCTTGGACCCCGGTCAGCTGCCGGCCGACTGGATCTCGACCGTGCTGGATGCCGGCGCGGCCCTGGGCCTGGACATTTTCGGCGCTGACGCTCTCATCACCGAGAACGGGCCTATCATCATCGACGTCAACGCGTTCCCCGGCTTCCGGTCTGCTGCAGGCGCCGACTTCGCCCTCGCCGACCTCGTCGCACGCCGGGCCGCGGAGCGGAGGCTTTGCGCATGAACACCATCCACTCAGATCCGAGCCTGACCAACCCGGCCACGGTGACCGAGATGCTCGCTGCGTTGCTGGCTGCCGGACCGCAGGCGCAACCACCGCCCGCGCTGACCTACCTGCGGCGCAAGGCCGGCCGTGGCCTGGTCGCCGTCTACGGAACCGCCCGCGACCCGGGCCACCTCTATACCGTTACCGTCGAGGAAGACGCGCTAACCGTCCCCGCCGGTGACGGCGTGACGGCCGGCTGGGAACCCCACTGGCAGGGTGCCTGGCCGGGCGTGGTCGCTGACCCGGCACTCGGACTGGCCGTCCAGGCATTCCCGACCGATCGCACTCTGCCGGCGCTGGCCGCGGCTATGGACCCGGCGACACATCCGCAACTGTGGGCGGCGCTGCAGTCCGCGGGGTCAGCATCAGTGCCCGGCGCTGCGGAGTGGACCTTGGACGCGGTCCGGGCCGAACCGGTGCGGTACAAGCCCGGTGACCGCTGTGTGATCCGCTACCGCCTCGTCATGCTCCGGCCGGGACCCGGCGGAGCCGGCGGAGACGGCGGAGACGAACGGACCGATCGGGCCGAGGTCAGCGTCATCGGCAAGCTCTACCGCGAGCCGGCCCAGGCGGTGGCCGCGGAGGCGCTGCTGGCGCGACTGCGCACATCCTCCGCCCGGGACTGGTGCCCGGCGCCCTCAGGACGGGTGGACTCGCTTGCGCTGCTGCTCAGTGCGGATCTCGGTGACCAGCGCAGCAATCCGCCGACCCGGCCCGGCCCCGAGGTCATCCACCCAGGCAACCCCCACTCGGCCGCGACAATCGCTGCCGCGGGCCGCGCGCTGGCTGATCTGCAGACCAGCGATACCGTCGAACCCGGCACACCGTTACGACGCGGGACCGACGAGGCAGACAAGGCCGTCAAACGTGCGCAGGTACTCAGCGCGTATCTGCCGTCCCTGGCAGCGGAAACGACCCGGATCAGCCGCGAGGTCTGCGACCGGCTGCGGTCGCTGCACCCGGGCCAGTTCGTACCCGCCCACGGCAGCTACAAGCCTAGCCAGCTGCTGGTACGCGACGGCTCGGTGTTCCTGGTCGACTTCGACCAATTCTGCCAGGCAGATCCGGCGTTGGATGTCGGCTACTTCATGGCCTATCTGCGGCCACCGGGCCTGTTCTATGACCGTCCTGGAACCCGGGACTGGTTTGACACCGCCGCCGAGACGTTCCGCAACGCCTATCTCGCGGCGCGCCTCGAGCGCGGCGCCACCACCGCGGACACCGCCTCGATTCTGAGCCGCAGCAGCGTGTACGAAGCGGCACTGCTGCTGAAGATCGCCGCCCGACGTCCGAACCGGCTGCACAGTCCCCGACCCGGTGAAGTTCACGCCGTGTTGCGGGAGATCACCGGCTGCCTCAGGACCGCTGAACTCGTCTGAACGACAGGCGCGAAATGCACGGCCGCGGTGGCAGTGCCATCACCGGAAGGTGAGGCTGTCCCGGACCCGGTTGAACAGCGGCTGCTGGACGGATAACTTGTCGGGCGCCGCGAAGAACACCAACCACACCGACGATGTCAGAGCGGGTGTCCGGTACTGCACCACGTCCATCACGAAGTGCAGCGACGCGCTGGCATCATCGGGGTCGTCAAAGCGTCCGTCCATTTCATCCGCGGCCATCCCTGCGACCGTTCGGGCCCTGTACCCGCCGTCGAAAACGACCGTGGCCGGCAGCTGATCCCGGACGGCGCTCTGCAGCTTCTGCCAGGAGGAACGATCGGGGACATCCTGCTGCGCGTGAATCCAAGCGCCGGTTGCCTTTGACCGATCCGCTTTCAGCAGCGCCCGGACCGGATCCCAACTTCGGCCCTGGCCGGTCGGCGCGAACAGGTCGGCCATCGTCTGGCCGGCCGGGGACAGCGCCACGTCGACGCCGATCGGGTCATCGAGAGCGAGCCAGTCCGCGGGCATGTCGACGGCGAACCGGGGAGCAATGCCGTTGAACTGCTGGCCGCTGAGGTAATGAGCCGAGAGCTTGGGCGGCGCCTTACTCGGCAGCAGAACGACCGCGGCAGCGACCGCAAGCCCTACCAGCGCCGCGATGACAGCGAGGATCGGCCACTTGCCTCGGCGTAGGAAAGAGCGCCGAGGGTGACCCATTCCCGGATCGGCTTCCCCGGCCAGACCTGCCGCACCCTCACCGCCAACGTCGCCAACATCGTCGACGTCGTCAAAGGGCAGCTCATTTACACCACCATAGGGCGCCCCCTCAGGCTCGGCCCACTGCTGCGCACCGGCCGCCTCGAGTTCGGGTGCGGCCGTCTCGTCGACCGGTATCTGGACGCCGGCCGGCCTCGGCCCCGGCGGGAATGACCCGGGAGGGAAGGAGGGATGTTCAACCGGGGTGCGCGTCTCCTGGTCGTATTCGAGGTCAGCTCTGCCCCACGGCGGCGCGGTGCCCACCCCACCCATGTTGCGTCCGCCGCGCACTGGTGTTGCGACCTCGAGGGCACCCCTCAGTTCCCTGGTCAGCTCTTGGCAGCTGTCATAACGATCCTCGGGCGCCTTGGCCATGGCCCGGCCGATGACGGCGTCCACGGCCGGGGAGATGTCACTGCGCGCGACGGCGACCGGTGGCGGCATGTCGACCAGATGCGCCCATAGCGTGGCGGCGTCATCGTCGCGATGAAACGGCACCTGGCCGGTGAGGCATTCGAAGAGGAGGCAGCCCAGGGCGTAGATGTCGGTGCGTGCATCGACGGGCTTGCCGGCGATCTGCTCAGGAGCGACGTAGTCGATCGTGCCGAGGAAATTACCGGTGCCGGTCAGCCCGCCGGTGAGCGAGGACGCCCGCTTCGTCAACCCGAAATCGGTCAGATAGACATGATCGGTCTTCTCATGAAAGGACGTGAGCAGCACGTTGCCCGGTTTGACGTCACGGTGCACCAAGCCCAGCTCATGCGCCGCGTCCAAGGCGTCACCGATCTGCTCGATCAGCCGTAGCGTTCGCGCCGGCGTGAGGTGGGTCTGCCCAGTCAGCGCCACCTTCAGATCCGGCCCGACGACGTATCGCATCGCGATGAACAGCAGCCCGTCGGCATTGCCGGCCTCGTAGATCGGGATGATGTTCGGATGATCCAGCGAGGCAGCCAGTCGGGATTCCTGAATGAAACGCTGCTGAAACTGGTACTGATCACTGAGCGAGGGGGTCAGCAGCTTCAAGGCCACCTTGCGGCCCAGTCGGGTGTCCTCAGCCCGGTAGACAACCGCCATCCCGCCGCGGCCGATGACCGACTCGATGCGGTAGCCCGCGATTTCAGCGCCGACCGGCTGTTCGCTCATCGACGCTCCCTCGGCCTAGCCAACATGGTGACCGCACCACCCGCAGAACTGGTGATGTGGTGCGAGTCGCCCTCCGCAGGTCGTACAGAACGTTGGCGCGGCCGCGGGTCGGGCCGTGTCGCTGGCTGGTGCCCGTGACATCAGCGCCGGATCGCTGCGCGCGCGCGAACTGGTAAGCAAAGCCGACGACGGCTGCCCGGAGCGGCTCGGGCTGGGGCCAGTCGGTATCGGCGGTGACCGATTGCCCGCGGGCGAGGATGCTTGTGGGTCCGGGCGCGCCGGTCCAATCGGGCGGGGCGGCCCGGGCTCCGGGGTTCCGTGCGGAGCTCTCGGGGCAGCAACCGCCGCTGGTGGCGGCCGTTGCCGTTGGTGGCGGATCAACCACGCTATGCCGGCGGCAACCAGCAGTACGGCCAGGCCGATCGCCAGCCATAACCACCACCGCTGGCCACTGGTCTGGGTAGCCGGCGGAGTCGCCACAACCGTCGACGGCACCACCGACGGGCCGGCCTGGCCCGCTTGGGTCTTGGCGAGGGCGATGGCCAGATTCTGCGCCGCCAGGAAATGCCCGGGGTAGGCGGCGAGGGCCAACCGGAAGCCCGGGATCGAGGCGGCGAAGCCCTGGTTGTGGAACTTGTGCATCGCCGATTCGTAATTTCCGTCAGCCAGGCCATGCGTTGGGAAGACCTTGAGCTTCGGGTCAGCCAGCACCGCCCGGATCGCCGCGGTACGGATCAAGGTCGGGCTGCCTGCTCCCGGCTGGCCCGGTGGCACCGGCGTCGCCGAGATCATCCCGATGACTTGGCCCAGCTCGGCAGCGACCGGTCCACCCTGCAGACCGGCCTTCAGCACCGCAGGGGTGACCAGCTGGAACGGCTGATTGTCACCCTCCGCGGCCTTGAACCGGGTGCCGCCAACCTTGTCCAGGTGGGCCTTGAACGCCTGCAGAAGATGCTTTCTGTCGGGGATGGCGCTGAATCCGAGAACGCCCAAATGGTAGGTGGTCGCGTTCGAGTCGGCGAGGTTGACCGCAGGCATGCTGCCGGCTGATACACGCAGTACCGCGATCCCGGAGCCGGTGCTCGTGAGCACCTTCGCGTCCAGCGCGCCGTACTTGATCTGGTCCGTGACGTAAGGGTAAACGGTGACGAACTGGGTCAGGGTGATGACGCAACCCCCGGCGGAGTTCGTCCGGCCTGAGTAGCAGGCGCGGAGCCGGTTCTCCGGCGAGTAGTCGGCAGGCCCGCCGACGCCTGGTCCGAACGTCCGCTGCGTGAGCAGGTCACGCGGCACACCGAGTGTCGGGTAGTTGGCGGCCGGATACGTGGCGAGGAAGATCGAGTTGATCGCGAAATTCTTCGCCGCCTGCTCATCCGGAGCGACAGCTGCGGAACTGGTGACGATGACCGCAGACGGGTCGACCACGAACCCGCTTCCGGTTTTGAGCACCGGGTTATAGGGACGCTCGATGAGATTGATGTGGGCGGTCGTCACGTTGTGCTCGATCAGCGAAATCTGAACGTGGTAACCGGATTCGATGAAGACGACACCGGGACCGGTGAGATCTGCCGGCGTCGGGTGCACATGGGCGTAGGCGCTTGGCATGCCCAGCGGAAGCAAGGCGGCTGCAAGCGCAGCGACGATCAGCGCACGTACGGTCCGGACACGGGTCATAGCGCTCTCGCGGGATGTGGCGAAGAGGCCGTCCCAGCCGGTCTCCCCCGGATGTCTTCGGTATAGACGCGGCACCCGCGAGGTGTCAACAGGCAGCGGCCCTACTGCGCGGTCCGCGGCAAACGTCGGTCATTCCCCTTGCGCGGCTAATGGGGTAAGGCGTGCGCTGCCGGATCACCGGACCCGGGCCCGCGAAGCTCCTGTTCCAGCAGCCGCTGCGCAGTGAGGACCCGAGCCGGTTTCAGCTGACGCCAGCTGTGGATCGCTGTCCTGGTCAGGCTGACGTGCCGGTAAGCCGCGGTCCGGTTCAGCAGCGACGATCCGTCGCTCACCCCGGCCGCGTGGCGGTACTCAGTCAGGAACCGCTGGCTTAGCTGCCGAACATCCTCAGCGCTGTCGCGGCCGGTGGCGGCGTACGCCTTGCTGGCCGTGACCGCCAGATGCCCGGTGAACTGACCCAGATCGAGCGCTGGTTCGGCCACGCAAGTCGCATCGAAGTCCACCAAGCCACTGAGCGGGCCGTCAAACAGGAACTGGCCCGGGCTGAGGTCACCATGCCCGAACGCCGGCAGCAGGGCATCCTGCTCCGCCACCGCGTCCAGCGAGTCCAGGCCGGACATCAACGATTCGGCCAGCGCTGGTGCCAGCGCCGCGATAGCGGTGATCTCGGCTTGCGCGGCCTCGAGTTCGCCGGGCAAGGTGCGCAGCGGTCCGACCATGGCGACCTCGTGCAGGTTCGCAGCGATCTGCGCGCAGCTGCTCAAAACGTCGTCCAGCCCCTGCCTCCGACCAGCATCGGCGACCCACGACCGGATGAGCGGGGACAGCTGTGGGGCGCCTGGGATCGCGTCGAGCAGCACGATCCGCTGCTCGGGCAGGTACCCGCGGAAGCGCGGAATGAGGAAAGGACGGGTTCGTCCGGCACCCTGCAGGAGGTGAGCGCGGACGGCCTCGACCGCCGGACCCACGCGGGCGCCCTGCTCGTCGTCATAAACCTTGCCGTATACAACCTGCTTGACCGTGCGCCCCGTGACACCCAGACGCCAAAGCACTTCGTAGCGCAGCACGCAACGGCTCCGGTCATAGCGCACGACCTCGGGGCGGCAAGCGGCCAGGGTGAGCCCACCGGTCGAATCACCGAGAACCTGAGCGAAACTCCGACCCAGCTCACCAGGGTCGGTGGCGGCCAGCAGGCCCGGTCGGTCTGGGTCCACCGGGAACGCGTGTAGCACCAGCCGCAATGGCCACACCGCGTCGCCCAGTTTGTGAAAAGCGGTCAGATCCTCCCTGCCCGTGACCTGACCGGCCAGCGGCAGGACCCGCTGCTCCAACCACTGCTCGGCGCTTTCGGCAGCGGGGAACAGCCGTGCGCCGACCAGATGCTCGATGCTGCGTCCGGACCCCGCCTCGCGCAAACCCAGTTGGTAGCGCACGCAGACGCCCTCGCCCGGTCGCACGATCGCGTGCCCGGGTGTACACCAGTCAAGCTGCCAGCCGTCGGCGAGCATGCCCTGCAGTCGGGGCGCCATCGCGTCGGCATCCAGGGCCTCGGCCAGACCCGGCACGGCCCGGTTCAGAGCGGGAGACAACATCGGATCCAGGTCGTTGTCCTCCAGCGGCCGCAGCCCGCGGCGCGGGGCGCGGCCAGTCAGCGCCCGGAACGTCTCGGCGGAGGCCGGCCGCGGCACCGCCTTCGTCAGGAACCGCTCGAAGTCCCGGGGAGGCTGCTGAGGTCGACCATCGACGGTGGCCCGAACCTGGGCCACTCCATCCAGTTCGATCTGATCCCCCTCCCGGGCGCCGGTCCGCGCCGCGTCCCCGACGGTGACCGGCTCCCCGAACTCGCGGGCGTAGAGCTCGGCGTACAGACCGCCGCGGGCCAGCAGATCCTCCGGAGTGCCCTCCTCGAGAATTCTGCCTGCCGACAGCACCAG
>JAVEET010000254.1 GCA_030840295.1 Pseudonocardiales bacterium
TCGGTGCCGAGATCGAGGTCATCTCCGGGGAGCAGATCGACGAGGCCTATGACCGCGTGGTCGCCAGCGACGTCCGGTACCGCTTCGTCATCGACACCGCAACCTTCTGAGCGAGCAAAGGGCGCTCGCGTAGCACCTTCGGGACGAGCCGAGTCAGCCCTGACGGTCCTGCAACAGGGCGCTCGCGGTGGTGGTGTCAGTGACGATGGCATTGGCCAGGCCGCCCGCGAATGCGCCACGTACTGCCTCGACGCGCTCCAGACCGGCAGCGACGCCGATACGAAGCGGTCGGGACGCGATCAGGTCGAGTTCAACCGAGAGTGTGCGGCGAGCGAGCGTGCCGTCAACGGCAATGCCCTTGGCGTCATAGAACCGACCGCAGATGTCTCCGACCGCCTCCAGTGAACTCAGCTCGCGCAGATCCGTGTCATCGATATAGCCATTGATGTACAACGGCGCTGTCCTGGTCACGTGGCCGATGCCGAACATGCAGATGTCAGCGCTACCGGCGGCGTCCAGCGCGGCCCGGATGCCCCGGTCACCACGTAGGCCCTCCACGGTCGCTGCCTGATCCACGTAGAGCGGCGCGGAGATCAGCAGTTCGTGCGCCGACAAGGCCTCAGCGACCGCGGACACTGTTCGCATCGGGTTGACCCTGGTCGGATCGTGTGGGGCGGACCCGGCGAGCTGCACGACACCGATGTTTTTCGGCTGATGCTGGCGGTAGGCATCCGAGCGCAGCACCTCCGAGGTGCGGGCGATCCAATTGAGCGGATCGGAGCTCCACCCCAGGCCGAGAATCATGCCTGGGCGCAGCCGGCGAGACAGCATGTCGGCGCACCCGTGGCCGAGGTCGACGCTGCCAGTGGGGGAAATGTTCTCGGCGTCGATGACGACGGCCTCGGCGAGCCCGTACTTCGTCTGCAGGTCGAGCTCGAGGCCGACCTGCCGACCGAGCTCGGACACGATTTCGATCTTGACCAGGCCGGTGTCGCGCGCGCTGGCCAGCAGCCGCCCGACGGTGGCGCGGCTGACGCCTAGCTGTTGTGATATCTCGTGCTGGGTCGCGCCCTCGCCGTAGTACATCATCGCTGCCCGAAGTTGCATACGCTCCCGGCTCGACCGTTCGAAGTTGGACACCTAATACCTTTCGGCTACGGGAGCTGTGGTGCTGATTATTGCGTGCTCAACAAATCGTTGAGCAGCGAGTGCTTGGAGATTCATCTCGTTCAACGGCTCGGCATGACCTGAACCTTCAATCCCGTCCGTTCGCGCACCGTCCGCAGAGCCTCGGCGAAGTCACCGAGACCGAAAGTGTGGCTGACCATGACGTCAGTATCGACCGCGCCGGAGGCGAGCATGCGCAACGCGGCCGGGAAGGTGTTCAGTACCGCCATCGACCCGACAATGGTGATCTCGTCGTTGTAGACGCTGAACGGCGAGACCTCGAGGGTGGCCCGTTCGGGTGCTACGCCGAAGACCATGAACGTACCGCCCCGGGCGACAGCGTGCAGAGCCGCCTGACCCGCCGCCGGAACCCCGGTTGCCTCGACGACGAAGTCGTACCCACTCGGGAGTTCGCCGAGCGCGTCCGGAATCGACGCAGCGGTGCCGAAGCCGAGCTTTTCAGCGAGTTGCCGGCGTGACTGGTCGGTGTCAACGACGATCAGCGTCGCGGCGCCGGTGCGACGTGCGAGCTGGGCCAGCAGCAGGCCCATTGTCCCCGCTCCGACTACCAGCAGCGATGCGCCCGGCGTTAGTCGGAGCCGGTTCAGCCCGTGCACCGCGCAGGCGAGAGGCTCCACGAGGGCTGCTTCACTGAACGACACCGAGTCAGGGATCGAGTGGACATTGCCAGCTGGAACCGCGACGTATTCGGCGAAGGCACCGTTGACCGTGTCACCCACCGCGCCCCATTGGGCACACAAGTTGCCGCGTTGCCGCTGGCAGGCCGGGCAATGACCACAAAACAACGACGGGTCGACTGCAACGCGGGCGCCCTCGCTGAGGAAGTCCACCTCCGATCCCACCGCGACGACCTCGCCGGCGAACTCGTGCCCGGGGATTATCGGGTATGGAGTGGGCGGAAACAGGCCGTCGACGATGTGCAGGTCAGTGCCGCAGATACCTGCTGCGGCAACCCGAATGACAACTTCGGTGGCCGACGGCACTGGATCAGAGACGTCGGTGAGTTGAAAGCTGTTCGGCCTTTCAAGGACGACGGCGCGCATATCAGTTCGATCTCCGGGTGCTCTCAGGGTGGGCGTTGGTCAGCTGGACAGGTTCAACAGCCGGGCGAGGTTTCCGCCGCGGACAAGGGCTACCGAGTCGGCATCGACCGCGACGCGTTCCATCTTTTGAAACTCGAATGCATAGTCGACGAAAGGCGAATCGGTTCCCCAGATCACCTTCTCCGGACCGAGTTCGGCAACGGAGTACGAGATCTCGTGTACCGGAACGCGCGACGTCTCGAGATACAAGTTCGGCGTCTGCCGGGCCAACTCGACGGCTTGTTCGTGCGACCAGAAGGTTCCACTGTGGGCCATCAGGAACGCGGTCTCGGGGAATCGCCCAGCCACCAGGGCAAACTCCGGTGGCGCGTTGTACAGGTCGCTGGCACCGTGGCAGATCACCACCATCCCGGCCTCGCGGACGGCTTCGAGTACCGGACCCACGAGGGCCTCGTCGGACAGGTGATAGCCGTGCAAGGTCGGATGCAGCTTCACTCCACGAAAGCCGGCCTGGGCCCTCGCCGCCACCTCGGCGACCGCACGGTCGAGATGCCACGGGTTCACGGCACAGAACGGGATCAGACGTCCGGCGTGGTCCCGCACGGCGTCGGCGATGATCTCGTTGTCGAAGTCTCCCTCGACGAACGGAAAGACCACCGCCTGGTCGACTCCTGCCTCGTCGAGCTTGGCCACCAACTCGGCAGCTGTCTGGCTGGCGCCGTGGCGCACCCCAAGGTGGTTGTGCGCGTCGATCGTTTTGAAGCCGGTCACCACGAATCCCTTCTCTGCTTGAGCCGATCCGCCGCCTGAGGGCTGGCGTTCGATGCCCGTCGGCGCTGAGGTGGAGGCCGGGTGGGACCTGGCCCGCACGGACGATCTCGGTGAGCGTTTGCTCATCGGCTGCGTAGATGCCCAGGTGAAGGCTAGCGCATCAAACCGTCCTCGCCAGCCCTAACTTTCGAAGATCATGCCTGTAACGCAAGGTTTACATCTCGGCTGAGTTGGCTATTGCGAAGGGCCGACGCTCGTTGTACGGTACTGAGGATTCGCCCATGTGTTGAGCATATGCGCAGGCTGCCGAAGGTGTCAGGCCCTTACTCGCGCATCAGACAACTCCAGGTGTCAGGCAGATATGTCTGGCTGACACGGGTTTGTCCACGACGCTGCTCGCGCCCACAGCCAATTCACCAAAGCTGAAAGGTGGCACCAATGACGGTTGAAACTGTGCCCAGTACCGATGTCCACTCCCCGGGGATTTCGCGGCGGGGCTTCCTGACGCGCAGCTCGCTGGTTGCCGCTGTGGGCCTCATCGGCGGTCCCTCGCTGCTCGCGGCGTGCAGTGCCACCGGCAGTTCGAGCACCGCCAAGGCCGGAGCTCCGAATTCCGCAATGGCGAAGTCGATCGGCTACGACTTCCCGGAGAACTCGCTGCCGGTGTACGCCAACCTGGTCAAGTTCGCGAAGGAGCGTGCCTCGGCCACCGGCCATCAACTGCTGCTCGACGCCGATGACGGGAAGACCGACAAGGAGATCGCCAACGTTCAGGCATGGATAGATGAGGGCCTCGCGGCCATGGTCGTCTTTCCTCTTGAGCCGACGAGTATGGAGAAGATGGCCAAGGCCGCCATTGCGAAAGGCCTCGTGTGGGTCTCCTATGGCGGTTCAATGCAGAATCAGAGCGGTGCCATTCTGCTCAGTCCGTACGAAAGTGGACAAGCCCTCGGCAAGGACGCGGCAGCCTGGGCGAACAAGAGTTTGGGTGGCAAGGGCAAGGCCGCGTTTCTCATCAACGAAACCATCGACCTCACCCGTCAACGGGATAAGGGCGTCGCCGACGCGTTCACCAAACTCGCCCCCGGCGTCCAGGTGGTCGCCAAGCAGTTCGCGAACTCGCAGCAAACCGGCCTGCAGGCGATGGACAGCATCCTCACGGCTCATCCCGACATCAACGTGGTGCTCACGGTGAACGACGACGGCGCGGTCGGTGCGTACCAGTCTCTCCTCAACCGGGGTAAGGACCCGAAGGACCCCAAGATCTACGTCGGAGGTCAGGACGGGACGCAACAGGCGATGCAACTCATCCAGAAGGGCGGGATCTTCCGCGCCACATCGGCGGTTCGCCTGAAGGACATCGGCTACGCGATCATCGATCTGCCAACGAAGATCTCGGCCAAGCAGGCCGGAAACGGCATCATGAACCTGCCGATCACCGTCATCACCGCCGATTCTCCGCAGTTGGCCGGGTTCCTTGCGGACTACGCATGACCGCTTCGCAGCCGCGCCTGACGGTGCGTTCACTGCGCAAGTCGTTCGGTGCATCCCGCGCGCTGTCCGACGTCAGCCTCGACATCATGCCCGGCGAGATCCACGCTCTGCTCGGACACAACGGGGCCGGCAAGTCCACTTTGATCGGCTGCCTCGGTGGCGCATACGCCCCCGATCACGGCGAGATCGTCGTCGACGACAAGCGCAGTGCCCGTCTTACGCCTGTCGAAGCGATCAAGTCGGGAATCGCGATCATCTACCAGAGCCTCGGCCTGGTTCCGTCCTTGTCCGTCGCGGACAACATTTTTCTCGGGCGAGAGCTGCGCACGAAGGGGCCTTTTCTCAGCAAGCGCAGACAACGAAAGCTGGCCAACGACGCGCTGAGCAGGTTTCAGCCGTCGTTCGACGCCTCGGTCAAGGTCGAAACCCTGCCCGTCGCCGAGCAGCAGGTCGTCGCCATCACCAAGGCAATGCAGCGCACGCCCTCCGTCCTCATCCTGGACGAACCGACCGCCGCATTGTCCGAAACCGAAGCCCGTGCCCTGGGAACCAGGCTCCGGGAACTCCGGTCCCAGGGCCTGGCGATCCTGTATGTGACCCACCTGCTCAAGGAGGTCTACGAGATCGCTGACCGAGTGACGGTCCTGCGCGACGGGAAGGTCGTGCTGAGCGGCCAGGTCGCGTCGACACCCAAGGAACGCGTCGTCGAAGCTATCGCCGGGCGCAAGGGTGAGGCACCGGCGGCGAAGGCCGCTAGCCACGGCGCGAGGTTGGTGGGCGTGCACGAGCTGGCCGGTCCGCGCTTCGGGCCGGTCACCTTCGACCTGCACGCCGGCGAGGTGGTCGGCATCTACGGACTGCTCGGGTCTGGTCGTACCGAGATCCTGGAGGCCATCTTCGGGCGCGGCTCGGCAACGACCGGGTCGGTCAGCACGGGCAAACACTTGGGAGTATTCAAGGATCCCGCGCGCGCGATACGTCATGGCCTTGCCCTCGTACCGGCCGAGCGGATGAAGCAAGGGCTGCTTCCGCCCATGTCGAACCGGGACAATGCGCTGCTGGCGAGCTTCGATCGCTTGAGCACCTTCGGCTTCCGCTCCCTTGCCGGCGAGCGTGACACCTATCGCGATATCGCCACCTCGCTCGGTATCAAGCCCGGAGATCCTGCGATCCCGGTCCGAAGCCTCTCCGGTGGCAATCAACAGAAGGTCATGCTGGCGCGCTGGCTGAATCGCACTCAGCACGCCCACACGCTGTTGCTCGACGAGCCCACCCAGGGAATCGACGTCGGCGTCCGGCGGGAGCTCTATGCATTGCTGCGCCGTGTCGTAGCGGAGCAGACCCGGACCGTCCTCGTCACCTCATCGGATCCCGAGGAGATCTGCGCGGTGGCCGACCGGGCACTGGTACTGGTCCGTGGCCGCATCGTCCGGGAGTTGTCCGGGCCGGACCTCACCGAAGAGTCCCTCATTTCCGCCGCACACCTGTAATGCTTCAGAGGAGTCGCAAGATGAATGATGCTGCTGAGACCACGCCCCCGAGACGTATGCAGGGAGCCGACCGTCGCGGGGCCGCCCTGTCGATTCATGGAGTTTCGAGGTTCGCGGCACAGAACGTGCTTCTCGTAGGCCTTATCGGGCTCTCGATATTCTTCGGTTTCAAGAGCCCGCAATTCTGGACGCTCACCAACATCCGCTCGATCGGACTGACCAGCGCGGTACTCGCCATCGTCGCGGTAGCCGAGGCGCTGCTAATTCTGTCCGGCTACGTCGATCTGTCTATCGGGTCCGTGCTCGGTCTCGGCGGCGTGGTCGCCGGGCTGCTGACCGTGAACCATCACGCCGCGCCGGTCATCGCCGTCGGTGTGGCACTGCTGGTCGGCGCCGGAATCGGTGCGGTCAATGGCTGGCTGTGCACGTACCTCGGACTTTCTCCCTTGCTGGTAACACTGGGGGCCCTGACAGCGGTGCGGGGCGCAACCCTGCTCGTCACCTCCTTACCGGTGTTCGGCTTCGGAACCGCATTCGATTCGCTTGGCGTGGGAACCATTGCCGGGATTCCGGTTCCCGTCGTTATCGCCGCCGCGATCTTCGCAATCGGCGCGCTCTACCTGGGTCTCACGCCGGGAGGCCGGCACGTCTACGCGATCGGAGTGAATCCGGAGGCCGCCTACCTGTCCGGAATCCAGATCAAAAGGCTGCCGTTCACCCTGTTCGTGCTGTGTGGTGCAGCTGCCGCGCTCGGCGGCGTTCTGTTTGCCGCACGATTGGACAGCGCACCCCCAGGAACACTCGGCGTCGGCTTCGAGCTGAGCGTTCTCACCGCTGTCCTGCTAGGTGGCGTCGCTTTCGAAGGCGGCCGGGGCAACATGATCGGTGTCCTACTGGGCGTGCTCTTTCTCGGCGTTCTGCAGAACGGCCTGACGCTGCTCAACGTCACCGATTTCTGGCAGCAGGTCGCCAACGGCGTCGCACTGGTCGTCGCGGCCGGTCTGAGTGTGCTGAGCACGCGGGCGAGTGGAGCCCTCGGCGGCGGGCGCAAGAACCGGACCGAGGTCGGGAGCACGCCTTCGCTTGCTGACAACACGTTCGGGTCCGGGGCGATGGATCCGGCCTCGTCAGTGACTACGGTAGGAGGTGCGACCACTAATGGGTGAGTTGGACTATGTACCCGGGCTCGACCTCGCCAGGATGATCCGGCACCGAGAGATCTCGGCGGCAGAGGTCGTGGATTCCTTCCTCGCTGCCATCGACTCTCGAAATGCCCTGGTCAACGCCTTCGTGCACGTGATCGGCGATGAAGCGCGCAGCGCTGCAAGAAGAGCCGACGAGGCTCTCGCTCGCGGTGATCTCGTAGGCCCACTGCATGGTGTTCCATTGGCGATCAAGGATCTTTTCGATTTCAAAGCCGGCGTGCCTGCGAGCTTGGGGTCGCGGGTGTTTCGAGATTTCGTCCCGTCCGAGTCATGCAGCTACGTACAACGGCTCGAAGATGCCGGCGCGATTGTCGTTGGTAAAACGAACACCCCCGAGCTGGGCTTCAAGGGCACGACGGACAATGGGCTGTTCGGCAGTACCAAGAGCCCATTCGACCTGTCGGCGAACGCCGGCGGTTCGTCCGGAGGAAGTGCCGCGGCAGTCGCCGAGGGTCTGGTGCCACTGAGTCAGGGCTCGGACGGCGGGGGGTCCGTTCGGATTCCCGCTGCGTTGTGCGGGGTATTCGGCTTCAAACCGTCCTTCGGGCGCATCGCCGTTGTGACACGGCCGAACCTCTTCACCAAGGACACCCCCTTTCTGCACCCCGGCCCTATCACCAGGACGGTCGAGGACGCCGCCCTGATGCTCGATGTGATGAGCGGTCCGGATCCGCTCGACCCATTTTCCCTGCCAGCCTGGGACGGCAGCTTTCTTCGCGAGGCTTCCCGTGGGATCGAGGGGATGCAAATCGCGTACAGCGCCGATCTCGGCGGATATCCGGTGGAGCCGGCGGTGCTGAAGGTGGTCGAATCCGCCCTGAGTGCCTTCGAGGCATGCGGGGCCACGATCGTGCCGGTGACCATCGATCTGCCTTATCCGCAGGAGGAGCTGTCAGCGTTGTGGCATCGGCTCATCGGACGTACCTATGTGGACTTCGTCAACTCGTGTGAGGAGCAGGGGATCGACCTGCTCGGCCAGCACGCCGACGAGCTCGACCCGGATCTGTTGCCGCTCATCGAAGCCGCACTCCGAGCTTCAGCGCGACAGGCAAGCAAGGACTCGATCATGCGAAGCCGGGTGTTCGAAGCGATCAATGACAGCCTTCGCGCGTTCCCGTTGCTGGTCGCTCCTGTGCTGTCCGTGGCCCGGGTAGCGGACGGTCCGGACGGTCGGACCGTCGGCCCACGGCAGGTAGGCGGTGTCGACGTCGACCCCCTGATCGGTTGGTGTCTCACCTACCTCTTCAACTTCACCGGTCATCCAGCGGCATCCGTACCGGCGGGGCTGACAGACGAGGGCCATCCCGTCGGCATCCAGTTGGTCGGCGCCCGCGGTCGGGACGACTTGGTGCTGCGGGCCTCGAGTGCTTTCGCAGAGGTGCGGCCATGGCAGGACACCTACCCCAACCGACGCGGCCTCCATCGATGACTTGTTCGCGCCGAGGTAGGTAGGTCGGGTCAGCGCATGATTCCGGTGTGGCCAAGGGAGTAGCGCCCAGGCTGTGGCCAGACGCAGAGCCCGTGCGGCCCTGTCCCCACCGGGATCTTCGCGATCAAGTGCCCGTCGTGCGTGCTGATGGCGTAGACGACGTTGTTGTAGCGGCCCGACAGCCACAGGACGGTGCCATCAGCCGAGACGTTGCCCATATCCGGGCTGCCTCCGCCAGGAACGATCCATTTCGCCACGGGTCTACGGGTCGCAAGGTCAATGACGCTGATGCTGCCCTGATCGCGGTTGGTCACATACATCTGTGCCGAGTCACGTGAAATGTACAAACCATGTGCGCCCTTGCCGGTCCGCTGAAAGCCGAGTGCCCGGAAGCTGGTCGCGTCGATGAGATAGATGCCATCAGCCATCATGTCTGCGACGTAGAAGACGCGGCCGTCCGGCGACAGCTTGACGTCTTGGGGCATGCCTCCGCTGACCTGATGCAGGTCCACAGTCCGCACGAGCCGATGGGTGGCTACATCAACAACAGCCAGCCGGTTGGCGAATTCGCAGCTCACCAACGCCTGCTTACCGTCGGCGGTGAAGTCCATGTGGTCCATGCCCGCGCAGGCGGGAATCCTGAGGCTGTCGTGCAGTACCCAGGTGTGGGGGTTGTAGAACGCGAGACGGGTGTAGGACTCCTGGACCACGACTGCGTACGCACCGTTCGGAGTGAAGTACATGTTGTAGGCGTCATCGACGCCGATAGGTCGGCCAGGCTTACCGGTTTTCGGGTTGATCGGGGTGAGGCTGCCCGAGCCCGGCTTGTCCGCGGTGACATAGAGCGTCTTCAGGTCGTAGGAGGGCACGACATGCTGCGGTTCATTGCCGCCGGCGAACACCGATACGACCCGCATGGTGCGCTGATCGATGACGTATACATCGTTGCTGTTGGTGTTCGGGACGTAGACGTAGGCGCGGTCGTGGACAATGGACGGGCTGATCGCCCCGGGGCGGTCGGCGGCATAGATATCGTTGGCGGCGAGCGGTGGTGGCATACCGACCAGACCGTCGAAGGCCGGGCCGGCCGACGACCGTGGTGCCGGTGACGTAACCGTGGCGGAGGACGGCAGGGACTGTCGTGTGGGCGATGCGGCAGGCGTCCGGCTCCGCGGCGTAGTTCCAATGCCAACGGTGCAGCCGGCGGCCACCAAGGCAATGACGTGCGCCACGGCGAGAGCACGGCGATGTCGGTTCATGAGGCCAGCAAAGTACTCGCCGTGACGGGTTCAAGACGCCGCTGCCTGAGGTCGTGCAGGATCAGGGGCATCGCGGCCACCGTGCCGGGATGACCGAAGTGCAGGCTGACGATCGAGCCCGCACTCGCCGTCGCAACCTGGCGACGGATTGTGGCCGGTCCGGGATCTGTGTAGTCCAACGAGTCGACGTCGTAGGACAGGCACACCGGATAACCCTCCTTGCCGGCGAGCTGGCGCACCAGAGGCGTTGCGTGCTGAGTCTGCGAGGGGCGGAAATGCGCGCCGCCGGACCCGATCAACGACACCAGCAGATCCTTGCAGCGCAAGATTTCGGACTGCGCTGCGCTCGTCCCGAGGCTGTTGATGTCCAGGTGGTTGTAGGTGTGGTTGCCCAGCTCGTGACCGGCGCCCACAATCGTTTCAGCCATCTTCGGCGAGGCGGCGAGCCAGGACCCCACCGCAAAGACGGTCACCTTGGCATGGTGCGAGGCGAAGATGGCCAACAGTTCATTCGCGATCGCGGTATCGCCCGCCCCGTGGAAGGTCAGGGCAATTGCCGGGGCGCTCCTGGGTCCGTGCAGATACTCGAGCGCTGCCGCGCCGGCCGGCCGGCCGGCCGATACCGATGGACGCACGCCCCCGACCCGCGGTGACGTCGCCGCCTTGCGCGGCGATGTTGTCCCTGGCGCTGCGGGGGTTGAAGCCACCGTTCGGGCTGGTTTGGTCAGGGCGCGGGAACAGCCCGCCGCGATCGACCCGATCCCCAATGCAGCCAGCGCAAGGACGGATCGCCTCGACAAAGTCACAAGGCCGATCATCGCACAGTGGGTCAGTCGCACCTACGTCTTGCTGGCAGGGGCGTACCCCTAGCGGTAGTAGCCGCTGATGTCGCCGATCAGCTGGATGGGATGGCGGGAACCGTTGAAGAGGGTGATGGCGCCGTTGGTGCCGGTGCCGGTGATGACGAGGTTGGCGATGGTTTGTCCGGCGACGAAGTTGAGGTTGGAGGTGCTGGGTCTCGGGGTGCCTGCGGCGAACACGGTGAGGTGGCCGCCGGCGGTGGCTGCTGTGACGGTGACGGTGATCGCGACTGCGGTGACTCCGCTGGTCGGTATTGTTCCCCGTCCGGTGAGTTGCAGGGTCAGGTTGGCACCGGCGGCGACGGGTCCGCGGGCGCCGTTGCCGGTGCGGGAATCGAGGATCCGCTGCGGTGATAACGCGACGAAGGTACCGGCTGACACCTGAGCGGTGGCCGACGCTTCGTTCGACCTGGGCGACGCGCCGATGCGGTTCACTGCTGAAACCTGGTAAAAACCGGTCGCACCACTGCTTGTGTCGGTGAAGCTGGTCAGGAGCACCTGTGTAGCAATCGGCGTGCTGGACTCGCCGCCGGCTGCCGTTCCCCGATAGATGTTGTAGCCGACCACGCCGGAGCCGCCGTCTGAAAGCGGCGCCTTCCACGCCAGCGCGATCGATCCGCCGACGCCTGTTGCGGTCAGGGCCTGCGGCGCGGTGGGAATGGTCGGATTCGGCGTTGCGGAGGATTCGTTGGACGGCGGCGAGGTTCCGGCGGCATTGACCGCGGCGACCGTGTAGAAGTACGTGGATCCATTGGCGTCAGCCAGATCGGTATATGTCAGCGTCCTGATATTCCTGGCGAGCGGAGTCGCCACCTCTGCGCCGCTGGCGATCCCGCGGTAGACGTCATAACCGGTGACCGGTGAACCGCCGTCGCTTGTCGGCGCGATCCAGGACAGGCTCACTGATCCGCTACCCGGCGACGCTGTCAAGGATCTCGGTGCCGAGGGCACCGTCGCCCCGGTGGCTACCGGTACCGCCGATGCTTCATTGGACGGAGGCGATGTTCCCGCGTTATTCACCGCTGCAACGGTGTAAAAGTACCTGGTGCCGTTGATGATGCCCGCGTCGGTGTAGTTATTTGTCCGGATATTGGTGGCCACCGGTGTCGCGGCCTCCGCGCCGGAGCTGATGCCCCGGTACACGTTGTAGCTGGTGATTGCGTTTCCGCCGTCGGACGTGGGGGCCGCCCAGGCCAGCCCGACAGACCCGCTGCCCGGGGAGGCGCTCAGCGTGCGTGGCGCGGAGGGTGCCGACGGCGCGCCGGAGCCGATCTGGACCCACGGATGGGATTCGTCGATGCGGCCGGAGACGAAGGAACCGTTGACGCAGTGGCCCGAGTCGACACCGCCGCCGTTGAGAACCTGGCTGGAGTCGACGTATGAGGTCATGGCGCCCCCAATGGTTACCTCGACGTTCGGGATCGCCCCGGAATTAGCACATGAGGCCGTGTTACCGCCGTTGTAGGCGTTGGGGGAGAAGTCCGAGCCATCAAAGTTCTCCGAGTTCTGTCCACCGGTCTCGGTGAGCACCAGCATCCCGTGTGCACGCACCGTCAGGTTGGCCCCCCACAGGTCGTACCTGCTGCCCGCGATCACGACGAGCGGATGCACTCCTGTCACGTCCGTGTCGTTGGGGTTGTCCAGCCGAAGCGCACTGGCATCCCAGCAGGTCGTGTCGTTGGGGTAGTTGGCACAGGGCGTCCCGACATAACTGGCTGAATCGGTGTACGGCCACGGGTTGGGCTGTCTGGCACTCGACGGATCAGAATGGCTATCCATGTAGCCGACGAAGACATTCAACGGCGTTGCCGCCGAGGCGACCTGCCCGACGGCGAGGACGAGCTGGGCGAGGACGAACAGAAATGTGGTCACGATACATAGCGTGCTCATCGTCGCGCTGTCGGCCGGGCGCCATCGGCCACGACGCGGTGCGCCGCTGTCGTTCGCGTACCACATCCGGCTTCTCATCTGACCGCCCTTGAGGTGCTAACCGGCTCTCGAACGCCGATTCCTCATAGTGCCGGTGCCCCGGCGCGCGGTGTACTCCCAGAAGACGGACGTCAACTACGACGCTTGGATGACTGGGCTGCATCAACAACGCGGGAGAGGCAGCGTTGCCGACTTGAGGGTGCCGAAGAAGTAGCTGAGGTCCGGCGTGCCGTATTGGGCGGTCCTGCCGAAGGACTTGCCATTGGTCATCTGCCCGAACTCCCAGACACAGTCCCCGTTCACCTTGGCCAGGGTCCACCACGGGTAGAAGTTTCCAGGCGCTCCCGGAGGGGGTACCGCGCATCCGTCGAGGGTGTTCGGGCCGCAGGAGGCTTCACTGGCCGGCGCGTTTGTCTGGAACTGGATGTGGCTGTAGAGGGCACCGCGGGTGCGTGGCTGCTGCTGAAGGAACGGTGCCGGGTAGCGGGTGGGTTTGGTCGCCTTGGGCCAGTCAGGCCAGTAAGACGTGCCATCGAAGTCGAGATCGCCCCCGGAGTCGAAATTCGCGCAGCCGGTGACCAGGTTAGGCGCCGCGCGCCCGCCGTGCGTGTCGCCCTTTGGGTAGCACGGGGCATCGGTGGGTTCATCGGTCAGCCCGGAGGCCTTCCCTGCTGCCTCATATGGCCCGGTGCAGTTCTGCCATACCGTGTCGGTGAAACCGCCAAGGCTCAGGGTCGTCGGGTCGGTCACCGTGCGACAGGGGATATAGTGACCGATTTCGAACTGGGTTGAAATGTTCGTTTCCAACGCCGCCCAAGGAATGATGTTCGCCGGGGCCGCGGTGCTGTATTCAGGCTCATAGTTGAACGGTGTGCCCGTACAGTCGCCAGGGTTCGTCGCCATGAAGCCGTTCTTCGCAGATGCGATCATGTAGCCACTCTGACCTGTAGTCAGGTCGTCGATCCGAGTTTCGAGTGCGTGCTTCCCGCCGCCGAGATCAGCGTCGAAAATCTGGGAACGGATCTTGTCCCCGGGGTTCATCAGCAGGGTCTGCCGGGTCGGAGTGAAGCTCGTCAGGTTCGCCAACTGTGGGCTGGGCGGCCCGGTCGGTACTCCATCGCGCTGGATGAACGCGAAGTTGGTGGGCTCGACACAGTTCGGGTTGCACACGAAGTTCGTGTCACACTCAAGATCATTGATGTGCAGGGACGCGCACCAGTGAGTGTTGTCGCAACTTATGTTGTCCACGAACGGCGCTGCTCCAGGCGCATAGAACTGCATCTCCAGGAATGAGCTTCCGCCGCCGGGCGACGTCGCGCTGGGCGCGTTCGAGTCGCTGTTCGGCGTGCAGGGTTGGGTCAGCGGGTAGGACCGACTGTTGCACAACGCCATGGAGAACCAGGGCGCCACGCTAAGCTCGAACCAATGGGTCACATCCTTGCCGGGCGTCTGCACGGTTGGGGCGGCCTTTGGATCGCGGGGAAGCGTCTCGGTCCAGCTTGTGCTGTTACCGGATCCCGAGCGGTTGGACAGGAAGCGCACGATCGGCTCGTCGTGACCGATGTAATGGCCGTTGTCGTAGAAGCGTCCGCCCTCATAGCCGCGCGGATCACTGCATGCACCGGTGACCTTCACCGTTCGTTGAATCGGACTGAGCCCGTTGCAATCAAGCAGGCCGACCGGCGCAGGACGAACACCATGCGGGGATGCGTTCGGATGAGAGGTCTGCGCGCTGCTGCCGGCAGGTAGGAAGGCCAGCATCAGCGCGACCGCCGCCAGGATGGACACCAAGATGATTGACCGGTTTTTGGCGTTCATGGCCCAACTCCTGTGGCTAG
Organism: Pseudonocardiales bacterium; assembly: GCA_030840295.1. GTDB lineage: Bacteria > Actinomycetota > Actinomycetes > Mycobacteriales > Jatrophihabitantaceae > Jatrophihabitans_A. The sequence goes on from JAVEET010000254.1 coordinate 14,507, forward strand.
CCCCAAACCTGAACTGAGCGCACGGGCAACGTCTCCAAGCCACCGCTGCGCGACCGCTTGGCTCATACAACAATGAGGACACCAGCACGCTCATCAGACACGATACGACTACGCATCACCTAGTCAATACCTTTGCCGGGCCGGGTCATACTGGCTTCATGCTGGCCACATCGGCCCGGACGGCCTTACCAGCATCCGGCAGCTGCGTACCAGCACTCGCAGCGAGGTCGCAGACGACGAGCGCCGGCACGCGGACCGCCTCGCGGACCGCCTTGCGAGGGGCTGGACCTCGGCTCGCGCAGCTACCCGAATCGACGTGCCGAGCCGCCTTCGCCAGTCAGCGCAGGCCGGCGAAGAGGTCGTCCTCGGGCAGCGCGGCGCCGGTCGTGTCATGGACGCGAACGAAGGTCTCCATGCCCATCAGCTGGGCGAACTTCTCTTTGCCCATACGTAGAAAGAAGATGTTCTCACTTTGACTGGCGTGTGCGGCGAGTGCGTCAAACTTCTGGCTACCGAAATCGGTGGTGTCCACCCAGGTAGTTATGGCAGCGTCGGGAAGTCCGATTTCCGGTTCCGCCCCGTCGACTGACGATTCCGGCTCATCCCAGTCCGCGCCGTACTCGCGCATGACCTGCATGAATTCCTGCATCTTCGAGCGCGGCGCGGTCGTCCAATAAACCTTCGCCGGCAGGCCCGTCGAGGCCACTGCAGCCATCGTGATCCGGTGTGCCTGGATGTGGTCAGGGTGTCCGTAGAAGCCGTTCTCGTCGTAGGTGACGACAACATCGGGCTGGTAGCGCTGCATCAACTCGCCCAGCCTGGCCGCCGCATCGTCCACCGGGGTTGTCCAGAACGAGCCCGGCGCATCATTGTTCGGCCAGCCCATCATCCCGGAGTCGGAGTAGCCAAGGAGTTCCAGATGGCTGACCTTCAAGACCGCACAACTCGCCTCCAGTTCAGCGCGGCGCATAGCGATCACTGCGGCTGGATCATGACCGGGCTCATTCGGCTTCACGCCTCCAGGGCCATCCCCGCAGCCCCCGTCAGTGCAGGTGACGAGCACGGTCTGAACCCCCTCCGCGGCGCAGCGCGCCAGGATGCCACCTGTCCCCGTCGCCTCATCATCCGGGTGAGCGTGTACCGCCATGAGTGTCAGGGGTCGATCGGCCATGATCGCACCCTACGGCCCGCTGGGATCAGCTGGAGATCGGCTCGCGCGCCGAGTGCCGTTTGTCTCCCGATCCGGGTTTACCAGGCCAGCTGCCGGGGCGCCAGAATCGAACCGCCGACCGTGACTGCTGTTGATCGTGCTCGTGCGGCGGCCATCGGCGCGGCGAAGGGCACGACATCCTGTTCGCAGATCGTTCCCCGAGGTGGGGGCCGGGAAGTGACGAGGTACCGACCGATCGCGGAGGTGGCGCAGCTGGAACGGAACAGTGATGTGTGTCCCCAGCCGTGCACGGTCAGCAGTCTCGAGTTCGGTAACAGCTTTGCCACGGTCGTGGCACCTTGATACGGCGTGACCGGGTCGAAGATGTTGCCCACTACGAGCACCGGGTTCTTGGTTCGGTGATTGAACGGGCCGAGGTAGCGGTCAGCGTCATGGCCAGGCCACTTCGCACAGTTGCTCGAAACCCATGCCCAAAGAGGTCCGAACAGGCCATCTGTGCGCGCTGAACTCGAAGCTGCTCGGGTCCACGCCGAGTAGTTGGTCGGGTTGATGCCGTCAGAGCAGGACACCGCAGGGCCGGCTTCGACGAAGTTGTCATAGGGCAACGGCTGCAGGTGCTGCCCTTGCCGTGACGACAGTCCGGCTGCCAGAACGCGCGCGGCCACGCGCTTCTCCAGGTCCGCCAGGATGGTCGCGAGGTCGGGCCAGCTCGCGGAGTCACCCATCGCGCCCAGCGTGTCGGCGATCAGGAACGACTCGTCGTAGTTCAGAGATGTCCCGTCCGGGAAGGTAATCGGAAGCGGGTCCTCCTTGAGTTCGTGCAGCAGCGCGGCGTAGCGGCGGGCTGCGTGCGGTGCGAAGGGACAGTTGGTGCCCCCGGCGTCGCACAGCCGGAAGAATTCCTTGAGTGTTGCCTGCGCTCCCACCGCACTCTTCAGACGAGTGGAGAAGGGAACCTTGCGCTGATCGCCACGTCCGGTAGTCCAGGAGATCGGATCGAGCACGCCGTCAATGACCACCGATCGCACTCTGCCGGGGAAGAGGTTCGCGTAAGTGTTGCCCAGGAAACTGCCGTAGGACAGACCGTAGTAATTCAAGCCTGCGTCACCGACGGCGGCCCGAAGCACATCGAGGTCGCGGGCGACGTTCGCCGTGCTCATGTGGTTCAGCATCGCACCGCCGTTCTTTGCGCAGGCGGCGTCGAGCTTGTTGTTGTCGGTAATCCAGATCTTCGTCTCGTGCGCGGTGGTGGGATACGGGAATGGCGGAAGAACATTTAGCGCTGCCTGCTGGGTGGCAAAGCAGGTGAGCGGAGTGCTGCGGGCGATCCCGCGCGGGTCGAAACCGATCAGGTCGAATCGGGCTCGGACCTCGTCCGTCAGGAGGGACCTGCCAACCCCTTGGACGAAGTCCACTCCGGATCCACCGGGACCGCCCGGGTTGAGGAACAGCGACCCGATCCGGTGTGCCGGGTCAGTGGCCGGCAACTTGGTCAGGGCCAGCGATATCTGCGTGCCCCTCGGGTGGTCGTAGTCCAATGGCACCCGTGCCGACGCGCATAGAAAGCCAGGTTCACACGGCGACCAATGAATGGTGGTCCGGACCGGGAGTGACGCTGACGGCGCGGCCTGTGCCGGAGCCATGATCACCGTTACTGATAGCAGGCCGGTCAACATCGCCACTAATGCCGCCATGCCGGACCGAATCGGCA
>JAVEET010000262.1 GCA_030840295.1 Pseudonocardiales bacterium
GTGAGCAGCGACGTGCCCACGAGCACTCCGGTGAACAGGAACACGCCGGCAGCGATCCAGGACGGTCTGGGCCCGCCACCGAACTCGGCGGTGAGATATTCGGTGGCGAGTTCGCGGCTGTTTCCGAGGCGTGCGAGGGCCTCGCGGGCGCCGATGTCGCTCGCGGCAGCACGAAGGTTCTCGCGCACCTCCCTGCGCTTGTCGATGCGGGATCTACGCGGCAGGTCGTAGAGGCGCTGGTCGAGCATCCACACCACTCCCTCGATGCGCATGCGGTCGAGCCAGGAAACGTTGTGCGGCATGGTCAAGCTCCTTCACTGGGTTCGCGGGGAACCGGCCGATCGAGCACCGTGCCCACGACGGCGGACAGTGAGCGCCAACTCGAGGCGCCCTCGACAAGGGCCTGGTAGCCGGCCTGCGTCGGGCGGTAGTACTTACGGGCCGGCCCGGCAGAGGACGCAACGAGGCGGGCGCTGACTCGGCCTTCGCGTTCGAGTCGGGCTAGCGCGGGATAGACCGTGCCTTCGAGCACGTCGCTCAGGCCGATCTCGTGTAGACGCTGCACCACTTCGTAGCCATAGGACTCGCGCTCGGCCAGAAGTTGTAGCAACAACAGCGACAGCAGGCCCTTCAGCAGTTGCGCGTCATGGGTCGGCGTCACACAGCCAGGCTAAGCCAACTACTTGATAAAATCAAGTAGCGCGTGCGAGGTCCGACCCCGAGTGTCGTGACTAGCGGTATGACCCAATCCTCAGCCTCCCTCATGGACCAGAGTCAACGCGACTGCGGCGGCGGCAGATGACGTGGTCCCGTGGACTCCGTGAGCGGCTTCTGCCCTTCGACGCCGAACAATCGGACGAAGAGCTGGCCGAAGCTGCGGACCTTCAAGGCGAGACGCTCCTGGCGGTCAAGCCCTCCGGGCTGCGGCGGCTGTCTGACTTCGGGCTGACTCCGACCTGGGTGATCGCGTGTTAGACATCGTCATTGTCGCCGAGACCGTCTCCGCAGGCGTAGCGCACGATGAAGTCGCGGTCGGTGTCACGGTCGTTTCTCGGGTCACGAGTCGGGCGGATCGGCTGCGTCGTTCGCATGTCGCGGAGATGGACCCGGTCGGGTAGACGTCGGAATCTTTCGGGGTCGGGTGGGCGACGTTGTGTAGAACAGTCCGCGGTTGCCTTCCGCGCGCGTGGTCTTGGCTCGACCAATCGAGCAATGCGCTCGCGGATCGTGGCTGGAACGGCTGCGGTCTTGTCTGGGTGGTTCACGAGTGCATCTCCTTGGTCGATGTTTCGCGCCGATCGGCGCGTTCCCTGGGGCGGGCGTTGAGGCGTTGTACGGTCGGCGACATCTAGGTGCTGCGCGATGAGGCTGTCACTGAGTAGCGGAGTGGGCGGCTGGCCGAAGTCCGCGGCCCACTCGCGTACGGGCGGGCGAGCCGTACCGGCTACCGACGGCTTCGCCACGGGTCGCCTTTCGCGCCAACGAACCGGGTGAACACGTACCGCCATGGAATGACGGCGATGACGATGACAACCAAGAGGACTGTGTCGGCCTGGTCGCGGGTAGGGCCGGTGAGCTTGTTATCCGACCAGAGGGGCAGCGCGATAACCGCCAGCCAGGTGATCTTCCAGGCGACTTCGAACAGCAATATCGGAAGCATGCGTAGGGGGTATCGGAGTCCCAGTAGCGCCAGGAGCGACATTGCTAGGAGCATGCACTCGACGGTGCCGTCCTTGAGCTCCCACGGGCCGTGAGTGAAGAGCAGGGGCCATTTGACGATGGCCAGACCTCCACCCACGATGAGGTAACCGAGTCGGAGCAAGTTCAGCTGCCAGAGCCGGGGCTGCGCCGATCCACCGGGGATGGGTGCACTGTGTTGGTCTCGCTCGCCGCGTGGTGTCGGCGGTAATTCGATTGCCTGCGTCATGGTGTGGCTCCTTGAGTCGGTGGTTGATTCGGTGCTGGTCACGCGCTGTCGGGCTTAGGCTTGTGCGGCGCCTCGCGCCGGTGACCCGTGGAGTCCGGGGGTAGTTCACCCTGAAGGTGCTACTTGAGGGACGCCGTCGTCCATCCCTCGTCGGTGACCAGACGCTCGATGAAGGTGTGTCGACGGGCCGAAGGCGCACCAGGGCCGCCGAAGAGGACCGGCACGGTGGGCACCAGCGCCAGGTGGGGGCGGGGCAGCGGGGCGGCTCATCGTGCCGTGTTCAGGACGATGGTGCGGTCGGTTCGGTCGTTCGTCTGACCAGGCACCGCGCGGGCAGTGCCCATCCGGCGGTGGAGGGTCAGTGACATGAGGGCCAGCCCGGCGGCTGCGGCGAATCCGCCGGCGGCGACGGCGGCATCGGGGAGCAGCGTGCGCAAGGCGATCGTGGCGAACCCGGTGCCGTAGAGCACTGCGGCTGCCCGCGGGACCAGGCCGCCCCTCAGTAGCACGTTGGCGAAGGCGAGCACACCGATCAGGAACACGACGGAGATGACCAGGAATACCGTGCCGGCCGGGCCGGCGACCAGCTTGTCGACGACGGCGTCGTCGAGCCGGGGGAAGATCACGTTGGCGATGTACTCAATGCCCACGATGCCGGTCAGGCCGAACAGGTTGGTCGCGTACCCGGCGGTGCCCGCCGTGCCGACTCGGCCCTCCTGGCGGTGCCACATGAACAGGCCGGTCACGGCGATCAACCCGAAGGTTGCAGCGAATGGGGCCAGCGCCTGTGTGGCCGGCACGTCGGGGACCACCTGGGCTCGGCGGAGGAAGTTGAAGACGAGCACGAGGGCGGACGTGAGGCCGGCCAGGGCGGTGAGACGGAGGAGCGCGGGAGTGGTCATGGGATTCCTTCGAATCGACGGTTATAACGTTTGTTATTTCAGAAGTTATAGTACGTTCGTCTGCATGGCAACCCCCACGAAGCCCCGACTTGAGCGCCCCTCTGCGAGCACCCTCCATGAGCGCCTGATCGACGCGACGTTGCAGCTGCTACGCGAAGAGGTGCCGGCCGACCTAACGCTCCGGCGGATCGCCACGGCCGCGGGGACAACGACGATGGCCCTGTACACCGGGTTCGGCAGCCGCGACGGGCTGCTCGACGTCGTCTACGCGCGGGGCTTTGAGCTACTGGCCGAGGGCATGGCGTCGGCGACCCTGCTGGCCGATCCGGAGGAGGCAGTGGTTGAGCTGCTGAGTGCGTACCGAGCGTTCGCCCTAGCCAACCCGGGCCTGTACGGGCTGCTGTTCGAGCGCGTGCTCCCCGGGTTCGACCCAAGCCCGGAGGTCCGCATTACCGCGCTGGACACCACCTTCGGCCTGGTCACGACCCAGGCTGGGCGCTTGCTGGGAGTGGACGCGCAGGATGCGGCGGCACGAGAGCTCGCCTACCTGCTCTGGGCGCTGACCCACGGCTTGGTGACCCTGGAGCTGTCGCACATCAGCCGAAGTCCGCTGGCCCACCCCGCGCTGGCCCGAACCAACGGCCAGGACGTCCTCGACACGGCACTGCAGGCGGCGATCTCAGGCTGGAACCGGACGAGCGCATCGACCGGCGCAGCCGACTGACACCCACTGCCGCCTGGGCACCCGTTGCTGGCTAGGCACTGCCACCGTGGATCGACGTTCGGCCGCAACGCGACGCTCGCGCGCATAACCACGCTCGATCGATCACCCGATGCCGCGACCTTCTTCCAAGGTGATCCCGGTTCAAGGCCCGTCCTCGATTGGACATCACAGCAGGACCGCAACCAGAAATTCTGCGAGGGCTCCGCGCCGGAGCCATCGGTCGGGGCGG
>JAVEET010000274.1 GCA_030840295.1 Pseudonocardiales bacterium
CGAAGATGGCAGCCCGAAGATCCGCGAGCTGCTGTAGACCTCGTTCGACCTGCCGTTGATCCCGCGCGACCGGCTGGATCCCCAAGGAAAGCAGGAGTTGCGCAGCAGGCGCCCCTGGGTCGCCGCCTTCGCCGAGCGTGGGCTTCAGGCCCTGTTCGGCGAGATGGTGGAAGACCAGATGAACGATGGTCCACGGGCTGTAGGTCTGACTCTGGGTTTCCTGCGGATCGGACATAGGGCGTCTCCTTGCGATTGCGCCCGGATTCGCGGTCAAACATGCTGTATCGCGCCGATGCGCCGCCGCGAGCGTAATATGGCGAAGCGAAGGCTGCATGGTTGTCTCAATCTGAGACGCCCGCGCCGCCCCTTAGGCTTATCCTGTAGAGGCCGTTCTCGGTCGAAACTCCGGGCCAGTCGGCCAACGGTAGCTTCGGTCCCAGGGGACGAGAGGTGAGCTGTGGTGGTACCCGCACCGGCGCCTCAGCGAACGCGGCCACAGCAGGACCTACTCTCCAAATCGCGTGAGCGCTTCCTGACCAGTGAGTCGGTCGAACCCGGCCGGGTCCGCGACCCGATCCTCGCATCGTGGCTGCGCTCCCGTCGCTGGGGCGTGGTTGCCGATCACGTCAAACCGCTTTACCAAGCTGACTTCGAGCCCGACACCCCACTGGCCCGGAGCGCCCTGCCGGTGATACTGCGGCTCCAAGAAAGTCTTGACGGCCAGCGGATCAGTGTCATCCTGACCGACGCCGATGGCCTGGTGCTGTCGCAGATGACGACGGATCCCGACTTCCAGCGTCATCTGGAGCGGGTGCAGCTCGCGCCGGGTTTCAGCTATTCCGAACGGCTTGTTGGGACAAATGGCATCGGGACGGCACTCGAAGGTGGCCGAGCAATTTGCGTCTTCGGCCATGAGCATTACGCCGAGCATCTAGAGGACCTGGCCTGCGCCGCCGCTCCGATCCGCCATCCGCTGACCGGCATGACGGTCGGGATCGTCGACCTGACGTGCCTGTGCGTGGACGCCGGGCCGCTACTGATCACACTGGCCAAGACCACGGCCGAGCAGATCCAGCAGGCGCTGGTCGCCGATAGCAGAACTAGGGCCGTCCGGCTCTTCGAGGAGTACCTGCGCACGTGCAAGGGTACCGGTGGGATCGTGTTCGCCGTCGGCAAGGACGTCGTCGTGATGAACGATCACGCTCGTCAGTTGCTCGATCCCAACGATCAGTCCTTGCTGGTCGAACAAGCCGGCGAGACGCTGACAGAGCCGGCATCCAGGCCGGCACAGATCACGCTGTCCTCCGGAGCCGAGGCCCGGCTGTACTGGCACCCGCTTCGCGAGGCTGAGCTGGTCTACGGTGCAGTTGTAGAGGTGAAGCTGTCCAGTGCGGGACATCGGCACACCAGGGCGGGCGAGCCGCCTACCCGCCAAGATCTGCCGGGACTGGTCGGTTCGGGATCTCTGTGGCTGCGCGGATGTTCCGAAGTCGAGAGTGCCTACGAGTCCGGTGAGTGGCTGGCACTCGAAGGCGAACGCGGTGTAGGCAAGCTGGCCGTACTGCGGGCGATTCACCAGGCTCACAATCCGGCGGCTCGCTTCCGGGTGATCGAAGCCGAGGATGTGGCAGGCTCCGCCCCGTCAGTCCAATTGCTGAGGGAACTGCTCGACGGCGCAGGCGGCGCGGTGGTGGTACGACATATCGATAGGCTGAGACCGGACGCCTGTCTGAAGCTAGCCGATGAGCTGCGAACCGCACGTGCGCAGCAGCACGAGCGCCCCGTCTGGGTCGCCGTCACTGGCAACGTGGCGACGACGACGGACGATCAAAGCGAGTTGTTCAGATTGTTCCCCAGAACGGTAGAGATCCCACCGCTGCGCCATCACATCGACGATCTAGCCGAACTTGTACCGTTCTTCCTTCGCCGCCTGAATCGCAGCGAACTGGTCTGCTCCGGTGAGGCCATCAAGCTGATGATGCGCGCAAGCTGGCCCGGCAACACCCAGCAGGTCTGTGATGTGCTCAACGAAGTGGTACATCACCGCCGAACCGGAGTAATCCAGCCTGCCGAGCTGCCACCCGAGTGTCAGACGGTAAGCCGCCGGGTGCTCAGTCCACTCGAATCGATGGAGCGCGACGCCATCGTGCGGGGCCTGTTGAATGCAAGTGGTCGCAAGGACGAGGCGGCCCGGTCGCTGGGCATGTCGCGAGCGACCATCTATCGCAAAATTCACGAGTACGGCATCGTGACCCGGCGAACCTGACTCATACCAACAACGCTCGGAAAGAAAGGAATGCCATGTCGACCCGCTCGGAGGAAAGGAATGCCATGTCGACCGAACAGTCCCCTGACACTGCCGCTACACCCACTCCACCCTCACCCCTCGCCGGTGACCCGCTTGTCCTCGGCCTGCCGTGCTTCATCGTCGGTTCGGTAGCGCTTGGCCTCGTCCTTACGACGTTCGTCCCCGCGGCAGCCGTCGGCGCTTCGCTCGCCATTCTTGTCGCCGCCACCGGCGTCGGGCTGCTGCTGTCCACGGCATGGGCGGCGGCTCTCGGGCAGAGCGCCGTCGCGGGGGTGCTGGGTATCTTCGCCGGATTCTGGCTCAGTTACTCCGCCCTTGTGCTCGGCTTGACGCACAACTGGTTTGGC
>JAVEET010000277.1 GCA_030840295.1 Pseudonocardiales bacterium
ACGAGCTCGCCAAAGAGCTTGGTGTACCCAGTAAAGAAGTTCTAGCAAAGCTCAGCGAACTCGGTGAGTTCGTCAAGAGCGCTTCGTCGACGGTCGAGGCGCCAGTTGCGCGCCGGCTGCGTGAAGCTTTCCCGGCCGAGGCGGCAGCGCCCGCAAAGAAGACCACCGCGAAGGCAGCGGCGGCCAGCCCGGTGCCCACCGCGGCGGCCACCGCCCCGTCCGCGGTGGCCGATACGCCGGCGCCAGTCGCAGCGATTCCACCGGTTACGGCTCCGATCGCTCCGGTGGCGGCGACAGCTCCCACGAGCCCGGCTGCACCCGCGGCGTTGGACGATCAGAGCGCAGCGACCCGGCCGGCGAGCCCGGACGCGCCGCCGAGGCCGGCCGGACCCCGTCCGGGTGCGCCTCGGGTCGCCAACAACCCGTTCGGCGTGGGTGGCGGTCAGTCCGCTCCGCGACCGGCATCCCCTCGTCCCGCAGGCACCACGCCGGGTCACAATCAGGGCCAGATGCCTCCCCGCCCGGCCAGCCCCCGTCCGGGTGGCTCGGCCGGTCCCGGTGGTCCCCGTCCCAACCCAGGCATGATGCCGCCCAGGCCCAACCCGGGCATGGTGCCGGGTCGCACCGGCGGCCCCGGCCGTCCAGGCGGCCCCGGCCGTCCAGGCGGTCCGGCCGGTCCCGGTGGCGCTGGTCGCCCAGCCGGTCCCGGTGGCGCTGGTCGTCCTGGTGGCGCTCCTGCTGGCGGCGGTAACTACCGCACCGGTGGACCAGGCGGTGGCGGCGGCGGTGGCTATCGCGGTGCTCCCGGTGGCGGCGGCGGTGCAGGTGCTCCCGGCGGTGGTGGCTTCGGTCCCCGTCCCGGCGGTGGCGGACCCGGTGGTCGCGGTCGCGGCGCTGGTACGGCCGGAGCGTTCGGCCGGCAGGGTGGTCGTCCGACCCGAGGGCGCAAGAGCAAGAAGCAGCGGCGCCAGGAGTTCGACAACATGTCGGCTCCGTCGATCGGCGGCGTCCAGGTTCCGCGTGGCAACGGCGACGTGTTGCGGCTGCCCCGTGGCGCCTCGCTGTCCGATTTCGCCGAGAAGATCAATGCCGAACCGGCTTCGCTGGTCACGGTGATGTTCCACCTCGGAGAGATGGTCACCGCGACCCAGTCGGTCAACGAAGAGACCCTGCAACTGCTCGGTGCCGAGCTGAACTACAACGTGCAGGTCGTCAGCCCCGAGGACGAGGACCGTGAGCTGCTCGAGTCCTTCGACCTCACATTCGGCGATGACCAGGGCGACGACGCGGACCTGATTGCCCGGGCCCCGATCGTGACCGTGATGGGCCACGTCGACCACGGTAAGACCCGTCTGCTCGACGCGATCCGTAAGACGAACGTCATCGGCGGCGAGGCCGGCGGCATCACCCAGCACATCGGTGCCTATCAGGTGCACGTCGACCACGACGGCAGCACTCGGCCGATCACCTTCATCGACACCCCTGGTCACGAGGCGTTCACCGCCATGCGTGCCCGCGGTGCCAAGGTGACGGACATCGCCGTGCTGGTGGTCGCGGCAGACGACGGCGTCATGCCGCAGACGATCGAGGCGCTCAACCACGCCCAGGCTGCGGAAGTGCCGATCGTGGTGGCCGTGAACAAGATCGACAAGGAAGGTGCCAACCCGGCCAAGGTCCGCCAGCAGCTGACCGAGTACGGACTGGTGGCTGAGGAGTATGGCGGCGACACGCTGTTCGTCGACGTCTCGGCGCGAAACAACCTGCACATCGACGATCTGCTCGAGGGCATCCTGCTGACCGCTGACGCGGCGCTGGACCTGCGGGCAAACCCTGATCAGGATGCGCAGGGCATCGCCATCGAGGCTCATCTGGACCGCGGTCGTGGTCCGGTGGCAACGGTGCTGGTACAGCGCGGAACGCTGAACGTCGGTGACTCCATCGTCGCCGGTGACGCGTTCGGGCGGGTCCGGGCCATGCTCGACGACGACGGCAACCCCGTCGACCAGGCCGGACCGGGTACTCCGGTGATGGTTCTCGGCCTGACCTCCGTGCCCGGCGCCGGTGACTCGTTCATCGTCGTCGAGGAGGATCGGATCGCCCGCCAGATCGCCGACCGGCGGTCGACGCGGGAACGGAACGCGCAGCTGGCGTCCAACCGTCGACGGATCTCCCTCGACGATCTGGACAAGGCACTCGCCGCCGGTGAGGTTCAGCAGCTGAACCTGATCATCAAGGGTGACGTCTCCGGCTCGGTGGAGGCCCTCGAAGATTCGTTGTTGAAGATCGAGCTCAACGACGGAAACGACGAGGTGTCGCTGCGGGTCATCGGTCGCGGCGTCGGTGCGATCAACGAGAACGACGTCAACCTGGCCATCGCCTCGGACGCCGTGATCATCGGCTTCAACGTCCGGCCGGCGGGCAAGGCCGGTGAGATGGCGGACCGCGAAGGCGTGGATGTCCGGTATTACACGGTTATCTATCAGGCCATCGACGAGATCGAAGCGGCGCTCAAGGGCATGCTCAAGCCCGAGTTCGAAGAGGCGCAGCTCGGCACCGCCGAGGTCCGTGAGGTGTTCAGGGTTCCGAAGATCGGAAACGTCGCTGGTTCGATCGTGCGGTCCGGCACGATCAGGCGTAACTCCAAGGCGCGCCTGGTTCGCGACGGCATCGTGGTCAATGAGCATCTGTCGGTGGATTCGCTGCGGCGGTTCAAGGACGATGCGACCGAGGTCCGCGAGGGCTTCGAGTGCGGTATCGGCCTCGGGTCGTTCAACGACATCAAGGTCGGCGACATCATCGAGACCTTCGAGATGCGCGAGAAGCCGCGCGGCTAGTTCAGGAAGCGATCGGGGAGTTTCCCGTCCATCAGCTGGACGGGAAACTCCCCGACGTATGTGAGGAAGGGAAGACACCATGGCTGATTCGCCCAGATCCCGGCGGATGGCGGGGCGCATCCGGCAGATTGTCGCCTCATACATCGAGAGCCAGATCAAGGACCCACGACTCGGCATGGTCACCGTCACCGACGTGCGGATGACCGGCGATCTGCATGACGCGACGATTTTCTACACCGTGTTCGGGGACGAAAACGAACGGGCCGATTCGAGCGCGGCCCTGGAAGCCGCCAAGGGCCAGATGCGCTCGGAGGTCGGCCGCCAGACCGGGGTGAAGTTCACCCCTACGCTGACCTTCGTGCCCGACGAGATCCCCGAGACGGCCAAGCACATCGAGGAGTTGCTCGCGGTGGCCCGGCAGGCGGATGCAGAGGTGCTGAAGGTTCGGGAGAACGCGGTTCCGGCCGGTGACCCCGATCCCTACCGCAAGCCTCGTGAGGACGACGAGGACGAGGACGACGAGGCCGCCGGCGCCGCTGCGCAGGCCTGAAACCGGGTAGAAAGTCGGGACGCAGATGCTCATCCGGACCGCGACGGAGTTCGACTGGCCCTCGATCTGGCCGTTCTGGATCTGCACGATTGATGAGTCCGACGAGTCCGACGAGTACGGCAGTCCGGCACCGGCCGAAGATGCCGGCCGGATCGTGGCCACCTACCACCTGGGGCCCAACCACGGTGGTGCCGGATCGCACGTCGCCAATGCCTCCTACCTGGTGGCGTCCGGAATCCGAGGCCACGGCATCGGTCGCGCCACGGTCGAGCAATCCATCGTGCACGCCACCGAGTCCGGCTACCTCGGAATCCAGTTCCATGCCGTTGCGGCCAGCAACATTTACGCGATAAAGCAGTATGTCGATCTCGGATTGACATCATCGGACCGGTTCCCGGGGGATTTCGGCATCCCTAACAGGGGTTGATCGATCTGTTGATCATGCACCGCGCTCTGTAGCAATAGCGGCCCTGCGGCCAAGGCATCTCGGGAGAAGGGAGTGCGGTGACGAGCACCGACATGTCGTCCCGGCGCATCGTCGCCCTGGCCGCTTCCGCCTTCGTGGTGTTGGCCGCCGAACCATTGTTCCTGCTGGTCGACACCGCAGTGGTCGGTCATCTGGGGCGGGTGCCGCTCGCCGCGCTGGGGGCCGCCGGCACGATCATGACCCTGCTTGCCATCGTGGGCACCTCCCTCGAGTACGGCACCACCGGGCGGGCGGCTCGTTTCTACGGCGCGGGTCGACGCGAGGCCGCTGTGAACGAAGGCGTACAGGCATCGTGGCTCGCCCTGTTGATCGGCCTGGTGGCTGTGGCAGTCGGCGAGTTGATCGCAGGCCCGGTGACCCGGCTGGTCGCCGGCGGCTCCAATGATGTCGCAGCGGCCGCCGAATCCTGGCTGCGCATCGCCGTCCTCGGACTTCCCGGGATCCTGCTGGTGCTCGCTGGAAACGGTTGGCTGCGGGGCGTCCAGGACACCCGGACCCCGGTTCGAATCGTGCTCGTCGCGAATGTGCTGTCCGCGCTGGCCTCGCCGCTACTGGTGTATCCGGCCGGTCTGGGGCTGGCGGGCTCCGCGGTGGCGAACGTGCTGGCGCAATGGGTCGGAGCTGCACTCTGCGTCCTTGCGATCCGCCAGGAGTCGGTGCCCGCAGTGCCGCATTGGCATGTGATGCGCAAGCAGTTGGTGGTTAGCCGGGATCTGGTTCTGCGAGCGCTGGCCTTCCAAGCCGCCTACATGACGGCGGCCGGCGTCGCCGGCCGGATGGGGGCGGCGCAACTGGCGGCGCACCAGGTGGGCCTGCAACTGTGGGAGTTCATCGCCCTGCTCCTCGATTCCTTCGCCATCGCCGCCCAGTCGCTGGTGGGCGCTGCCCTCGGCAGCGGGGATGTCGACGCGGCCCGGAACACGGCCTGGCGGGTCAGCCGATACGGGATCAGCGCCGGTGTGGTGTTTGGGGCGCTGATGGCCGCCGGCTGGTACTTGCTGCCGGCCGCGTTCAGCTCGGACCAGGAAGTTCAGCACCAGGCCCATATCTTGTGGCCGTGGCTGGTGGCGCTGATGCCCCTGGCCGGTGTGGTCTTCGCGCTGGACGGGGTTTTGCTGGGTGCCGGGGACAATGCGTTCGTGCGTACCGTGACCCTGGTTGCGGCGCTGGGCGGCTACGTACCGCTGTGTCTGGCCGCATTGCATTTCGGCTGGGGTCTGGGTGGCGTATGGCTCGGTTTGGCCGTATTCATCGCCATCCGGTTCGTCGGGATGGCCTGGCGGACCCGGAGCGATCGATGGCTCGTCGTAGGGGAGACGTTGTGACCGATGGTGCGTAAGGGGCCGGCCGGGCCGGGTGGGTTGATCATCGTGGACAAGCCGTCCGGCATGACCTCCCACGATGTGGTGTCGAAGGTGCGGCGACTGGCCAAGACCCGCCGGGTCGGACACGCCGGCACGCTCGACCCGATGGCCACCGGTGTGCTGGTGATCGGCGTTGAACGGTCGACCAAATTGTTGAATCATCTGGTACTGACTGACAAGACCTATACCGCCACCATTCGACTGGGCGCCGCCACGACAACCGACGACGCCGATGGCGAGATCACGGACGCGACGGACGCCTCGGGGCTGTCTCGACCACAGATCCTGGCCGGAATCGCCATCCTGCGTGGCGAAATTCAGCAACGACCCTCGTCAGTTTCGGCGATCAAGGTCGACGGCGAACGGGCATACGTGCGGGTCCGGGCCGGCGAGACAGTGGACCTGGCGGCCCGGCCGGTGGTCGTCTCCAGGTTCGAGCTGATTAGCGAACCGCGCCTGCTGGATCGGTTCTGCGACCTCGACGTGATCGTCGACTGTTCATCGGGCACCTACGTCCGCGCACTGGCGCGCGACCTCGGGCAGCTCCTCGGCGTCGGCGGGCACCTGACCGTGCTGCGGCGAACCCGGGTCGGTCCATTCTCCCTGGATCAAGCCCTCACCCTGGACGAGCTGGCCGAGCTCGCGGATCCGATCGTGCTGCCACTGCCACAGGCGATCGGGGCGGCCATGCCGATCCGCCAGATCACCGAAGCCGAGGCGGCCGAACTGAGCTTCGGGCGGACGATCGAGCCGGTCGGCATCCGCGGCACACATGGTGCCCTCAAGCCCGGCGGGGTCGCGGTGGCGCTGCTCGAGGAGTCGGCCGGCCGCAGCCGTCCGGTTCTCGGCTTCACCCCCGCGGGCAGTTGATGGCG
Source organism: Pseudonocardiales bacterium (assembly GCA_030840295.1). Lineage (GTDB taxonomy): Bacteria > Actinomycetota > Actinomycetes > Mycobacteriales > Jatrophihabitantaceae > Jatrophihabitans_A. The sequence continues at coordinate 6,111 of JAVEET010000277.1, forward strand.
AGGCCGCGCATGCTCGCATCGGCCTAGCGGGGCTAGGCCGACCTCGGTGGTCCGATCCTGCGCCGGTGCCCGGTAAACTCGTGGGCTGGTGCCGGTCCGCTTCCCGGCGACACCGTTTTGGGGTGTCACCGCTTGGCTGTGACACCGCTTGGCTGTGACACCGATTAACTTGGCGACACCGCTCTCTTCCAGATCTAGGAGACCTACGCACTCATGGCCAGCACTAACGACCTGAAGAACGGCCTGGTCCTCAACATCGATGGCCAACTCTGGACAGTCGTGGAATTCCAGCACGTCAAGCCCGGCAAGGGGGGCGCGTTCGTGCGTACCACCCTGAAGAACGTGCTGTCCGGCAAGGTTGTGGACCGGACGTTCAATGCCGGAACCAAGGTCGAGACCGCGACGGTCGACAAGCGGGCGATGACCTACCTGTACAAAGAGGGCGAGGATTTCGTCTTCATGGACGGGCAGTCCTACGAGCAGATCCACGTGCCGGCCGCGGTGGTCGGAGATGCCGCCGACTACCTGCTGGACAACTCAGAAGCGGTCATCGCGGTCCATGAGGATGTCCCCTTGTTCATCGAGCTCCCGACCTCGGTCGAGCTGCTGATCACCTATACCGAGCCGGGCCTTCAGGGTGACCGGGCCACCGGCGGAACGAAGCCGGCGACCGTGGAAACCGGAGCCGAGGTCCAGGTCCCGCTGTTCGTCACGACCGGCGAGAAAATCAAGATCGACACCCGGGACGGCCGGTACCTCGGTCGGATCAGTAGCTGATCGGACCGGGTCCTCGCCATGGCAGCACGCAGCAAAGCCCGCAAACGCGCCGTCGACCTGCTCTACGAGGCCGATCTTCGCGGCGACGACGCGGTGTCCACCCTGGCCGAGCGAATCGCGCTCGGCGATCCGCCGATCAACGCCTATACCGTGGATCTGGTCGAGGGTGTGGCTTCCCGGCGGCCCGAGATCGACCGGATGCTGTCGGACTACTCCGAGGGCTGGACGCTGGAGCGGATGCCGGGAGTCGACCGGGCCATCCTCCGGGTCGGTCTCTATGAGCTGCTGTGGGCCGACGACATCCCGGACGCAGTCGCCATCGACGAAGCCGTCGAGCTCGCCAAGACCTTGTCGACCGACGACTCACCGAAGTTCATCAACGGCATTCTCGGCCGGGTCCTGCGTGACAACATCCCCGCCGGTGGCACCGCCGGGAGCTGAGCGCGTTCGGTGCCGACGCCGTTCGGTGCCGCTCGCAGGCTGGGTTGCACCGCTGTCAAGGCCCGTCGCTCAGGCGCCGGGGTGTCCCATCGAGCCGGGGGCCAGCACGCCCCAACCGATGAGCTTGTCGGTCAGCTGATCCAACGACGTGTCGAACATCAGGGCCAGCGCCCGGAGATCCTCGCCCCGGATAGACAGCACCTTGTTGCCGTAGTCGCCGCGCTGGCGCTGGATGGATTGGGCGTAGCGGATCAGCGGCGCGGCATCCTCGGCCGGGATGTTGTGCATCTTCTGCAGATCCAGGACGATCTTGCCGGAGGCCTCGGGCCGGGAGGTATTGGCGCCTTCCTCCGAAGGCAGCAGTTCCGAGATCGGTACGCCGTAGAACTCGGCCAATTCGGCCAGCCGGGCGACCGAGACGGCCCGGTCGCCGCGCTCGTAGGACCCGACGACGACTGCCTTCCACTTACCGCCGGATTTGCGTTCGACGCCATGCAGGGACAAGCGCTGTTGGGAGCGAACCGCTCGCAGGCGACTGCCCAGCGCCCGGGCGTACTCGCGGTCGTCGGGCGCCTCGGCATGGGCGTCTGACACCGTGGAGTCGTCGACACCTGCCGTGAGGTCGTCTGTCCCGACGGGTCCCGCGTTTTGTTCAGTCACGTTAGCGTCCTACGTTCTATCTGTGGAGCGACCACTCACGGTTACGGAAAAGCGATCAATCTCTTTCGGTAAGGCCACTTAGACCACACAGCGTAACAGTTGTGGCATGACTCGCACGGTGGAAACACCGGACACCCGCCGCCGCAAGGCGGGCATCGGGACTGCTACCGTAACTACGAAGTCCGACGTCCTTTAACGACTCGTCCTGTGAGGCGAGGAAGGGGGTCCGCTGTCGCCATGCCGGCACAGTCGAACTCACGGCCATCAAGCCGACACATCACCACCTCGTCGTCCACTTACGGCGACTCCAAGACCGTTCTGCACGCCGATGACGTCGCTCGGGTGCTCGATCGCATCGCCCATCAGATTCTCGAGAAGACCCGCGGCGGGGCCGACGTCGTGCTGCTCGGCATCCCGACCCGCGGGGCCTACCTGGCAGACCGGCTGGCCGCGCGAATCCGGGCCTTCGGCTCAGTAGACGTAGGCCTGGGCATGCTGGACGTCACGCTGCACCGTGACGACCTGCGCACCCGGGGGGTACGGCCGCTGGGGAAGACGATCGAGCCGGCGGGGGGCATCGACGGCAAGTTGGTCATCCTGGTCGATGACGTGCTGTTCTCAGGTCGCACGGCCCGAGCCGCGCTGGACGCGCTGAACGACCTGGGTCGCCCGCGGTCGGTGCAGCTCGCCGTGCTGGTCGATCGGGGGCACCGAGAGCTGCCGATCCGGGCGGACTACGTAGGCAAGAACCTGCCCACCGCGCGCGAGGAGCAGGTCAAGGTCAGCCTGAGCGAGATCGACGACGAGGATTCGGTGTATATCGCGATGAAGTCGGCCCCTCGGTCTGAGAGCGGGCAGCCAGAATGAGCCGTAACTTGCTGAGCGCGGCGGATCTATCGGCACCAGAGGCGCAGATCATCCTCGACTCGGCCGAGCAGATGTATGCGATCCAGTCCCGGCAGGTGAAGAAGCTGCCCACGCTGCGAGGGCGCACGGTGGTCAATCTGTTCTTCGAGGACTCGACGCGGACCCGGTCCTCGTTCGAGATCGCGGGCAAATGGCTGTCCGCCGATGTCATCAACATCAGCGCCAAGGGATCGAGTGTGAGCAAGGGCGAGAGTCTGCGGGACACCGCGCTCACCGTCGCAGCCATGGGCGTCGATGCGCTCGTTGTGCGGCATGCCACCTCAGGCGCGGTGCAGCGCATCACCGAGTGGGTCGACTGCTCGGTGGTCAACGCCGGCGACGGTACCCACGAGCACCCCACCCAGGCGTTGCTGGACGCGTTCTCCTTGCGCCGCCGGATCGGCGATCTCGCGGGCCGGCACGTCGTCATCGTGGGCGACCTCACGCACAGCCGGGTAGCCCGTTCCAACGTCCTGCTGCTGCACACGCTCGGGGCCGACGTCACGCTGGTCGCTCCGCCGACCCTGATGCCGGCCGGCGTGGCCAGCTGGAATTGCGCCACCAGTTGGGACCTCGATGCAACGCTGTCGGGCGAGGTGAACGGCGTCGTCGACGCGGTCATGATGCTTCGCGTTCAGCGGGAGCGAATGAGCGGCGGGTACTTTCCGACCGAGCGGGAGTACGCAATCTCCTACGGTTTGAATCCGCGCCGCCTGAAGCTGTTGCCCAAAGACGCCCCGATCCTGCATCCCGGACCGATGAACCGTGGGCTGGAGATCTCCTCCGCCGCGGCCGATGGCGACCGTTCCATCGTGCTCGATCAGGTCAAATCAGGCGTGGCCGTCCGGATGTCGGTCCTCTATCACCTACTCGCCGGCGTCGATCAGCCGGCGCCCGTCCTGGAGGAGGTTTCCCCGTGACCGGACCGAGTGCGGCGGTGTTGCTGCGCAATGCCCGTCCCTTCGGCGGTGCCGTGACCGACGTGCTGCTCACCGGCGGTGTGATCGCCGAGATCGGCAGCAAGCTCGAGGCGCCCGGCGATGCCGAGGTGCTGGACGGCGGCGGGGCGATCCTGTTGCCGGCGTTCGTCGATCTGCACACCCATCTGCGGGAGCCCGGTCGCGAGGATGCCGAAACGGTCGAATCAGGCTCCGCCGCCGGAGCGTTGGGCGGTTATGGATGCCTGCACGCGATGGCCAACACCGACCCGGTTGCCGACACGGTCGAAATCGTGGAGCAGGTCGCCCGCCTCGGTCGGCACGCAGGCCTGGTCGACGTCCGCCCGGTGGGAGCGGTGTCCAAGGGCCTGGCCGGTGAACAGCTCGCCGAGATCGGCAACATGGCCCGTTCCGCTGCCGCGGTCCGCATCTTCAGCGACGACGGGCACTGCGTCTCCGACGCCCGTCTGATGCGTCGGGCCCTGGAGTACCTCAAGCCGTTCGACGGGGTGCTGGCGCAGCATGCCCAAGATCCGCGGCTGGCTGATTCGTCCTGTTGTGCGCACGAGGGCGAGATTTCCGGAAGGCTCGGGCTGCCGGGCTGGCCGGCGGTCGCGGAGGAAAGCGTCATCGCCCGGGACGTGATGCTGACCGAGCACACCGGGTCCCGGCTGCACGTCTGTCACGTGTCGACGGCAGGGAGCGTCGAGGTGATCCGCTGGGCCAAGTCACGCGGCATCCAGGTCACGGCCGAGGTGACCCCGCATCACCTGTTGCTGACCTGCGATCTGCTCGCCGGCTACGACCCGGTGTACAAGGTCAACCCGCCGCTGCGACCCGCCGAGGATGTCGCCGCCCTGCGTGCCGGCCTGGCCGACGGTACGATCGACGCCGTTGCCACCGATCACGCGCCGCATGCCACCCACGACAAGGATCACGCGTTCGGCGATGCCGCGTTCGGCATGCTCGGACTGCAGACCGCGCTGGGCGTGGTCGTCGAGGCGATGATCAACACCGATCTGCTGGACTGGGCCGGGTTGGCAGATCGGATGAGTATCCGGCCGGCCCGGATCGGCCGGGTCGGCGAGCACGGCCGGCCGATCGTGGTGGGCGAGCCGGCCAACCTGACGCTGGTCGACCCTGATGCCAGCTGGCTGGTGGACCCGGATCAGCTGGCGTCGCTGTCGCGCAACACCCCGTTCGCCGGCCGGATTCTGCCCGCCCGAGTGCTGGCCACATTCCTGCGTGGCCGCACGACGAGCCGCGACGGCCGGATCGTCACCCCCGACGAGCAGGTGCTGGTGTGAACCGGCCCGAACTGGTCGGCTTGCTCGTCGTGCTCTTCGCGCTGGCGGTCGCCGGTATTCGGTTGGGCTGGCGCAATCGCTGCGCGCGACAGGAGGCCTTGCCGGAGTTGCCGAAACTACCCACGGACCTCGGGGTGCCGCGGGCACCTGACCTCACCGGGCTCTACGTGGGCACGACGGTCGCGGCGGAATGGCAGAATCGAATCGTCGTGCATTCACTGGGCCAACGGTCGGACTCGGTGGCGCGGCTCACCGAGGCGGGGGTCCTGATCGAACGGCAGGGAACCCGATCGATCTTCATCCCGGCCACCCAACTGGTGGACGCCCGGCTGGAGCCGGCGCTGGCCGGCAAGGTCGTGGGTAAGGGCGGCCTGCTGGTGCTGCGCTGGCGGCTCGGCGAGGCCGAGCTCGACACCGGCCTGCGGGCCGATGACAGAACGCTGTACCCGGCATGGGCCAACGCCATCAACTTCCCGACGCCAACGACAACGGATCGAGGACGAACCAAGGATGAGTAAGGCTCTTCTCGTTCTGGAGGACGGCCGGACCTTCACCGGCGAGCAGTACGGGGCGGCCGGCGAGACCTCCGGCGAGGCGGTTTTCAACACCGGCATGACGGGTTATCAGGAGACCCTGACCGATCCGTCCTACCACCGCCAAGTCGTGATCCAGACCGCACCGCACATCGGCAACACCGGAATCAACGACGAAGACGACGAATCGGCGCGCATCTGGGTGTCCGGCTATGTGGTACGCGATCCGGCGCGGCGGGTCTCGAATTGGCGGTCCCGGCGCTCGCTCGACGACGAGCTGGGATTGCAGGGGATAGTGGGCATCTCGGCGATCGACACCAGGGCCCTCACCCGGCACCTGCGCGAACGCGGGGCCATGCGCTGCATCATCTCCTCGGCGGACCTCGAGGTCGAGTCACTGCTTTCCAAGGTGCGGTCCGTACCGCAGATGGCCGGTGCGGACCTGACCGGCGACGTGTCGACCCCCGAGCCGTACACCGTGACCGCGACCGGTGAAACCAGATTCACGGTCGCCGCGCTGGACTACGGGATCAAGACCATGACCCCGCGCCGGATGGCCGAACGGGGCATCACCACCCACGTCCTGCCGGCCTCGTCCACGGCGGAGCAGATCCTGGCCACCGGAGCCGACGCGGTGTTCCTGTCCAATGGGCCCGGTGATCCGGCTACCGCCGACGCCGCAGTCGGCGTCGTGCGCGAACTGCTCGGCGCCCAGCTCCCGGTGTTCGGCATCTGCTTCGGTAACCAGCTGCTCGGGCGAGCCTTCGGATTCGGCACGTACAAGTTGCGTTACGGCCATCGGGGTATCAACCAGCCCGTGCAGGACAGGCTGACCGGCAAAGTCGAGGTCACCGCCCACAACCACGGCTTCGCAGTCGATGCCCCGACCGAGGGGAGCACCGAGACCGACTTCGGAGCGGTCGAGGTGAGCCACATCGGCCTCAACGACAATGTGGTCGAGGGTTTGCGCGCTCTCGATGTCCCGGCGTTCTCAGTGCAATATCACCCGGAGGCCGCGGCCGGCCCGCATGACGCCGCCTACCTCTTCGATCGGTTCGTCGACCTGCTCGACGTACGGCGCGGTGCCGCCAGGGAGAAGATCTGATGCCCAAGCGCACTGATATCGAGCACATCCTGGTCATCGGTTCCGGGCCGATAGTGATCGGGCAGGCCTGCGAATTCGACTACTCGGGTACCCAAGCCTGCCGGGTGTTGCGCAGCGAGGGCTTCCGGGTCAGCCTGATCAACTCGAATCCGGCGACGATCATGACCGATCCCGAGTTCGCCGACGCGACCTACATCGAGCCCTTGACGCCCGCTTTCGTGGAGAAGGTCATCGCTACCGAGGCCGAACTCGGCCGGCCCATCGATTCGATCCTGGCCACCCTCGGCGGGCAGACCGCCCTCAACCTGGCGGTGAGCCTGCACGAGGCGGGGGTGCTGAGCCGATACGGCGTGGAGCTGATCGGTGCGGACATCGACGCCATCCAGCGCGGGGAGGATCGCCAGAAGTTCAAGGACATTGTGCGAACGGTCGGCGGCGAGACACCTGCCTCGGCCGTCTGCCACACGCTTGAGGAAGCACTGGCCTTCGCCACCACCGTCGGCAACAAGGTCGTGATCCGTCCCTCTTTCACGATGGGTGGCCTGGGATCGGGCATGGCGAACAGCGCCGAGGAGGTCCGGGTCCAGGTGTCCCGCGGTCTGGCTGCGTCCCCGGTGACCGAGGTCCTGGTCGAGGAAAGCGTGTTCGGCTGGAAGGAATTCGAGCTCGAACTCATGCGCGACCGCAAGGACAATGTGGTGGTCGTCTGCTCGATCGAGAACATCGATCCGATGGGCGTGCACACCGGCGACTCGATAACCGTCGCGCCGGCGATGACGCTGACCGACCGCGAATACCAACACATGCGCGACATCGGTATCGCCATCCTGCGCGAGGTCGGCGTCGACACCGGTGGCTGCAACATCCAGTTCGCGATCGACCCCCGCACCGGGCGGCTGATCGTGATCGAGATGAACCCGCGGGTCTCGAGATCCTCGGCCCTGGCCTCGAAGGCAACCGGCTTTCCGATCGCGAAGATCGCGGCCAAGCTGGCGGTGGGCTACACCCTCGACGAGGTCCGCAACGACATCACCCAGGCCACCCCGGCGTCCTTCGAGCCGACCCTGGACTACGTGGTGGTCAAGATTCCACGATTTGCCTTCGAGAAATTCCCGGGTGCGGATCCGGTGCTGACCACCCACATGAAGTCGGTCGGTGAGGCGATGTCCATCGGACGGAACTTCACCGAAGCGCTGGGCAAGGCGATGCGGTCCATGGAGACCAAGGCCGCGGGGTTCTGGACCGCCACGTCCGGCCAAGGCGATTTCGCCTCGGTGGAAGAATTGCTCGGCATCGCCTCGGTGCCCACCGACGGCCGGTTGTATGCGGTGGAGCGGGCCATGCGCGCTGGTGCGACGGTGGACCAGGTGGCCGAAGCGACCGGTATCGACCCCTGGTTCATCGACCAGATCGCGCTGATCCTGGAGATCGGCGAGGAAGTGTCGGCCGCCGTGTCGGTCACCCCCGAACTGTTGATGAGGGCCAAGCGTCATGGCTTGTCGGATCGGCAGATCGCCGCCCTGCGCCCTGAGTTGGCCGGCGAGGACGGCGTGCGGGCTTTGCGGCATCGGGCCGGTATCCGGCCGGTGTTCAAGACCGTCGACACCTGCGCGGCGGAATTCGCGGCGATCACGCCTTATCACTACTCGTCCTATGACTCCGAGACCGAGGTGACCGCCCAGCCGGACAAGCCCAAGGTTCTCATCCTGGGCAGCGGGCCGAACCGCATCGGGCAGGGCATCGAGTTTGACTACTCCTGCGTACATGCCGTCATGGCGCTGCGGGAGGCCGGCTACGAGACCGTGATGATCAACTGCAATCCCGAGACGGTGTCGACCGATTACGACACCGCCGACCGGCTCTACTTCGAACCGCTGACCTTCGAGGACGTGCTCGAAGTCGTCCACGCCGAACAACAATCCGGCCAGGTCGCCGGGGTGATCTGCACGCTCGGTGGTCAGACGCCGCTCGGGCTGGCCCAACGGCTCAAGGATGCCGGCGTACCCGTGCTCGGCACTCAACCCGAGGCTATCGATCTTGCCGAGGACCGCGGCGAGTTCGGGCGGGTGCTCGACGAGGCCGGTCTGCTGGCACCGAAGCACGGCACCGCGATCTCCTTCGCCCAGGCCAAAGCGGCGGCGGATGTTATCGGGTACCCGGTGCTTGTCCGGCCCTCCTACGTGCTTGGCGGCCGGGGCATGGAAATCGTCTACGACGAGGCCGGTCTCGCCAGTTACATCGCCGGGGCAACCGAGATCGGACCGGACCGGCCGGTGCTGGTTGATCGGTTCCTCGACGACGCGGTCGAGATCGACGTCGATGCCCTCTACGACGGTGTCGACCTCTACCTCGGCGGCGTCATGGAGCACATCGAAGAAGCCGGTATCCACTCGGGCGATTCGGCCTGCGCGTTGCCGCCGATCACCCTCGGCAGTTCGGTCATCGACCAGGTGCGGGCGGCCACCTTGAAGCTGGCGCAGGGCATCGGCGTTCGCGGCCTGATGAACGTCCAATACGCCTTGTCCGGAGATGTGCTTTACGTACTCGAGGCAAACCCCCGAGCCAGCCGGACCGTGCCGTTCGTCTCGAAGGCCACCGCGGTGCCGCTGGCCAAGGCTGCGGCCCGGGTCGCGGTAGGGGCCACGGTGGCCGAGCTCAGGGCCGAGGGCATGTTGCCCAAGGTCGGTGACGGTGGTGACCTGCCCTCGGATGCACCGATCGCGGTCAAGGAGGCAGTGCTGCCCTTTCACCGCTTCCGCACGCCGGCCGGCGACTCGATCGATTCCATCCTCGGACCGGAGATGAAGTCAACCGGAGAGGTGATGGGCCTGGACCGGGTGTTCGGTACTGCGTTCGCGAAATCGCAGGCGGCGGCGTACGGATCGCTGCCTACCAAGGGGACGGTCTTCGTCTCGATCGCCAACCGGGACAAGCGGGCCGCCATCTTCCCGGTCAAGAGATTGCACGACCTTGGCTTCCGGATCCTGGCCACGGCCGGTACCGCACAGGTACTGCGGCGCAACGGGGTGGCGGCCGAGGTTGTCGGTAAATTCTCCGACGGTCCGGGCAACATCGTGGAGGAGATCTTGGCCGGCCGGGTCGATCTGGTGTTGAACACTCCCTTCGGGTCGCCGGGCAATTCCGGGCCTCGAGTGGATGGCTATGAAATCCGTACCGCCGCGGTCCAGGCCGGTATCCCGTGTCTGACCACCGTGCAGGCCGCGGCCGCCGCAGTGCAGGGCATCGAGGAATTGGCGCGCGACGAGGTGGGCGTGCAATCCCTGCAGGAACACCACCTTGCGCTGAACGCATGGCGGGAGGGCCGCTGATGGCCGGCGAGACCGTTGATCCGGCGCCGGCGCCGGCGCCCGCGCCCGCCGGACCGGTGCAGGAGACCGGCGAGATCTTCGATGTCACGCGCTTCGGCGAGTACACCCAGTTCACCGTCGTCGCGCCGGGTGTGGCCCGGGCCTACCAGCCGGGACAGTTCGCCGCGGTGGCCGTCGGCGGCCCGGAGACCTCGATGCTGCTCAGGCGATCCTTCGCGTTGTACGGGGTAAAGCCCGGCAGGGAGTTCGCCGGCACCATCCAATTCGTGGTCGCCGCGAACGGCCGCGGCACCGAGTGGTTGGTGCAGCAGAAGATCGGCGCCCGGCTCGACCTGGTCGGGCCGCTCGGGGTGCCGTTTCCGTTGCCACGGCCGGGCGTGCCAGCGGTCCTCGTCGGTGGCGGCTACGGCTCGGCGCCGCTGATCCCGTTGGCAGAGAAACTGATCGCCCAGGACAGCGAGGTCGAGGTCATCGTCGGCGCAGCGACTGCCGGGAGACTTTTCGGTGAATTACAGATCAAGCGACTGGTGGGAACCGTGACCGTCACCACCGATGACGGCTCGGCCGGTCAGCGCGGCTGGGTGACCGATCCGCTGCCATCGGCGATCGAACGTCTGGGCGCGGAGATCGTCTACGCCTGCGGGCCGATGGGCATGCTTCGAGCGGTGGGCGAGGTGGCTCAGGCCCATGCCATCCCCGCGCAGGTCGCGGTCGAGGAGTCGATGGCCTGCGGGATAGGGGTCTGCATGACCTGCGTGCTGCCGGTCCGCGGATCCGACGGCGTCTCGCGTTTCGTCCGGTCGTGCGTCGAGGGCCCGATCTTCGATGCCGGGCGGATCAGATGGGCCGACGTGGGAAAGCTGCCGGCGGATCTGTACGGCGCGGACGGAATGTGAGGGCATTGACGTGACGATGGACATGACCGTGGACATGACCACCTCCCTGGCCTCGGTCGAGTTGGCCAACCCGGTGCTGACCGCCTCCGGTTGTGCGGCGGCCGGCCGGGAACTCAGCCAGTTCTTCGATGTGGCCGACCTCGGGGGAGTAGTCACCAAGTCGATCATGTTGAAACCCCGGTCGGGCCGGCCGACGCCCCGGATGGCGGAAACACCGAGCGGCATGCTGAATTCCATAGGCCTGCAGGGACCGGGCATCGATTCGTTCATCGCCAACGACTTGTCCTGGTTGCGCCAGGCTGGCGCTCGCGCCGTGGTGTCGATCGCCGGGCACAACACCGACGAGTTCGTGAGCCTGGCCAAGCGGTTGTACCACCAGCCGGTGGACGTACTCGAGGTCAACATCTCCTGCCCCAACGTCGAGAGTCGCGGTCAGGTCTTCGCCTGTGATCCGATCGCCTCGGCCCGGGTGATCTCCGCGGTTCGGCGCGCCACCAACCCGAACGTGCCGATCTTCGCGAAGCTGTCGCCCGACGTCACCGACATCACCCAGATCGCTCGCGCGGTAGCCGACGCGGGGGCTGACGGAATCTCTTTGATCAACACCCTGCTCGGCCTGGACATCGACCTCGACACGATGCGCCCGACCCTGGGCGGGACCACCGGCGGGTTGAGCGGGCCGGCCATCCGCCCGGTGGCACTGCGCTGCGTGTGGCAGGTCCACCAGGCCGTGCCCCAGCTACCGCTGCTCGGCATGGGTGGAATCAGGACAGGCCAGGATGCACTGCAGTTCATCCTGGCCGGTGCCTCGGCAGTGTCGGTGGGTACCGCGATCTTTCACGATCCGACCGCGCCGATCCGGATCATCGCCGAACTCGAGGCCGAACTGGCTCGTCGGGGTTTCCGCTCGGTCGCCGAGGCGGTGGGCTTCGCCCATCTGAGCCCCGAGGAGCAAGCGGCCTTCCTGGCCAATCGCAGCCCCGTCGCCGGAGTAGCGTCGTGAGCTTCGGTGCACGGCTGGACCAGGCCCTGATTGAGCGCGGCACGTTGTGCGTCGGCATCGATCCGCACGCGGCGCTGCTGATTCAATGGGGTCTGGCCGACGACCTGGTGTCGCTGGAGCGGTTCTCACTCACCTGTGTCGAGGCATTCGCCGACGTGGCCGCGGTGCTGAAGCCGCAGTCGGCCTTCTTCGAGCGCTTCGGTTCCCGCGGAATCGCCATTCTGGAAAAGACAATCCTCGCAGCACGGGATGCCGGGGCCTTGGTGTTGCTCGACGTGAAACGAGGCGACATCGGCTCGACCATGGCGGCGTACGCCGATGCCTATCTCGATCCGTCGGCCGAGCTGGCCGTGGACGCGATCACCGTCAGTCCATATCTGGGTGTCGGGTCTTTGCAGCCGGCCTTCGACCTGGCCGCGAGACACGACGCCGGGGTCTTCGTGCTCGGTCTGACCTCCAACAAGGAGGGCCCCGAGATCCAGCATGCCCGCGTCGCCGACGGTCGGACGGTCGCCCAGAGCATCATCGACGATCTGGGGATCCGCAACGGGGATGCCCAGCCCCTGGGCTCCCTCGGTGTGGTGGTCGGGGCCACGATCGGCGATTCGGTGGCCGACCTGTCCGCGCTGAACGGCCCGATTCTGGTGCCGGGGATCGGTGCTCAAGGCGGGACGGCCGAGGACGTAAGGCGAATCTTCGGCTCGGCGCTGCCAGCGGTATTACCCAGCGTCTCCCGCGAGGTCCTCCGGGACGGCCCGTCGGTCGCTGCGCTACGGGATGCGACTCAGCGCGCGATCGGTGAATTCGCGTTCCTGCGCCGATCTGGGTGACCGCATTGCGCGGACGATTCGAGGGTTGGGCAGAATGCCAGCATGACCTCAGGCACCGCCGATCCCGTCCCCGCTCGGTTGACAGTGCTCTCGGGCCCGTCCGGCGTAGGAAAGGGAACCGTGGTCGCGGAGGTTCGACGGCTCTACCCGCACGTGTGGGTCTCGGTGTCCTGCACGACGCGCAAGCCGCGTCCCGGTGAGTCCGACGGTGTCCAGTACTACTTCCTCACCGACGCGCAATTCGACCAGCTGATTGTCGAGGACGAGCTTCTGGAGTACGCGACCTTCGCCGGCAATCGGTACGGCACGCCGCGCAAGCCGGTGGATCAGCACCTGGCCGCAGGTCGGCCGACGGTGCTGGAGATCGAATTGCAGGGAGCGCGGCAGATTCGCAGCTCCATGCCCGAGGCTCAGTTCGTCCTGCTGGCTCCGCCGTCGATGCGGGAGCTGCGCGATCGACTGCGCGGGCGCCGGACCGAGGGACCCCCGGACCTGGAGGCCAGGATGGCGCGAGCCGAGATCGAGCTGGCGGCGGCGGACGAGTTCGATCAGGTCATCGTCAACGACGATGTCGAGCGCGCGGCCGCAGAGCTGGTGACGTTGATCGAAGCGGCGAGCTGATCGACCCGCGCTGACCCGCGCGGCCGGTGCCGCCGCCAGCCCGGCAATGGCGAGTGGATCACTATCTGACCGCGCTCAGACCACCTTGGCCGCGGCGACCAACTCCGCCAGCCCCTTCTTGGCATCCGCGAAGAGCATGCTCGTCTTGGGATCGGTGTACAGCTCGTTGTCGATGCCGGCGTATCCCGAGGCCATCGAACGCTTGATCACGATGATGCTGCGCGCCCGGTCGACATCGAGGATCGGCATACCCGACACCGCATTTCCGGGCCGGCGTGCGGCGGGGTTGGTGACGTCGTTGGCGCCGATCACCAGCGCCACGTCGGTGCGGTCGAACTCCGGGTTGATGTCATCCATCTCACGTAGCTGGTCGTAGGGCACATTGGCCTCGGCCAGCAATACGTTCATGTGCCCGGGCATCCGACCGGCCACCGGGTGGATGGCGTACGAGACCTCGATCCCGCGCGCTTCCAGCAGCTCGGCAAGCTCACGCACCGCATGCTGGGCCTGGGCGGCCGCCAAGCCGTAACCGGGAACCACGATCACCTTGCTGGCATAGACCAATTGCAGGGCAGCGTCATCGACGGCGATCGAGCGCACGCTGCCACCACCGGCCCCGGACACCTCGATGCCACTCGCGCCGGTGCCGAATCCGCCGGCGATGATGCTCAGGACGGAGCGGTTCATGGCGTCGGCCATCAGCTTGGTCAGGATGCCGCCGGACGCGCCGACCAAGGCCCCGGCGATCGTCAGAGTCGCATTTTCCAGGACGAAACCAGCCATGGCCACCGCGGTGCCGGTGAACGCGTTGAGCAAGGAGATGACCACCGGCATGTCAGCCCCACCGATCGGCAACACCATCAGGATGCCGATACCGGTGGCCGCTAAGACCACGATGACCAGGATCCAGATGTTGTGCGCACCGGCGATCACATCGATGCCGGCGGCGACCGAGGCCAGCGCCAGAATGGCCGATACCGCCTTGGCACCCGGAAACGTCACCGGTTGGCTGAAATAGCCCTGCAGCTTCGCTGCCGCGACCAGCGAACCGGAGAACGTGATGCAACCGATCAACACATCGAGTACCGAGGCCGTGGCCACGCCGCCGGAAAGGTGCGTGTCGTGGTGGTAATCGGCCACCGCGATAAGAGCTGCCGCCCCGCCACCCACTGCGTTGAACAGGCTCACCAGTTGCGGCATCGACGTCATCGCCACCGAGCGGGCCGAGTACAGCCCCACCGCGCCGCCGATCAGGGCACCGCACGCGAGTACCAGCCAGCGAGTGGCGTTCATCGTGCCGCCGTGGCTGACCTGCACCAGCACCGCGATCACCGCGACCAGCATGCCGAAGGCGGACAGCTGGTTGCCGCGACGCGCGGTGGCAGGTGAGTTCATCATGTGCAGGCCGAGCACGAAACACGCCGCGCCGAACAGTGATGCCAGCCGGACGCCGTCCTGCACCGTCATCGCGGCTCAGCGCCCTGGCTCGGCGATCCGTCGGCGGGCCGTTCGACCGGCCGTTCGGCGGGTACCGGACGCTTGCGGAACATCTGCAGCATCCGGTCGGTCACCGCGTAACCGCCGACCACGTTGGCCGCACCGAAGGCGGCGGCGACGAAGGTCAGAACGTAACCCAGTGGGCCGCTCACGAACGAGGACAGAATCACCACACCGACCAGCACGACGCCGTGGATCGAGTTCGCTCCGGACATCAAGGGTGTATGCAGGGTGGCCGGCACCTTGCTGATGACCTCGAACCCGACCAACAGGGCGAGCACGAAGATGGTCAGATCGCCTACGAACCCCTGGGTCATGCCGAACCTCCGAGGGCTGCGGCGGTCGCGGCGTGGACGACCTGCCCGGCTTGGGTGACAACCACGCCCTGGGTGATCTCATCGGTCAGATCCACCTCGAGCGCACCGCCCTCTCCGATCAGGTGTTTGAGCAGCGCGCTGATGTTGCGCGCGTAGGTCTGGGAGGCGCTGGTGGCCATGTCGGACGGCAGATTGGGTGCGCCGATGACGGTCACTCCGTTCGGGGTCACGATGGTCTCTCCGGCCACCGACCCGGCGACGTTGCCACCGAGTTCGCTCGCGGCCATGTCCACGATGACCGAGCCGGGTCCCATGGCCGCGACGGCCTCGGCCGTGACCAGCAATGGCGGGGTGCGGCCCGGTACTTGAGCGGTAGTGATCACAATGTCCTGCCTGGAAATGTGGGCGCTCAGTTCGGCCTGCTGGGCATCGCGTTCTGCCGACGTCAGCTCCCGCGCGTAGCCACCCTCGCCGGATGCGGCGATCGAGGTGGTCAGCTCGACGAACTTGGCCCCGAGTGACTGCACTTCCTCCCGTGCGGCCGGCCGGACGTCATAGCCACTGACCACGGCGCCCAGTCGTCTGGCTGTGCCGATGGCCTGCAGACCGGCCACGCCGGCGCCCAGCACGAGCACGCTGGCCGGTTTCGAGGTTCCGGCAGCGGTGATCAGTAACGGGAAGAAGCGGCCGAAGTGGCTAGCGGCCAGCAGCACCGCCCGGTAGCCCGCAACGTTGGCCTGCGAGCTCAACGCGTCCATGCCCTGGGCCCGGCTCAGGGTCCGGGGTAGCCCGTCCAGGCTGATGGCCGTCACGCCCTTGTCGGCCAACGTCCGGATCAACTTCGGATTGGTCAGCGGAGCGAGCAGGCCGATCACCGTCTGGCCGGGACGCAGGGCTTTGAGGACGTCAGGAGCTGGCCGCATGACCGAGAGGAGCACGTCGGCCTCGGCCAGCACCGTCGCCCGGTCGAGCACCCTGGCTCCGGCCGAGGCGTAAGCCTGGTCACTGAACCAGCCCGCCTGACCGGCTCCGGTTTCGATGAGTACCTCCGCGCCGAGCGCGCGTACCCGGCTGACGGCATCCGGGTCCAATGCGACCCGACGTTCGCCCGCAGCAGTTTCACGCGCGACGGCGATCTTCAGAGCCATCAGCGTCTGCCTCCGAGGTGTTTGGTTGCGTCCGTAATCGGTGTGCGTCCCCAGCCGGTGTGCGTCCCCAGCCGGTGCGCGTCGGTAATACGGCTCGAACGGACAGTAGCGGTGCGACCGCTCACATCCGGGTAACCTCCATCACATTTCGTGGCAACGCGTGCGACCCGGACCCCAGGAAGCGCTCGCTGGTGGGGAGGAACGGGCGTTACTTGGTAGGATTGATCGAATTTGCCTTCCGCCTTGCTGCCTCCGGCACAGAAATATGAGTCGTTGCCGGCGCGCGTGTCGCGGAAAGCTGACCGTATCGATCGAAACTCGAGGCCCCGCGTGACCGGAATTGCTTCCACCCCCGAAGGCATCACCAACCCGCCCATCGATGAACTGCTCGACCGTACGGGTTCGAAGTACGCCCTCGTGATCGTTGCCGCCAAGCGTGCGCGCCAGATCAATGCCTACTACAGCCAGTTGGGCGAGGGCTTGCTCGAGTACGTCGGACCGATGGTGGAGACCGCTCCGCAGGAGAAGGCGCTGTCGATCGCTCTGCGCGAGATCAACGCCGACCTCATCGAGTTCAAGCCTTCCGAGGCCTGAGTCGGTTCGGCTTATCGGTGACCGTGGCCGGCTCCGAGCCTGATTCCGCACCCGGTGCCGTGGCCGCCGTGGCATCGGCTGCCGCTGCGCCAAAACACATCGTGCTCGGTGTCGGCGGAGGTATCGCGGCCTACAAGGTCGCGGATCTGCTCCGCCACCTGGTCGAGGCTGGCCACCACGTGACTGTCGTCCCGACCAGTTCGGCTCTCAAGTTCGTGGGAGAAGCGACCTGGGCCGCGCTGTCCCACCATCCGGTGGCGACTGATGTTTGGTCGGACGCCCACGATGTACCGCACGTCCGGATCGGCCGCGAAGCGGATCTGGTCGTGGTTGCACCCGCTACCGCCGACCTGCTGGCCAAGGCGGCGCACGGCCTGGCCGACGATCTGCTCACCAACGCCCTGCTGACCGCACGATGCCCGGTGTTGTTCGTGCCGGCCATGCACACCGAGATGTGGGAGCACCCCGCGACGCGGGACAACGTCGCGACCCTGCGCCGGCGTTCGACCACGGTGCTGGAACCGGCCATCGGCCGGCTGACCGGTGTCGACACCGGCAAGGGCCGGCTGCCCGAGCCGGCCGAGATCGCCCGGATCGCCGAACTGCTGCTCCACCGGGGTATCTCGCTGCCGGCCGATCTGGTCGGCCGGCATGTGGTGATCACGGCCGGAGGTACCCGTGAGGCCCTGGACCCGGTGCGGTTCCTCGGCAATCGATCCTCCGGCAAGCAAGGCTTCGACCTGGCCACGGTCGCCGCGGCCCGGGGAGCCCAGGTAACGGTCGTCGCGGCCAACGTCGATCTGCCGGCACCAGCCGGCTCGGAGGTGATCCGCGTGGTGAGTGCCGAACAGTTGCGCGAGGCCACCCACGCCGCCGCCAAGAACGCCGACGTGGTCGTCATGGCCGCCGCGGTCGCCGATTTCCGCCCGGCCGTGCTCGCACCCCACAAGATCAAGAAAACCGACGCCGAGCCCGCACCGGTGACTTTGGTCCGCAATCCCGACGTGCTCGCGGAACTGGTCGCTGCCCGCAGCTCCGGCGAGTTGGATGCCGTCCTGGTGGGCTTCGCGGCTGAAACCGGTGACGACAGTGCCGGCGTGCTGGAGCACGGCCGGGACAAGCTGGTCCGAAAGGGATGTGACTTCCTGGTCGTCAACGCCGTGTCCGATGTCAAGGCGTTCGGCCAGCCCGACAACGCCGCGGTCATTCTCGGCGCGGACGGTTCCGAGCGTGAGGTGCCGCTCGGTCCCAAGACCGTGCTGGCCTCGGCGATCCTCGATTCCGTGATTTCCCGACTCGACCGCTAGACTTTGCCCGCCAACTCAGAGAACCAGGAGCTATTCGTGACCCGCCGCCTCTTCACCTCGGAATCTGTCACCGAAGGTCATCCCGACAAGATCGCCGACCAGATCTCGGACGGCATTCTCGACGCCTTGCTGTCTCAGGACCCGGCCAGCCGGGTCGCCGTCGAGACCATGATCACCACCGGTCAGGTACACATCGCGGGCGAGGTGACCACTTCGGCCTATGCCGATATCCCCGCGATCGTCCGCAAGACCATTCTCGGCATCGGCTACGACTCCTCGCGCAAGGGCTTCGACGGTGAGTCCTGCGGCGTGAGCGTGTCGATCGGTGCCCAGTCGGCCGACATCGCGCAGGGCGTGGACACGTCCTACGAATCCCGGGTCGAAGGTGCGAACAACATCGAGGACGCCATCGCCGCTCAGGGCGCCGGCGACCAGGGTCTGATGTTCGGCTATGCCTCCGACGAGACTCCCGAAATGATGCCGCTGCCGATCTGGCTGGCCCACCGGTTGGCCGAGAAGCTCACCGAGGTCCGCAAGAACGGGACCGTGCCGTACCTGCGTCCGGACGGGAAGACCCAGGTCACCATCGAGTACTTCCACGACAAGCCGATTCGACTGGACACCGTCGTCGTGTCGAGCCAGCACGCCGACGACATCGACCTCGACACCCTGTTGAAGCCGGACATCGAAGAGCACGTGGTCAAGCCGGTTCTCGAGGGCCTCGGCATCGAGACCGAGGGTTACCGGTTGCTTGTCAACCCGACCGGCCGGTTCGTCATCGGTGGTCCGATGGGTGATGCCGGCCTCACCGGCCGCAAGATCATCGTCGACACCTACGGCGGCATGGCACGACACGGAGGCGGCGCGTTCTCCGGCAAGGATCCGTCGAAGGTGGACCGCTCAGCTGCGTATGCCCTGCGCTGGGTTGCCAAGAACGTGGTAGCGGCCAAACTGGCCCGACGGGTCGAGGTCCAGGTGGCCTACGCCATCGGCAAGGCCGAACCGGTAGGCCTGTTCGTGGAGACTTTCGGCACCGAGACCGTGCCGGTCGACAAGATCATCGATGCGATCAACGAGACCTTCGACCTGCGTCCGGGCGCCATCATCCGTGACCTCGATCTCAAGCGCCCGATCTACCAGGCCACGGCCGCCTACGGTCACTTCGGCCGCGAGAACGCCGACTTCACGTGGGAGCGCACCGACCGCGCCGAGCAGCTGGCCAAGCTGGCCAACAGCTGAGGCAGGCCCACCCTTCGCTCAGTTACGCCCAACCCCGCTGAGTTACGCCAGAGCTGGCGCAACTCAGCGGGGTTTCGCGTACCTCGGCCAGAACGGTCGCCGCCGACTGGTAGGCATATCGAGTGACCACGACTGCGACCGGGCCGTCCCGACAGGCTGCCGGGACGCTACCGGTCGCTCACGTCGCCGTCGACTCCCCATTGCCACATCTGGACCGGCCTTTCGACTACCTCGTTCCCGCGGAGCTGGATCAGATCGTTGTCCCGGGCTCCCGGGTGCGGGTTCGGTTCGCCGGCCGCCTGGTGGACGCCTGGGTGCTGGACAGGACCGAGGCCAGCGCGCACGACGGCCGGCTGTCCTACCTCGAACGCGGTGTGGGCGAGGAACCCATCCTGACCCGGGAGACGGCGGCACTGTTCCGTTCGGTGGCCGACCGCTGGGCCGGCACCTTCGCCGACGTCGTGCGGCTCGGGGTGCCACCGCGGCATGCCCGTGCTGAGTCCGCGGTCCGAGCCGAGCCCGGTGGTCCGGTCAACCCGCCGAATCCCGAGGGTTGGTCGCGTTACCGCGCCGGGCCGGCTTTTCTAGCCGCCGTTGCGGATGGCCGCGCCGCCCGCGCGGTCTGGAACGCATTGCCCGGCGAGGACTGGCCGGCTCGGATCGCTGAGGCGGTTCAGGCATGCCTGGCGGCCGGCCGCGGCGCCATCGTCGCCGTGCCGGACGCGCGTGACACCGCTCGGCTGGACGCCGCGTTGTCCGCCGTACTGCCGGCCAACAGTCATGTCGTGCTCTCGGCCGACCTCGGCCCGGAGGCCCGCTACAAGCGCTGGCTGGCGGTCCGTCGAGGTGCGGTACGCGCGGTCATCGGTAACCGTTCGGCCGTGTTCGCTCCGGTGTCGGACCTCGGATTGGTCGTCATCCACGATGACGGCGACGATCTGCATGCCGAGCCGCGTGCCCCGTATCCGCACGCGCGCGATGTCGCCGTACTCCGGTCCTCGGCAACCGGCTCGGCGCTGCTGGTCGCCGGCTTCGCCCAGACGGCCGAGTCGGCGCTGCTGCTGCAGTCCGGATGGGCGCAGCACATCGTCGCCGATCGCGGCATCATCCGGCAGGCCTCGCCGCGGATCAGCGCCCTGGGCGACGACTTCGAATTGGAACGTGATCCGGCCGCCCGCAGCGCTCGGTTACCCGCGCTGGCCTTCCGCGCGGCGCGCGAGTCGCTGGCCGGGAACCGACCGGTTCTCGTCCAGGTGCCCCGTCGTGGCTATCTGCCCGCGCTCGCCTGTGTCAACGACCGGACGCCGGCCCGATGCGAGCA
This sequence comes from Pseudonocardiales bacterium, assembly GCA_030840295.1. Classification (GTDB taxonomy): domain Bacteria; phylum Actinomycetota; class Actinomycetes; order Mycobacteriales; family Jatrophihabitantaceae; genus Jatrophihabitans_A. The sequence goes on from JAVEET010000277.1 coordinate 26,880, forward strand.
TTGCCACGGGCCGCTGGCCACCTCGTCCGGTACCGGGCTGCCGGTGTGTCGTTGGTGCGGGCGGTCGGCCCACCAGTGGCGGTGCCCGGCGTGCCAGGGCACCCGGATGCGGGCGGTGGTGATCGGTGCCACCCGCACCGCGGAGGAGATCGGCCGGGCGTTTCCCGGTGTGGTGACCCGCACCAGTGCGGGTGATCAGATCCTCGCCGAGATCGCGGAGGGTCCCTCGGTGGTCATCGCCACGCCTGGAGCCGAGCCGGTGGTATCCGGTGGCTATGGTGCAGCCCTGCTGCTGGACGGTTGGTCGCTGTTGTCGCGGGCCGATCTGCGGGCCGCGGAGGAGACAGTGCGCCGCTGGTGCAATGCAGCGGCCCTGGTCGCCTGTGACGGACAGGTCGTGATCGGCGCTGACGCGGGCCTGGCCGCCGTTCAGGCGCTGGTCCGCTGGGATCCGGCCGGCCACGCCGAGCGGGAACTCGCCGATCGGACCGAACTCGGATTCCCACCGGTAGCGCGGCTGGCCTCGCTGACCGGCTCGCCGGCCGACATCGCCGAGTTGCTCGCCCTGGCCCATCTGCCGGCTACGGCGGAGGAGCTGGGGGCCGTCCCGGTCACACCGTCGAAGGCGTCGCGGGCCCAAGCCGGCGGCGACGGCCAGGGCGAGCAGATCCGCACTCTGCTCCGGGTACCCAGGCCAGCTGGGGTAGCCCTGGCCGAGGCCCTGCATGCGGCCGCGGCGATCCGGTCCGCTCGCAAGTCCGGCGGGCCGGTCCGGATCGATCTTGACCCGCTCGAACTGTTCTGAGGCGCCCAACCTCTCGAGGTCGCAAGCGCCCTACGGTCGCGGGTGTGACGCGCCCTGCTCGGCGAGCGCATCCTCATAGGCGACGTCCTGGCCGGGAATGCCGTCGAGGGCGGCACCCTCACGAGCCATAGCCTCGACAACGGTTTCGTGGCGCGGCCTATCGGCTTGGCTGTTCGAGTCGGAGGGGCTGTCCGAGTCGGAGGGGCTGTCCGAGTCGGAGCGGTGGTCCGGGCCGGCGCCCGCGGGCATCCCGGTCTCGCCATGGACGAAGCGTTCGCCGCGCATCAGTGAGGCCACAGCGGCAATCAGCAGCATGACGATCGAGGCGCCGAAAGCGATGGCCAGCCCGTGCCGGAAGGGGTCCGAGATCAGGTGCGGGAAGAACTCGCGTCCAGTCAGAGTGGCTACGTCGACGCCGGATCCTGGTCGCAACTGCTGCGGATCCACCTGGGAAACCAGGGCCTTGATCGGGTTGTCACCGAGGAAGGCCGCGAACAGCGTGCCGACCGGGGGAGTGTGCGAGATGCTGTTGGCTGCGGCCGGATTGATACCCAACCTGGTCAGCCCGTCGTACATCGACGCCGGTAGCCGACTGGCCAGGCCGATGGCCATCAGGGTGAAGAAGCCACCCATCGACAGCACCATGCCGGCGTTCATACCGGTCGCTCGGATACCGGAGGCCGCGCCTCGCTCGTTGGCGGGGACTGCGTTCATGATCGCGGCCGAGTTCGGTGCGGCCACCAAGCCCATACCGATACCGTTCAGGGCGAGCAGGATCGCGAACACGACATAGTTGAAGTTGGCCGGGATGGCGATCAGCCCGCCGAAGGTTGCGGCCGTGAGCAGCAGACCTCCGGTCGAGAAGGCCCGCGCACCGAACCGATCCGAAAGTGCGCCGGAGGCCGGACCAGCGACCAGGAAGCCGATGGTCAGCGGCAACATATAGATGCCCGCCCACAGCGGAGTATTGGCGAAGTTGTACCCGTGCAGCGGCAACCAGATGCCCTGCAGCCAGATGATGAGCATGAACTGCAAGCCACCTCGTGCCATGGACACCAGGAAGTTCACCGTCTGACCTGCGGCGAACGCGCGGATCCGGAATAGTCTGAGGTCCATCATCGGGTCGGCGACCCGGGTCTCGATGACGCCGAATGCGATCAGCAGGACGGCACCACCGATGAGGCCGAGCAGGACCATCGGGGAGGACCAGCCCATGGTGTGCCCGCCGTAGGGCTGCAGCCCGTAGGTGATCGCCACCAGGATCGCGATCAGGCCAACGCCGAAGGTCAGGTTGCCCCACCAGTCGATGGCCACCTTGCTCTGGCGGTCCCGGGGCTGGTCGCGCAGGGTCCGGTAGCCCATCCAGGTTCCCCAGATCCCGATCGGCACGCTGACCCAGAAGACTGCTCGCCAATGCCACTGCGATAGCAGGCCGCCGATGATCAGTCCCAGGAACGAACCGCCGATCGCGGCGACCTGGTTGACGCCGAGTGCGAAGCCACGTCGGTCCGCTGGGAAGGCATCGGTGATGATCGCGGTGGAGTTGGCTGTCAGCATCGCACCGCCGACACCCTGCAAGACGCGCAGCGAGATCAACTCGAGCGCCCCGGCTGAGCCGGTGTTCGGCACCAGTGCACATGCCACCGATGCGACCGTGAAGATAGCGAAGCCGAGGTTGAACAGCCGGGCACGACCGTATTGATCACCGAGCCGGCCGAAGGTCACGACCAGCACCGCCGTCACCAGGAGGTACCCCATCAACATCCACAACAGGTAGGAGATGTTGGCGGGGGCCAGCGGGTTGAGACCGAGTCCCGAGAAGATGGCGGGAAGCGAGATCAGCAGGATGGAGGAGTTGAGCGTCGCAGCGAGGATGCCGACGGTGGTGACCGAGAGCGCGATCCGGCGGTCATGGGCGGCGGTGAGTGGCACGAAGCGGCCCCTTTCGTTCGTTAGCCATCCTAACTAAAGCGCTGTCGGTCCGCAAAGTGGCCTTCCATACACTGGACCTGTGACCGTGCTTCCCATCCGACTGTTCGGCGACCCCGTGCTGCGGACTCCCGCCGAACCAGTCACCGTCTTCGACCGGGAACTGCACCGGCTGGTCGCCGATCTGACCGAGACGATGGTCGATGCTCCGGGTGCCGGACTGGCGGCACCGCAACTCGGTGTGGGTCTGCGGGTGTTCACCTATCGGGTCAGCGACGAAGAGCAGGGTCATCTCGTCAACCCGGTGCTGCACTTCCCGGACGGTGAGATGCAGGACGGACCCGAGGGCTGCCTGTCCATCCCTGGCCTGTCCTGGGACTGCCGTCGCCATGAGCATGTGGTCGCCCACGGGCAGAACATGTACGGCGATCCGATCAGTATCGAAGGCACCTCCCGATTGGCCCGCTGCATCCAACACGAAACCGACCATCTCGACGGGGTGCTGTTCGTAGACCGGCTCGATCCGGAGACCCGTCGGGCCGCGATGGCGGAGATTCGCAACGCGGACTGGGCTGGTCTGTCCACGCCGATGATCAAGGCGAGTCCGCACGGCGGCGGCCCGTATGGCCCGAACGTGCCGATGCGCAACGCTCCGGCCGAGAATGATCCGTTCGGCCTACGTCGGTGAGACTGCTCTTTGCCGGTACACCCGAGGTCGCGCTGCCCTCCCTGAAGGCCCTGGTAGCGCATCCGGTCCATGAGGTCGTCGGCGTCCTGACCCGGCCCGATGCCGCCAGCGGCCGCGGTCGAGCGCTGCGGCCGTCACCGGTGGCCGAACTAGCTCGCGAGCACGACATCGCGGTCTTCGCCCCCTCCAAACCGTCCGACCCGGACTTCGTTGCCGCCGCGGCCGAACTGGAGATCGATGTGTGTCCGGTCGTCGCCTACGGCGCGTTACTTCGCGAGCCGGCTCTGAGTTTGCCCCGTTACGGGTGGGTGAATCTGCATTTCTCGCTGCTGCCGGCGTGGCGCGGGGCGGCCCCGGTGCAGCACGCCTTGTTGCACGGCGACGACTACACCGGCGCGTCCACGTTCCTGATCGGGCCCGGACTCGACGACGGCCCGGTCTTCGGGGTGTTGACCGAAAAGATCCGTCCCAGCGACACCAGCGGTGAC
>JAVEET010000286.1 GCA_030840295.1 Pseudonocardiales bacterium
ACCCAGATGGCCTGGCCGCGCAGCAGCTTGTCGACGCCGCTGATCTCCTTGTCCATCTCCTTGATCCAGTCCCGGATCTTCTCGACCGAACCCTCCGGCAGATCCTGGGCCACCCCGCCCGGACGGATGAAGGCGTGGTTCATCCGCAGGCCCGTGATCATCTCGAGAATGTCCAGGCAGCGTTCGCGGGCCCGGAAGCCGTTCGTCATCGCGGTCAGCGCCCCGAGTTCCATGCCTCCGGTGGCCAGCCACACCCAGTGGGAGGAGATCCGGTTGATCTCCATCATCAGCACCCGGATCAGCTCAGCCCGCTCGGGCACGACCGTACCGAGCAGCTTCTCCACGGCCATGCAGAAGACGGTCTCGTTGAAGAGCGGCGACAGGTAATCACACCGCGTGACGAGCGTGGTTCCCTGCGTCCAGTTACGGAATTCGGTGGTCTTCTCGATGCCGGTGTGCAGGTACCCGACGACCAGCCTGACGTCGGTGACCGATTCACCCTCGATCTCCAGGACGAGCCGGAGCACCCCGTGGGTGGAGGGATGCTGCGGGCCCATGTTGATGACCAGCCGCTCCTCATGCAGCGGATCGCTGCCGAAGACGTCGTCCCAGTCACCGCCGCCGGCGACGTTGTAAACCTTGCCTTCGGTGGTGTTGCGCGCTCTCGCGTAGGAATCCGTGAACTGATCGGTCACCGGTACACCCGCCTCTCGTCCGGCGCCGGGATGCTGGCGCCGTCCTTGTATTCGACGTCGACGCCGCCGAGCGCATAGTCCTTGCGCTGCGGGAAACCGTCCCAGTCGTCCGGCATCAGAATGCGGGTCAACGCCGGGTGCCCGTCGTAGACGATGCCGAACATGTCCCAGGTCTCGCGTTCCTGCCAGTCGGCGGTCGGGTAGATCCCCACCACCGACGGAACGTGCGGATCGAGGTCGGTTACGGACACCTCGAGGCGGATCCGGCGACGATAGGTCATCGACGTCAGGTGGTAGACCGAGTGCAGCCGCTCGCCGGCCGCGCCCTCGCGCACCAGATAGTCCACCCCGGACACCGAGGACAGCAGTTCGAACCGCAGCGACTCGTCGTCCCGCAAGGTCTGGGCGATACCCAGCAGGTGTTCGCGGCGGATATGCAGGGTCAGCTCACCGCGGTCCACGACGACCTTGAGCACGGCGTCCTCGTAGCTCGGGTATGCGGCCTGTAGCGCGTCGACCACCTCGTCGAAGTACCCGCCGTAGGGCCGTTCGGCTGGCAACTCCACCCACGGCTGGCGCTGCAGTCCCGAGAAACCCGAGGTATCACCGGACCCGGTGACGCCGAACATGCCGGGGCGTTGTTGGCCAGCGGGCAGCGCACCCTCGATCTTGGCCAGTTCGGTCTCGCGATCGCCCGGCTCAGTCATTTCCCGCCTCCTCGCTCGCTCCGTGGCGAACCTTCGCGAACTTCTGGCTCGAAGGGACGAGTTCCACCTTCTGTCCGGCGAGCTTCGCGGCACGCTTGGGTCCCAGCGGCTCGTTCGAGATCTTGTGGTGCAGTTTCAGGATGGCGTCGATCAGCATCTCCGGCCGCGGCGGGCAGCCCGGCAGGTACATGTCGACGGGGATGATGTGGTCCACCCCCTGGACGATGGCGTAGTTGTTGAACATCCCGCCGGAGGAGGCGCAGACGCCCATCGCGATCACCCAGCGCGGTTCGGCCATCTGGTCATAGATCTGGCGCACCACGGGTGCCATCTTCTGGCTGACCCGGCCGGCCACGATCATCAGGTCGGCCTGCCGTGGCGATGGCCGGAAAACCTCCATGCCGAAGCGGGCCGAGTCGAACCGCGGGGCGCCGAAGGTCATCATCTCGATGGCGCAACAAGCGAGCCCGAAGGTCACCGGCCAGAGTGAGGACTTGCGCGTCCAGTTGACCAGGCCTTCGACGCTGGCCAAGAGGATGCCGTCGGGGAGTTTCTCTTCCAAACCCATGTCAGCGGGCCAATCTGTAGTGACGATTCATGTCCGGACTAGTCCCAGTCCAGTCCGCCGCGGCGCCACACGTAGGCGTAGGCGATGAACACGGTGCCGATGAAGAAGAAGATCTCGACCAGGCCGAAGATGCCGAGCACCCGGTTGGCGACCGCGTACGGATACAAGAAGATGATTTCGATGTCGAAGACGATGAACAGCATCGCCGTCAGGAAGTACTTGATCGGGAAGCGGTTGGGGCCGGATGACATCGGCGTCGGCTCGATACCGCACTCGTAGAAGTCCAATTTCGCTTTGTTGTACCGCTTCGGTCCGGTGACGGTCGCGATCACGGCGGAGAAGACTGCGAAACCGAGCGCCAACGCGAACAGGATCACGATCGGCAGGTACGGCGCAAGCATGGTGACCCAGCTTCCCTTCTTAGTTCTCTCGTCGTCGTTCGTGCGCTGCTAACCGCTGCATCCACGGGTGCTCGACTCGGTTCTCAGCGAGCATGGTTCCGGGTTCTTCCGGCCCGTCCGAACGCCCTAAATGGACGCCCTCGACGGGCCTCCGCCAGGCTAGTCGGCTCCATACAACTCACATTTCTTAGGCCTACCTTACTAAGGTGCTCGGGTGGTATCGAGATCGCTACTTCAGCGCCGGGGTGATCCTGGTAAGCGCCGTGATTATGCGGTCACTGGCGTCGCCGTCGCGCGGATCGCTCAGGTTGGCCAACAGCTTCAGGACGAACTTCATCAACCGGGGGTGCGGCAGACCGTGCCGGGTGCAGGCCCGCATCACCGCGGGATTGCCGATCAACTTCACGAACACGCCACCGAGACGGTAATAGGCGCCCCATTCGGCGGCCATTGCGGCGGGGTAGCCGTGCAAAGCACGCTCGCGTGACGGACCTGCCGGCCTGGCCAGCGCCTGGATGACAGCCTCGGCCGCGAACTTGCCGGATTCCATGGCGTACGGGATGCCCTCACCGTTGAACGGGTTGACCGAGCCACCGGAATCGCCGACTAGCAGCACGCCGTTCTGATAGTGCGGGGTGCGGTTGAACCCCATCGGCAGGCCGGCGCCCTGGGTGGTACCGATCGCGTTCTCCTCCCGGAACCCCCATTCCTCAGGTGTGTGGTCCAGCCAGCGGGTCAGCAGTTCGCGGTAGTTGGTCTTCTGGAAGCCGGCCGAGGAATTCAGGACACCTAGTCCGACGTTCGACGTGCCATCACCCATCCCGAAGATCCAGCCGTAGCCCGGCAGTAGCTTGGCGTCGTCCGCCCCGGGCGGACCGTCCCAGAGTTCGAGCCAGGACTCGAGGTAATCGTCGTTGGTCCGGGGACTGTTGTAGTAGCGCCGGACGGCTACGCCCATTGGCCGCTTGTCGTTGCGCTGGTGCCCGAGAGCGAGGCCGAACCGACCGGAGACACCGTCACAAGCAAGCACGAGCGGGGCGCGGTAGGTGATCTCGGTCTTGTCCGTCCGGGCCTCGGCGTGACGCGATACCGCGGTGACCCCTTCGACCCGGCCCTGGCTGTTCATGACCGGACCGGTGACGCTGGTCTGCTCGTGCAACCGGGCGCCGGCTTTCACAGCCTGTTGAACGAGAAGGTGATCGAGATCGGCCCTGGGCCGGACCAGCCCGTAGGAGGGGAACGAGGCCAGTTCGGGCCAGTCGAGTTCAAGGCGCAGTCCGCCGCCGATTACCCGAAGGCCCTTGTTGTGCAACCAGCCGGCCTCCTGGCTGACGTCGATGCCCATATCGACCAGGGCCCGGGTGCCTCGCGGCGTAAGCCCGTCGCCGCATACCTTCTCGCGCGGAAACGTGGTCTTCTCCAGCAGCAGGACGTCGAGTCCCGCAGTAGCCAGCCAGTAGGCGGCGGCAGACCCGGAAGGACCGGCTCCGATGACGATGACGTCCGCGTCGTACTTCTTGTCTTCGGGAACCAGACCGGGACTGGTCGCGCGGTCGGCATCGGCGACTGCGGTCATTCTCCGACCTCCTTGCTGGCACACCAGGCTCTACTGCGCGACTTAGTGAAAACTTTCACGAACTTCGCCCTGCAGTCTAAGCCCCAGTTATGGATCCGCGAACCAGCGTCGCCGATAGCGTTGTCGGCCCGCAACCCAGGAATATGGGGCAGTTGATCAAGGTGTTACCCGACCTTTACCGCCACGGTGGCAAGTTCGGACGCGGAGAAGCGGACCTGAATCCAGGGACCCGCGTCACGCCCTGAGGAGTCAACGATGACCGATCACACCGTCTCACGTCGCGCGGCTCTGGCCGGACTCGGCGGAACCGCCGTCCTCGGAACTGCCCTGTCAGCGGGAGTGCTCACCGCACCAGCCGCCACCGCTACCACCGGAACGCCGGCCGGCAGCAACGCTCATCGGGCCAGGCAGGGCAAGCTCGAACAGCGGGTCTCGCAGCTCTTGAAACGCATGAGCCTGGCGGAGAAGCTGGGCCAATTGCAGCTGGTCAACACGGAGGATCTGGCCAAACAGGCGCTGGCCAAGACACCGTGCGGAGGTGTTTTTTCCGTGGTGGGCGCGGCAAAGCTCAATGCCCTGCAGAAGATCGCAGTGGAGCAGACCCGGCTCGGTATCCCGTTGATCTTCGGTCTCGATGTGATCCACGGCTACACCACCAACTTCCCGATCCCACTCGGGCAGGCGTCTAGTTTCGACCCGTCGGTGGCCGAGACCGACGCGACCGTGTCCGCAGCTGAAGCCCGCCGCAGCGGCATCACGTGGACCTATGCCCCGATGATGGACGTGACCCATGAGCCGCGCTGGGGACGGATCGCCGAGGGGGACGGCGAGGATCCGTACCTGGCAAGCCAGTTTGCGGTCGCGAAGGTCCACGGCTATCAGGGCGAGGATTACTCGGCCGGCACCAAGCTGGCCGCCTGCGCCAAGCACTACGTGGCCTACGGCGGTGCGGAGGGCGGACGGGACTACAACACTGTCGATGTCTCGATCCAGGAATTGCACAACCACTACCTGCCGCCGTTCAAGGCAGCGGTCGAGGCCGGCATTGCCACGGTGATGGCGGCCTTCAACACCGTCGCCGGCGTGCCTGCACACGCGAACCGGTACACCCTGCGAGATGTCCTCAAGGACCACTACGACTTCGATGGCTTCGTGGTCAGCGACTACACCGGCATCCAGGAGCTGATCATGCACGGCGTCGCCGGCAACGGCGCCGACGCTGCCGCCGCGGGCATCAACGCCGGGGTTGACATGGAGATGGTGTCGACCAACTACGTGGACACCGGCAAACAGCTGCTGGCACAAGGGCGAATCCGCCAGTCGGAGATCGACGACGCGGTCCGCCGAATCCTCCGGGTCAAGTTCGCACTCGGGCTGTTCGAGCACCCGTACGTCGACGAGGCCGGTGAGGTGACGAGCGTGTCCGCCACCGCTCGGGCCAAGGCCCGGGCCGCCGGCAGCCGTTGCATGGTGTTGCTGAAGAACGACAATGCCCTGCTGCCCCTGAAGCGAACCGCGAACGTGGCCGTGATCGGACCACTGGCCACCGCGACGTTTGACCTGAACGGCACCTGGTCCGGCCTCGGTACCGGAGCCAACACCACCCCGCCGGTCACAGTGGTCGAGGGCATCACCGCCGCCGGAGCCAGCGTGACCACCGCGCCCGGTTGTGACATCGACTCAGCGGACTCCTCCGGGTTTGCCGCCGCCGTGAGCCTGGCCCAGAAGGCCGACGTCGTCGTGCTGGCCTTGGGCGAGAGTGCAGCCATGAGCGGTGAGGCATCGGCCCGCAGCAACATCGGCCTGCCCGGCGTGCAGGAACAACTGCTCGCCGCCATCGTCGCGACCAAGCGGCCGGTGGCCGTCGTACTGTTCAATGGCCGGCCATTGACACTGCAGTCCACCCACGACACCGCGACCGCCATCCTGGAAGCCTGGGCACCCGGCGTGGAAGCCGGTAGCGCCGTCGCCGATGTGCTGTTCGGCCAGGTCAATCCCGGCGGCAAGTTGCCGGTGTCGTTCCCGCGGGCCGTCGGCCAGATCCCGATCTACTACAACCACCAGAACACCGGACGACCTGCCGATCCCAACAACAAGTACACCTCGAAGTACCTGGATCTACCCAGCGGCCCGCTATACGAGTTCGGATTCGGTCTGAGCTACACGACGTTCACCGTCAGCAATATCCAGCTCAGTTCGACCAAGCTCAGCCGGCAGGGCGGGAGGATCACCGTCCGGGTGGACGTCCGCAACACCGGCGACCGGGAAGGCGATGAGGTGGTCCAGTTGTACATCCACGACCCGGTCGCCAGCATCGCTCAGCCGGTACGGCGACTGCGGGGCTTCAACCGGGTGACCCTCACCGCGGGCCAGACCAGGACCGTGACGTTCACCCTCGGCACCGACGACGTGGGGTTCTACGACAACCAGGCCCGATTCCTGGTCGAGACCGGTCAGATCGAGGTCTATGCCGGGACCAGTTCCGCCGCGGATCTGAAGGCAACCTTCAGCGTCGTCTGAGGAGTCGAGGAGGTGTTCGCAGGCATCGATGGGCAGCCGGTCGAACCCAGCGGCAGGCGCGCATCAGGCTTGAGACACTGAGCGGGTGAGCATCTCCGATGACCATCCGTTCCTGCCGCCCGAGGCCGAGCGCAGCCCGATCCGTCGGCTGCGCGGTCGGCTTGCCTCCCCGGTCACATTGTGGACGTCAGGCGACGCCGGGGGACGGGCCGGGTTGACCGTGTCCTCGATGCTCATCGCCGACGGCGAACCCGGTTACGTTCTGGGGGTAATCGACCCGCTGTCCGACCTTTGGGACCAGTTGCGCCACTCCCGTGCCGGGGTGGTGACCGTGCTCGGCTGGGAGCATCGCAGGCTCGCGGACATCTTCGGTTATGTGGCGCCCGCACCAGGTGGACCGTTCGCGGCCGACGAGTGGATCGATACCGAATGGGGGCCGGTGCTGGCCGCGGCCACGACCTGGGCCGGCTGTCGGCTGTCTGGGGAGGAGCCGCGAACGCTCGGCTGGGGTGTCCAGGTCAGCCTGCAGGTCGAGCACACCGAATTCGCCGACGATTCGGCCCCGCTGGTCCACCGTCGGGGTCGGTACTACCGCCTGTGATGCCGAGCCTCTGACGTCCGGGCTGGTCGCGCCCGGGCTGGTCGCGCCCGGGCTGGTCGCGTCGGGGCTTGTCGCGCCCGGGCTGGTCGCGTCAGTGCCGCTCGGGGTCGGAGTTGATCTTGCTCAGCCACGCGTTGTAGGCGGTGAGCCGGCCGTCCTCGTCGTCGAAGTTGAGGTCGTCGGCGACGTTCTCCGAACTGCCGCCGGTGCGTTCGGCGAAAGTAACCCGTCGCGCCTGCTCGAGCCATCCCGAGTTGTCGCGCCGCTGGCGGGCCGGATCATTCAGCCATCCCAGGACCATGCCGATCATGATGGCCGCCATAATGCCGTCCCCGCCGAACCACATGATCGCGCCGCCGGTGTGGGTGTCGCTCAGCGGGTTTACCTGCAGACCGTTGACCACCGTCATCGCCACCGGCCGGTTGCTCATCATGAGCACAATGCCGACGAAGGTGTCCACCGCCATGGACAGGGCGAGCATCAACCAGCGCGCCGGCGTCGACAGTTGCCATCGGCCCGGCGTATCACCCAGCACTAGCAGGAAGAACTGGCAGCCGATCACCAGGTACACCAGATGTTCCAGCTGGCCTGCCCACGGGTTGCCCATGATGGTGTCCATCAACCCGGTCAGATGGCTTCCGACGATGACAACGGCGTAGCTGGCCAACGCGACCGGCGGCGCCGTCAGGACGGTCCAGACCCGGCCGTGCAACACGCCGAGCAACCTTTGCCGCCGGGCGTCCGAACTCGCCTCGATGGCCAGCTCGATCGGCCGGCCGGCCATCAGCAGGGCGGGGGCCACCATCACGAAGGCGAGATGCCCGATCATGTGGGCCGAGAACAGCGCCATGTCGTAGACACCGGGTCCGCCGCAGGTGGCGTAGATGCAGAAGCCCAGTCCGGCGAAGAAGGACGCTGTCCGTCCGATCGGCCAGGCCCGGCGGCGGCGCACCCGGATCAACGCACTCGCGTAGGCGGCAGCCAGCAGGACGACGAAGCCGACCGCGATCGAATCAAGCTGCCAGCGGGTGACCAGTGACCAGCCGAGCAGCTGATCGCTGACGCCGGCCGAACCCATCCGGAGCAGCGCGGCCGCCGGGCCTTCGTGATGCATACCGACCATTCCGGTGCCCGCGGCGGATCCGGGAAGCGAGAGAAACCGGACCACGGCCATGACCAGCCCCAGGATTATCGCGAAGGCCACCAGCCAGATCGACCAGTAGGTCGATCCATGCGGGTCAGCTGCGCGCTGGTCAGATCCGCGCTGGTCAGATTCGCGCTGGTCGGGGGCGCCCGGACGGCGAGCGGAGATCCGAGAGGTCGCCGGGGATGGTTTGGTAGCCATGATTGCTCCCAGGTTACGTCGCCGCCGAGGGCCAGTTGCGGCATGGTGCGGCCCGAAAGGTCGGCATTCTCGACTGAGGCCGACCTTTCGGGCCGCACAATGCCTCAGGAGAAGGGCCTCAGGAGAAGAGCCTCGGGAGAAGGTCAGGAGAAGGTCAGGACCGGGTACCAGACGCCGAACGGATCATCGCGGTAATGGCAGGTCGGTGTGTACTCCTCACCAGCCAACTCCCCGGTGGCCAGCGCTCCTGCCATGACTTGCCAGGCCGCCCGGCCGGACGCCAGCAACTCCGCCGCGAGTTGCTGGTCCAGCCGGCCGATGCTCGCCCAGTCCCTGGCCAGCAAAGCCTCGGTGAGCATGGCGTCGAACGGCGCCGCCCGCTCATCCAGGTAGCCCGGTGCCTTCAGCGAGCGACAGGCCGACCCGTCCGCCATCACCAGGAGCCCAACCCGGCCCCGGTGCTCGGCAACCCGCTCGCCGGTGATCCGGCACTCCTCAGCCGGCGCGTCCGCCGGGATGCCCACCGCCTCGATCGGCAGCTCGAGACCGGCTTGGGCGAGCAGCGAGCGTCCGACGCGCAGGCTCAAGGGAGAGTCGAGCTCACCGGATCCGGCGCCTCCCACCAGCACGATCAGGTCAGGTTCGGCGCCCGCCAGCGTTTCGATCGCCGCCAGACAGGCTGACCGCAAAGCCTCTACCTCCGCCACCGGCCCGCCGGTCAGGCCGGGCAGCAGCAGGGGTGGATTCGGCACCGAAGCCGCGGCCAGAACTCGGCTCACGCCAGGCCCCGCACCGCTCGGCGCGGTGGATTGGTGCCGCGGATGGCCGCCACCATGTCGAGCACCTGGCGAGTTTCGGCGACGTTGTGCGCGCGAAACACGCTGGCCCCCTGCCACGCACAGACCGCGGTGGTGGACAGGGTCCCCAGCAGTCGCTCATCCAGTGGTACGTCGAGCGTCTCCCCGATGAAATCCTTGTTCGACAGCGACACGAGCACCGGCCAGCCGGTGTCCACCATCTCCGACAGCCGCCGGGTCGCCTCCAGCGAATGCCAGGTGTTCTTGCCGAAATCGTGGCCGGGATCGATCATGATCCTGCTTCGATCGACCCCGATGGCGGCGGCCCGTTCGGCCAGCCCCACCGTGCGGGAAATGATGTCGACCATCACGTCGGGGTAGCTGATCCGGTGCGGGCGTGTCCTGGGTGCCACGCCGCCGGCATGCGTGCACACCAGAGCCGCATCGAACTCGGCCGCCACCTCGGCCAGCCGCGGGTCATGGCCGCCCCACGCGTCGTTGAGCAGATCCGCGCCGCCCCGGCATACCTCGCGCGCTACCTCGTGCCGCCAGGTGTCGACCGAGATGACCAGATCCGGATAGGCCGAGCGGACTGCCGCAACGAAATCGACCGTCCGACGAATCTCCTCGACCGCGTCGACCTCGTCACCGGGAGCGGCCTTCACGCCGCCGATGTCGACTATCTCCGCACCCTGGGCGACGACCTCGGCCACCCGGTCCACAGCTTGGTCGAACCCGTAGGTGGCACCACGGTCGTAGAACGAATCGGGCGTCCGATTGACTATTGCCATGATCAGCAACGCGCCATCGGAGTAGGCGTGCCGGCCCAGATTGAGGGTCACGCGCCGAGCCCGGCGCGATAGGCGTCCAGGCTGATAGCGGGCGGCCGTTCTGCGATCGGGACGCCGCGCGCCCGCCAGTACCCGGGGGTGTTCCGGTCGTATTGATACAGCTCCGCCCAAGCCGCACTCAGGCCGACCGGCGCCGGTGGCCGGGCCCGGTCCATCCGTCTGGTTGCGGTCGACAGGATCTCGGTCGCCATCACCCCGAGGTCGTGCACGTTCTGATGGCTGTGGCCCCGGCGGCCGAGATCGACCTGCGACACAGCGCCCAAACCGTGCCGCCACACCGTGTCGAGCAGGGTCGCGAACTCCACGCCGTAGCCGACCGGAAAGGGCAGGAGCTCGGCCAGGCTGCGGCGAATAGCCCATTCTCCGGCCAGCGGCTGAATGATGCCGACCAACGCCGGCCAGTGCAGGTTGATCAGCGGACGGGCAACCAGTTCGGTGACCCGGCCACCCTGCGGTGCGCCCGCCGAAGCGGCAGCCGAGTCGAACAGGCGATCATAAAAACCCTTTACCAGCAGGGTTTTCTCGTCCAGAAGCATCGGGCCGAGCAGGCCCGTGACGAAATGTGCGCCCCACTCGGTGAGGTCGGCGTCAATGAAGGCAACGATGTCACCCGATGTGACGAACAGCGAGCGCCACAGGGCTTCTCCCTTACCGGGCAGGGACTTCAGGCCGGTATCCACGCCGGCCGAGGCGAACACCTTGGCTCCGGCGCCGGCCGCAAGCGCGGCAGTTTCGTCGGTCGAGTCCGAGTCGATGACCACGAGCTCGTCGACCAGGCCGCCCTTGACCAGGGACTGTGATATCCGCGTCACCACGCCGGCCACGGTCGCTGCCTCGTTGCGAGCGGGGATGACCACGCTCACCGTCGCACCCTGTTCCCTTTTCGCAGCAAGCAGTTGCTCGATCGTGTAATCGGTCGCCGAGAAGGTGTGGGTGTCGAACCAGCGGCGAGCGGACAGCTGCATCAGGCGGTCCCCTGTCCTCGTTCCCCGGGCGGGGTTGCCGGAAGGTCGGCCGGTGTCGACGCCGGTCTCGGGGCGAGCCGGGCAGCGATACGCCGGGTGGCCGCGCCGGGGTCCTCGGCCCGGGTGATCGCCCGGACGACGACGATGCGTTCAGCTCCGGCGTCAAGGACCTGGTCGAGGTTGGACTCATCGATCCCGCCGATGGCGAACCAGGGACGCTCCGGTGCCTGCAAGGCGAGTTCGCGCACCGGAGCCATGCCGGTGTGCGGGCGCCCCGGCTTGGTCGGTGTAGACCAGATCGGTCCGAGGCAGAAGTAGTCCACCTCGTCCTGCTTGGCCGCCGTAATGGCCTCGGCCAGGCTGTGGCTGCTCAATCCGATGGTCATGTCGTCGCCCACGACCCGGCGCGCCGCGACGGGAGCAAGGTCCCGCTGGCCGAGGTGCAGGACATCGGCGCCCGCGGCGAAGGCCAGGTCGGCGCGGTCGTTGACGGCCAGCAGGCTGCCGTGCCGCCGGCAGGCGTCGGCGAACACCTCCAGCAGGTCGAGCTCATCAGCGGCCTCGAGGTGCTTCTCCCGCAGCTGCACGATGTCCACGCCGGCCGCAAGCACGGCATCGAGGAACTCCTCGAGGTCGCCCTCTTCCCGACGGGAATCGGTGCACAAGTACAGACGCGCGTCTGGCAGCGCAAGGATGCTCACCCAACCATCCAATCACCTGGCCGGCGATCCATCCTCGCCGAAGCCGTCGTCGCGCCGCAGATCAGCCGGGCTCAGCACCACGCTCATCGGGCCCAGGACGGCGATGGCGCGGGCCACCACGCGCGACGCCACCCGCGCTGCCGCGACCGGATCGGCTCCGTCCAGCGTCGCGGCGATGAATGCGGCCGCGAAGGTGTCCCCTGCACCATCGGTATCCATAACTGCCGCCGGGTCAGCCACGGCCGGGACGGAGACACTGGCATCGCCCGTTCTGACCACCGCACCCTCGGCCCCCATGGTCCGGCAGACAATGGCACCACGCTCCAGCAACTCGTCCTCGGTCAGGCCCAGCGCCTCGAGTTCGCCCTCCGAGGGGAGCACCAGGTGGGCCAGGCCGATCATCTCGCGCAACCGGGCCGCGGACTGCGCGGTCATCGCTTCGAGGCGGATATTCGGGTCCACCGAGACCCGCGCCCCGGCCGCGTGCGCGCGCCGGGCCGCCGCTATCGCGGTCGAGGCCAGCGGCTCGCCGAAGAACAGGGCCGACCCCGACAGGTGCAGCCAATCAGCGCGCTCCGGCAGCCCGTTCAGCGCCGCTTCGCCGACCTCGAGGGCTGCCGACGAAGTCACCGCGAAGTCGAAGGCCCGCGATCCCCCGGCGTCATAGGTGATCCCCACGGTGGCGGTGGGCCGATCCGGGGAAACCTGAACGGTGGCTGCCGTCACCCCGGCGGCATAGATCGTGTCGCGAAAAAACCGACCCAATTCATCGGATCCCACACCACCGACGAATGCCGTCGGCACCCCGAGGCGGGCCGCGATGTAGGAGGCGATGGCCGGCGCACCGCTCGCGTCCGGCGGCCTGGGCGGGTCGTCGGGCCGACCGAGATCGCGTTGAAAGGCAACCAGAGCCTCGCCCACGATGAGCAGCATAAGTGGTCCCCTGTCCTCGGTGGTTGTCATGGTGTTCAGGCCCGGTGCCCAGTCCCATACTTCCTGATCACCGGGTTCCGAGTCGCCGACCCTGATCGCTGAGTTGCCCTGCACTAATGTCGAGGGGTGCCCGGTGAATCGAGCGACGTGATCGTGGTCGGTGGCGGGGTCATCGGCCTGGCGGCGGCATACCGGCTGGCGGAGTCCGGTGCCGCCGTCCGATTGGTCGATGCCAGCGGGACGACCGGAGCGAGCTGGGCGGCGGCGGGCATGCTGGCACCGATCAGCGAGGCCGTGTTCGGCGAGGAGGAGCTGACCCGCCTCAACGTTGCCGCGGTGGCTCAGTTCGCCGCATTCGCCGCAGCGCTGGAGGACCGGACGAACCTAGCGGTCGGATTGCGAACCGAGGGCACCCTTGCCGTAGCGCTGAATGCCGACGACCGATCGGCACTGGATCGGCTCTCCGAATTCCGTACTGCGCTCGGCCTGCCCAGCGAGACACTGAACGGACGGCAGGCTCGCGCGCTCGAGCCCTACCTGGCCACCGAGGTCCAGGCCGGTGTGTTCGCCGCCGACGACTTGTCGGTGGACAATCGCAGCTACCTGCAGGCACTTGCCCTGGCCAACGACCTCGCCGGGGTCGAGTCGGTGCGCGACGACGTGACGGCGCTGGTCCGAGACCACGGCCGGGTGACCGGCGTACGCACCGCCACCGGGGGAAGCCTCACGGCCGCCAGCGTCGTCCTGTGCACCGGCGCGTTGACGCAACGGCTGGCCGGATACCCGATCCAGCCGGTGAAGGGACAGATCCTGCGACTGGCGGTGCCGGCGCGGCTCCGCTCGTCCGGCTCGGTCCTGACCCGGACCGTACGAGGCATAGTGCGCGGCAGCGAGGTGTACCTGGTGCCCCGGGCCGGCGGCGAGGTCGTAGTCGGCGCCACCCAGGAGCAGCAGGGCTTCGATACTCAGGTCACCGCCGGTGGCGTGTACGAGTTGCTACGCAACGCCTACGAATTGCTGCCGATTTCCTCGGAATTCGACTTTGTCGAGGCCCGCGCCGGACTACGGCCGGGCTCTCCGGACAACGGTCCGCTGGTCGGGCCGGCCGAGAACGGCCTGATCCTGGCGACCGGCCATTACCGCAACGGGATCCTGCTGTCGGCGATGACCGCCGAGGCGGTGGTGCGCCTGGTAGCCGGACAACCGCTTGCGGAAGAATGGAAGCCGTTCGGACCTGATCGGTTTTCGCCATCAGGTCATCACTGACCGCAGCAGGGACATCGAGTGCGCCTGACCGTGAACGGATTACCGCAGCTGACCGAGGCCGACACCACGCTCGCCGACCTGATCACGGCGATCAGCGATCGCGAAACCGGGATCGCGGTTGCGGTGAACAGCGAAGTGGTGCCGCGATCCAGCTGGCCACGAATCTCGCTGAACGAGGGTGATCGGGTCGATGTTGTCACGGCGGTACAGGGTGGCTGAAGCGACGAACCTGCCCTTGGTCTCGGACGAACCGGGCAGCGAGGCTGACCCCCTCGTCATTGCGGGGCAGCATTTCCGGTCGCGGTTGATCGTCGGCACCGGCGGCGCACCGAGCCTGGCGGGGCTGGGCCGGATTCTGCTGGAATCGGGTACCGAGCTGACCACAGTGGCCATGCGGCGGGTGGATGCCGGCTCGTCCGGATCGGTGCTCGACGTCCTGCGGGAGGTCGGGGTCCAGGTACTGCCCAACACCGCCGGTTGCCGGACCGCCGCGGAGGCGGTGCTCACCGCCAAGCTGGCCCGCGAGGCGCTGGAGACCAATTGGGTCAAGGTGGAAGTGGTCGCCGACGAGCGAACGCTGTTGCCCGATGGTGTGGAGTTGATCGATGCCTGCCAGCGACTGGTCGACGACGGATTTGTGGTGTTGCCCTACACCAATGACGATCCGGTGCTGGCCCGGCGCTTGGAGCAGGTGGGCTGTGCCGCGGTGATGCCCGGCGGTTCGCCGATCGGTTCCGGTCTCGGGATTCGAAACCCGCACAACATCGCGCTGATCGTGGAACAGGCCGGCGTGCCGGTGGTGCTGGACGCCGGTGTCGGTACCGCCAGCGACGTCGTCGAGGCTATGGAACTCGGCTGCGATGCCGTGCTGGTCGCGTCCGCCGTGACGCGGGCGGCGCAACCGCTGCGAATGGCCCGTTCGATGCGGCTGGCCGCGCAGGCCGGCCGGGACGCGCATCTGGCCGGACGGATCGCCCGACGCTGGTGGGCCGAGGCCTCCTCACCGTACGAGGGAATGCTCGACGGCATGGTCTAAAACGATCGAGTTCTAGAGGCTGCTACGCCAGGAGATCCACTGCTCGAGCTTGCTCAGGTCATAGTCCGGGCCACTGACCCCGACGGTGAACAGGGTGGCACCGGCCTCCAACAGCGGACCGCCAACCTCGGACGGGGCACCCTCCGGGGCCGCGACGGAGCGCTCTATCTCAGACGAGTCGCGGCCGATCTCGGCACACCACTTGTCCAGAATCGCCGACTTGCGCCGGAGCGTCGCGATATCGGAGAACGAATGCCAGATGTCAGCGTGCCGGGCCACCATCTTCAGGGTCTTCTTCTCACCACCACCGCCGATGAGAACCGGGATCTTGCGGGTCGGCACCGGGTTCAGCTTCGACCAGCGGTCCTCGATCCGGGGCAGGGCCTCGGCGAGGTCATCCAACCGGCCACCGGCAGTCCCGAACTCGTAGCCGTACTCGGTGTAATCCTTCTCGAACCAGCCCGAGCCGATGCCTAGGATCAGCCGTCCGGCACTGATGTGATCGACCGTGCGGGCCATGTCGGCGAGCAGCTCGGGATTGCGGTAGCTGTTACAGCTGACGAGCGCGCCGATCTCGACGCGGCTCGTCTGCTCGGCCCAGGCCGCCAGCATGGTCCAGCACTCGAAGTGCTTTCCATCGGCGTCGCCGTACAGCGGATAGAAATGGTCCCAGTTGAAGGCCACATCGACGCCGAGGTCCTCCGCCTCGGACACCGCTCGCCGGATGCCGGCGTAGTCGGCGTGCTGGGGTTGAAGCTGGACACCAATGCGAATGGGATGAGTCGTCACATAGTTGAACGCTACGGCAGACCCATTGCAGGCGTATGAAGGAACTGAGTGAGCAGCGCCACAACGTCCGCCCTGACGGCTGCCTGGCTGGGCTCAGCTACGGGCGATCCGGTTGCCCACCCCGGCTCGGGCAAAGGGCAACTCGGGCGAAGGGCAAGGCGAGCAACAACGCCACGGCGAAAGACGTGACGGACGCAGACAGCCAGGTGTGCCCCGCGGTGTGCAGGTGAGTGCTCGCCGTGGTCCAGAAGCTCGACCAGTGCGCAAGACTTCCCGGATTTATCAGCTGATAGACAACGAATCCGACCAGCCACGCGCCAAGCATCGCTGGTCGGGTCGGCGCGCTCTCGGACAAGTCAAGGCTCTCGCCACGAGTGCGCCACCACACCGCCACCAGCACGCCGGACATCGGGACGAATACCGCGCCGATCAGGTACAGGAAGTTGGCGTAGTCGTTGATGTTGATGGTCAGAGCCAGGACTGTGATGAGGATGCCAATGGCAACCGTCAGGATCCGCCGGTCCACGTTAGGTCGCAGATTCTGGATGCTCATCGCAGTCGAGTACACGTTGGCGAAGCTTTGATCGGTTTCCCGGATTACCAGTACCGCGAAGGCAATCGTACCCAGCGGCAGGCCGATGAACAGATCGAAGATCTTGTTGCCATCCTGCGCCACCTGGGCCAGCGCGACCAAGCCGACGACCAAGCATGCGACCTGGGTGACCCCGTAACCCAGGAAGCCGCCGGCGAACGCTGACCGTGCTGACCTGGAATGCCGCGAGTAGTCAGCACCCAAGGGCACCCAGGAGATCGTCAACGCAACCGCCGCGTCTACCGCGAGCCAGAAGCCCTGCCAGGAACCGGCCAGGTGCGGTACGGGGTTGCGCAACAGTCCGAATGCCAGCACGACCAGCGCTGCCACTACGAGGACGGACACGTATTTGCGAAGGGATCTGATCCAGCCGAGTGGCCAGATGGTCAGTCCGGTCGTGACAGCCCCGGCGACCACCAAGCACAACCACCGAGGCACGTGATCATGTGTGAGAGCCCGCAAACCGGTGGAAATGACGACGAGTTCGAAGACCGCCCAGCCCAGACATTGGGCGATGTTGAACACAGTCGGCACAATCGAGGCGCGGGCACCCAGCACGCCGCGCAGGATGACCATCGCCGGCGCCCCGGTCTTCGGGCCCAGGACGAGCGTGGCTCCCAATATCAAGCCACCCAGCGCCGATCCGACGACAGTGGCCATCACCGCTGCGCCGAACGTCAGCGGTTTGACGCCGTACGGCGCGAGGATCGCGATCGCTCCGGAAAACCCGAGCAAACTGACCCCGAGGTTGCCCCAGAAACCGAACTGGTCGAGCAGCCCGAGCGTTCGCGGTACCCGCTCGGTCAGCGTGGTGGGCGCCTCGGCATGGGCATCGCCGCCGGGTAAGCGGGCGTCGGAATTGGACCCGCCTGCGGACGGGTTGGGACGGATAGCAGTGGACATTGCAGACCACCTCTCCCTTCGCCGGTACTAACCGGATCAGGTTCAAGCGGTCGGTGGCCCGCACCCACCGATGCCGTCGCATCGTCGAGCACAGCCACCCTCTCAGCCCGATCGGACGGGCTCCCGCGGGGACGGGGTCCAGGTTAGTACGGTTCTCCCATGGCTGATACCCCCGCCCCTGCACCGCCCGCGCTGGCCCTGACCATCGCTTCTTCGGATTCCGGTGGCGGCGCCGGAATCCAGGCCGACCTCAAGGCCTTCGCCCGATGCGGGGTGCACGGCATGTCGGCCATCGTCGCCCTGACCGCCCAGAACACCACCGGTGTGACCGCGATCCACGAATGCCCACCGGCGTTCGTGACCGCGCAGATCGAGGCAGTGCTATCCGACCTGCCGCCGGCGGCAATCAAGACCGGAATGTTGTTCTCCGAGCCGATCATCGCGGCGGTGGCGGCGGCCCTGGCCGACATCTGTGGCGATCCTGGCGGCACGCCGCTGGTGGTCGACCCGGTGATGCTGGCCTCGTCGGGGTCGAAGCTGCTGAAAGACGATGCCATCGGCGCCCTGGTCGAACTCATCTTTCCGCTGGCTACCGTCATCACCCCGAATCTCATGGAGGCTCAGGCGCTGACCGGCCTGCACACCGAGGACCGGGCGGAAATCGCCGAGGCGCTGGTCGCGATGGGCGCGCGCGGTGCGCTGGTCACCGGCGGCCACGGACGGGAGGCGATCGACCATCTCTTCGATGGCAAGCGCCACGTCGAGCTGCCGGTGGTGCGACATGTGGTGGCCGCAACGCACGGTGCCGGATGTACACACTCGGCGGCCCTGGCGGCGCGCCTGGCGCGCGGAGATCGCCTCGAGGTGGCGGCACGCCGGGCCGCGGCGGTAGCCGGTGATGCCGTGCTGCACGGCCTGGTCGGAATCGGTGCCGGCGACGGACCCGTGGACGCTCTCAACGTCCGCTCGATGTTTCCCCGATAACCCGGTCGGGCAACGCTCGAGGACTCTTCCAATGAGGTAGTACCCGCTAGGCGGAGCGGACGAATGCCGGATAGGCCGATCCGACCAGAGCGGACCGTTCGGCGTCGGCGGCGAGCCGGACCGTCACATCGCCGGACGCGGACAGTCCTTGTTGCAAGGGCTTTTCGATCAGGTCCCATGATCGGCTGATCGAACCGCCGAGGACCAGAACCTCGGCACCGAAGCGATGCATCCACGGCCCGAGTACCCCGCCCAACAGCTCGAAGGACGACTCGAACAGAGCCGACGCTGCCGGGTCCCCGGCACGGGCCAGGCCAGCGATTTCCTTGACGTCAAGGGAGTCAGCACCCTCCGGACCGCCTGTCAGGGCGGCGTAGTTTCGTCTGATCGCACGACGGGAAACCCAATCCTCCAACGGACGTCCCAGGTGGACGAGCAGGTGTGCCTCAGCATCCGGTGGCACGTCCGGGCCGGAGTCGATGACCACACCGTCGGCGAGGAAGGCTGATCCGATCCCGGTGCCCAGGGTGATCGCGGCGCTGCGCCTGGTTCCCTGAGCCGCGCCGGTCAGCCACTCGCCGACCAGAAATGCACTGGCATCGTTGATGAAACTGATCGACCGGGGAGCACCGGCGCCGATCGCGGCCAGGTCATCGAGCAGGGCTTGCCTGACGTCGATCCCGTACAGGCTCTCGAACTTGCCTACGCCGGTATACGCCGCAATCCCGGAGACGTAGTCGAACGGTCCGGGCACGGCCACGCCCCAATCCGATCCGGGGGCCGCAGCGAGTTCGGCGGCGATGCCGGCGAAGTCGTGCCGCAGGGTCGAGGCCGGCGCGGTCGCATCGATGTCGCGGCGATACACGTCGCGGACCGTCCAGCCGGCCGGATCGACCCAGGCGGCCGTGACGTGGGTGCCGCCCACCTCCAGGACGGGAATGACCCGGACGGCGAGCGGCGCAGCTCGCCGTCCGATCTCCGACATCACGTGCTGGCCGCGCCGAAGTCCAGTTTCAACAGCGCGTTCTCCACGACCTCCATGAGCGCCGGATGGATCCAGTACTGGCCCCGGGCCAGGTCCGCCACCTTCTGGCCGAAGGACATTCCCTGGATCAGCGGCTGAATCAGGTTGGAGGCCTGATACCCCATGATGTGGGCACCAAGCAGGTGACCGGTTGCCGGATCGGCAATAAGCTTGACGATGCCGGTGGTGTCCTCCATCGCCCAGCCATAGGCGGTGTCGCCGTAGCGCTGGGTCGCGGTCACGTGAAAGATGCCCCGGTCGCGTACCTCCTCTTCGGTCAGGCCGACACTGGCGATCTGCGGGTGCGTGAAGACTGCGGACGGCACGAAGCGGTGGTCGAATTTCTGCAGGTCCGCCGGATGAACCAGGTTATGCGCGATCACCCGGGCCTCGTGATTGGCCACATGTTTGAGCTGATGCTCGGAGGAGACATCCCCCAGCGCCCAGATACCCGCTACGTTCGTCCGGCCGTATTCGTCGACCCGAACCCGGCCGTCCTCGTGCAACCGGACGCCGGCCGCTTCCAGGCCCAAGTCGGCGGTGTTCGGAATGCGCCCGGTCGCCACCAGCAGGACGTCGCCGGACACCTGCGATCCATCGGTCAGTGTGAGCCGGATCTCCCCGGGGCCACCCTCCAGGTGGGCGGGCGCGGCGTTGAGGCGCACCTGCCATTGTTGAACAGCCTGCGCGGTGAAGGCAGCCGAGATCTCGGCATCCAGGTGCCGGAGTAACTTCTCCCCGCGAGCGACGACCGTGACCTGGCTGCCCAGAGCCGAGAAGATGTGGACCAACTCCATCGCGATGTAGCCGCCACCGACGATCACCAGGTGTTCCGGCAGTTTCTCCAGCCGCATGATGGTGTCCGAGGTGTGGAAGGGCACTCCGGACTGGGCGATCTCATCCGGGATGAACGGGTGGCCACCGGCGGCGATCACGATCTGATCGGCGGTGAGACGCTCGCCGGTGGATACCTCGATCGAGTTGGGTCCGGTGAACCGGCCGTGCCCGAAGAAGGTCTCGGTGTTCCTACCGTTCGTCCGGTACTCACGGCCGCCGGCCGAGATGGGATCGATCCGGCCGAAGATCCGATCGCGGATATCCGACCAGCGGACACCGTCCAGGGTCGCGTCGATGCCGTATCGCGATGACTGGGCGATCGTGCTGGCCACGTCGGCCGCGTAGACGTACATCTTGGTCGGGATGCACCCGACATTCAGGCAGGTTCCCCCGAAGATCCCGTCCTCGACGATGGCGACCCGCCGATCGACGAGGTCACCGGTAACCAGGGAGTTACCTGAGCCGGAACCGATGATTGCAAGATCGAAGTGTGACTCAGCATTACGGGGTTCGTCCACTCAACCAGCGTACTGACGGTAATTCTCAGCTGCCCAGCGCATGATGGACCGATGCTTGCTGCCCTCTCGCCGGCCCGGCGGCGGCTGGTCGTCCTGCTGTCGGTGGCGACGGTGGTGGCCGTGCTCAGCGTCGTCGCCGTCACGGTCTTCGGCAGCTCCGACCGCGCATCCCGGGCGGCGGCGGTGCCGCAGGACGTTCCCGGGCCGGTCCTGCTGGTGCCGGGCTACGGCGGCTCGGTAACCGGGCTGCAGACCCTCGCCGGGCGACTGAAACGAACCGGCAAGCAGGTGCAGATCGCCCAGTTGCCGGGCAACGGAACGGGCGACCTGCGCGCGCAGGCTCGATCGCTGGCCAGCACGGCCAAGGCCCTGCTCGCGAAGACCGCTGCCTCGTCCCTGGACGTGGTCGGGTATTCGGCCGGCGGCGTGGTGGCCCGGCTATGGGTCCGGGATTACGGCGGCGCCGGCGTGGCCCGCCGAGTGGTGACCCTTGGCTCACCGCAGCACGGCACCGAACTGGCCACCCTGGGGTCGCTGCTGCCCTCGGCGTGCCCGGTGGCCTGTCAGCAACTCACACCGGCCAGCTCCCTACTGGGCCGGCTGAACGCCGCACCCGATCCCTCGAACGGGCCTCGATTCGTCTCCATTTGGTCCACCGCCGATGACGTGGTGCTTCCGCCCGACTCGGCGCGATTGGCGGGGGCGCTCAACCTGACCGTTCAGAGTGTCTGTTCGGCATCGACCGTCCGCCACAGCGCCTTGCCGACGGACCCCACCGTAGCGGGCATGATCGCCGCCGAGCTCACAGCGAGCGATCCGGTACCCCTGAGTGCGAAGGACTGCAGCCGCCTCAGCTCCTGAGGTCGTCAGCTCTTGATGTCTTTGGTGACGAAGTTCGCCCAGGCCGCGCCGAGCAGAATCGCCACGTAGACGGCTTGCAGACCGATGCCGCGTTCGACGTTGCGCAGCAGCATCGGATCTCGGAAGAGATCCACGAACGACAGCCAGTACCGGGTGGGAAGGTAAGGCTGCAAGGACGTGGCGGCGTCGAGGGTGAGTAACAGCGAGGATCCGATCAGGAACGCCAGCGCACCGAGGGTCGCCGACTGCGCCGAATCAGTAAGAGTCGACAGGAACAGCGCCATCGCGGCAACGCCGAGCATCGACACGCCGACGTAGCCGACGGCCAACAAGGTCCGGAACGCGATCTGCGCCGGAGTCAGCTGTGAGCCCGACACCGAGCTCACCGCGGCCGAGAGCGGTTGATGGCCCAACAGCAGCCGGCCGACCACGAAACCGGTGCCGGCCACCAGGACGACCGCGGCCATGACGAAGGCGAACACCGAGATGAGCTTGGCCACCAAGAGTTTCGTCCGCCCGATCGGCCGGATGAGCAGGTAGCGCAGGGTTCCCGACTGAGCCTCGCCGGCCACCGATTCACCGGCGACCACTGCGACGGCGATCGGCAGGAACAGCGGCAGCACGATGGCCAAGGCCGCGACGGCGAACAGTGATCCGTTGGTGAGCACCGCCGATAGGAACGCCGGCCCCTGACCCGGCCGCGGCCCGAGATGAGTGGTGGCGAGCAAGATGGCGACCACCGTGGGGAGCGCGTCGAGCAACACCAGGGTCAGCCAGGTCCGCGGACGGCGGAAGAGCTTCGACAGCTCGACTCCGATCATGGACGCTCCGTGTTGTCCGAACGGGCCGCGGTCAGTTCGAGGACGACCTGTTCGAGGCTGCGACGCTCCGGGCCCAGTTCGTCCACCCGGACGCCATGCCCCACCAGCAGCGCGTTGAGCTCGGCCGGATCAGCGCCCTGCACGATCAGCCGGGGGCCGTCGGAGGACACCACCCGCCCGTTGAGGATCGCCATTGCGGTGGCGACCTCGGGGGTACTGAGCATCGTTCGACCCGTTGGGGCCTGCAGGTTCGCCAGGCTGTCCTGCACCACGAGCCGTCCTCGGTCGATGACCCCCACGCGGGTGCACAACTGCTCTACCTCGGCCAGCAGATGGCTGGACAGGAAGATGGTGGTGCCGAGTCGATTGAGCTCCAACAACAACCGGCGTATCTCGTGGATCCCTTGTGGATCAAGACCGTTCGTCGGTTCGTCCAGGATCAGCAGTTCCGGAGCCCGCATCAGGGCAGCGGCCAGGCCCAGCCGCTGCCGCATGCCGAGCGAATACGCCTTGACCGGTCGGCGCCCGACTTCGCTGAGGCCCACTGTGTCGAGCATCTCGTGGATCCGCGCACTCCGGGTTCGACGTGATCCCGCCGGGCCGCAGGCGTCGAAGATGGCCAGATTCGCCTGCCCCGAGAGGTGGCCGTAGAACGCCGGGCCTTCGACCAGGGCGCCGACTCGCGGCAGCACGGTGGACGCGGCCTTCGGCATCTGGTGGCCGAGGACCTCGATGCTCCCGGAGGTGGCCAGGACGAGCCCGAGCAGCATCCGGACAGTGGTGGTCTTACCGGAACCGTTGGCGCCCAGGAAACCGTAGATGTCGTGCGCGCGCACGTCGAGATCCAAGCCGCTTACCGCGCTCACACTGCGGAAGCGCTTGGTCAGACCCTCGGTCCGGATCATCCGGCACTCCGGTATCTCGCCAGTTCCACCGCCGCAGCGACCAGAGCTTTGTCGCTGACCGTGCCGATCAGTAGCCAGGTCCGGCCCTGACCGGCACGCCCGGTCAGCAAGAGGCTCAGCGGGCCGACCGAGACGCTGAGACCGCTCGGACTCTTGGCCACACCGGGCGCGCTGGTCAGTTGAGCCCGCAGCGATCTCGCCGTGCGTCCGGGCAGGGGTGCCGCGATGAACTCGGTGACGCCGCGGCCGTAGACCCCGATGGCCCCGATCCCGGGGAGCAGGCTGTTGCGGCGGACCCCGTTCAACGTCGGCGGCGACTCGGCATCACCGAACCGGTTTATGACGTCAGTCAGACCGTTGCGTTCCGAGATCTCGGTTCGGCCGCCACGAGGGGGCGAGAACGCCGTGGTCGACGCACTGGGTTTGGCCGTGCTGAAGTCCAGGAATGCCGTCGTCATGGCCGGATTGGCAGACCCGGACGCGTGGATGTCCACCCGGATCGGGATCCCGGTGGACTGGTCGGCCCACACGTCCACCGAATCGATCGTGGTCTGTGGGTCCGAGGGTTTCAGCCGCAACCCGGTAGCGATATGGCCGGCGATCCGGCGAGGGGACAGCGTGGTGAGTTCGTCCGGCGTCGCTTGGCTGAGCAGCCGGCGTCCAAGCTCGGGGGGCAGCAGATCGCCGGCGACGGGCAACCTGACCTGCTGCGCAGCAGGGTTGAGGTCGAAGATGGCGAGGTTGGATTCGTAGTTCCAGGTCCATGTTCCGGTGGCGCCAGCACGCACATCGGTCTCGCCGACCAGGTTGATCTGATCGACCCGCCAGTCGTCGCGGGCCCGCCACCACACCCGCAGCTGCGATCGGCCGCCGAGCAGGTCGGTCACCGAGGTGAACTGGTTCCCCGTCACCGGAAGCGCCAGGCCACCGACCGCCTCGGCATAGCCGGCGTAGGGCAGGTCCTCCGACCGCAAGATCTTCTGTCGGAGTTCAGCCGCGGAGACGGGGCGAGCTGACACCCCCAACGAGTGCCGTATCGCGCCCACCACCGCGGGCAGGGATGTGACCAGGGCAACGGCCGCGAGCAGTACCAGCCATCGCCAGCGCCGTCTCATACTTCACCGTACGTCAGCCTCCGATACCGGGTTCATAACGGGCGGAAAACGTCCGGGCCCCCGCGAGGCACACTGAACGTGGGACGTGGCGGGGAGCGCCTCTCCCCCGAAGGCAGCCTGACCCCGCCGCGTCTCCACGCCGGTTGAGTGCTTCACAGCGCCACCCGGATACTGTTCAAGCATGGTGATGTCGGTCCGACCTGACGTTCGCCAAGGGCTGCCGGCCATGCCACAGGGAGTCCGTCCGGTATGACCGGAACCGGTCGGAGCCGGCATTGGGTGCCCTTGCGCCAGGTGGTCAGGCCCGCCCTCGGCATCCTCGCGATCTTGCTCGTCCTGGAATATGTCCTGCTGCCCCAGATCGCCGGTGCCCGCAAGACGCTGCGGCTGCTCTCCGGCGTCAACGGCTGGTGGCTCGCCGCAGGCATTCTGGCCGAGGGCGCCTCACTGCTCGCCTACGCCCGACTGACCCAACGGACCTTGCGGTCTCCGCTGAGGTTCCGGAAGGTAATGCAGATCGACCTGAGCACGTTGGCGGTCAGCCATGTCGTGCCGGCAGGTTCGGTGGTTGGCGTCGGCCTGGGATACCGGCTGCTGGTGCGAGCCGGGGTACCCCCCAGCCAGGCGGTCACCGGCAAAGCACTGCAGACCGTCGGTTCCGCGGTCGTGCTGAATGTCATCCTGGGCATCGCGCTGGTGGCCGCGCTCATCCTGCACGGCGGCGAGGCGCTCTACACACCGATCGCGGCATCCGGCCTGCTGCTTGTCGTCCTCGTCACCAGTACGACGATTCTGATCCTTCGCCGCCAGCAGCGCATCATCGATCTGCTCACCGGCTTCCTGTCCAGGCTGCCGCACGTCGATCCGGATTTCGGTCGCCGCCTGATCGAATCGTTGGCCTCGACCTTGCGCCTGCTCGGCACGGATCGGACCTTTCTGCGCCAGACCCTGCTGTGGGCGACGCTGAACTGGTTGCTGGACGCACTCGCCCTGTGGTGCTCCGTCCGTGCCTTTGGACACTCGCTCGGCCCGATCGGCCTGCTGGTCGCCTACGGGTTGGCCAACGTCGCCGCGGCCTTGCCGTTGACGCCGGGTGGCCTGGGCATCGTGGAGGGAATTCTGGTGCCGACCCTGGTGGGTTTCCAGACCACCCGCGGCATCGCAATCCTGGGCGTGCTGGCCTGGCGATTGTTCAGTTTCTGGCTGCCGATCCCGATCGGCCTGGCCTGCTACGCCCCGCTGGCCACTCACCACGACACCTCGGCCGATGAGGCGGACGACGCGGACGAGGTCGACAAGGCGCCCGACTAATCGAGGTCGGCCGCCTCGGCATGCGGGGCCGCTGGGGCAAGTGCCCACCGGTCCTCAACGGCGGTGAGTTTCCAATAGCCGATTGCCGCCACCCAGACCACCACAAACACCCCGACGATGAGGAAGCCGACATTGCCCAGGTCCAGACCGGCTACCCAACCGGACACCGGGTCCCGCAATTCGAGCTTGGTGTGCAGCACCCCGACGAGCTCTATGGTGCCGATGAACAGCGCCACCGCGACCGACAGGCCGGTGATGGTGAGGTTGTAGTAGATCTTGCGGATCGGGTTGGCAAAGGCCCAGCGGTAGGCCACGTTCATGAACGCGCCGTCCAGCGTGTCGAAGAGGCTCATGCCGGCCGTGAACAGCATTGGCAGAACCAGGACCGCATACCACGGCAGGCCGCTGGCCGCGCCGGTACCGGCCAGCACGAGCAGTGTCACCTCGGTCGCGGTGTCGAATCCCAGTCCGAACAACAGCCCGATCGGAAACATCTGCGCCGGATGCTTGATCGACTTCATCAGCGGGCGAAGTATCCGGGTTATCACCCCGCGGTTGTCCAAGGCCCGGTCCAGCGCGTGGGCGTCGTAACCCTCGGTCCTGGCCCGGCGATAGACGCGCACGATTCCGACGAGCGCGACGAGATTCAGGATGCCGATCAGGTAGAGGAACATCGCCGACACCGAGGTCCCGATGATGCCGAGGGTCTGGTGGACCCGGGAACCAGACTCGGTGAGGCTGGACACCGCCTTAGCGCCGACCGCGATCAGCGTGGCCAGCAAGATGACGAGCGCGGAGTGCCCGAGGGCGAACCAGAACCCGACCGACACCGGACGCTTACCGTCGGCGAGCAGTTTTCGGGTGGTGTTGTCGATGGCGGCGATGTGATCGGCGTCGAAGGCGTGCCGCATGCCGAGGGTGAAGGCGGTGACGCCCAGACCGACACCGAAGACCTGGGTGCCCAGCATCAGGTGCTGGGGGGCGACGGCCACAGCGAGCACCGACCAAGCCACGGCGTTCATCGCGAGGATGACGGCGAGGATACCGGCGATGTGGCGCCATTCGCTTCGGCCGAGACGGGGGGACGAAACAGCGGGCAGGAGCACGAATTCCTCTTCCAACACCTCGTGGACAGGGCCGATCTGGTGCCATGACCGGTCTCCTGGCTCACGGGTGCCGGATCTCTCCGACGTCAGGATCCGCCTTCCCAGGCTCACGCCCAGTGGCTTGCTGGATCCCGCACATTCCCGCTTACAGTGGCGAGGGCCGCTTCGGCATCACACCGAATTCCCGAACACCATGGCAGCGAAAAGTTAGCGCTTGCCGATCGCGTTACGCAAGC
>JAVEET010000359.1 GCA_030840295.1 Pseudonocardiales bacterium
GTCTGCTCGGGCTGCTGCTGCTCACCGAGGCCCGGCGTGAGGCCCGCGTGCGGAATGGGCAGCTGGTCCCGCTCGGCGAGCAGGATCGCGCCGGCTGGGACCGCGCGCTGATCGCCGAGGGGCACGATCTGGTCCGCGAGTGCCTCGCGATCAACCGACCTGGCCGTTATCAGATACTCGCCGCGATCAACGCCGTCCACACCGACGCCCCCACCGCGTCGGACACGGACTGGTCGCAGGTGGTCGCACTGTACGACCAGCTGACCCGGCTCGACCCGTCACCGATCGTCGCACTCAACCGCGCGGTCGCGGTCGCGGAGCTGGACGGCCCGAAGGTCGCCCTCACTCTGGTCGACCGGCTCCCGCTCACGGGCTACCACGCGTGGCACGCCGCCCGCGCCGACTTGCTCCGCAGACTCGGCCGCAGCGCCGAGGCCAGACAGGCGTACGACGCCGCGATCGCCGCCACCCAGAACTCCGCCGAGCGCGCCTACCTGAGCAGGAAGCGCGGCGAGTTGGTCTGAGGGTCTCACCACTCGGGCATGATGCCAGGGGGCTGGGACGAGGCATTCGGCCTCACATGTTTGAACCTGACAGCCTGCCCGGTGAACGCACGGACATCTGCCAGTTCCGTCGAGTTTTGCCGACAGTCCGGCCACGGTGGCCGCACACATACAGATTGATCTGCGTGGCGAGCCCGCGGGTAGGTAGCCGCTCATTGCCAGCGGCGGGCAGATTCCGTTGGCCACCAACAAACGTCCTGCGTCGACGTGCAGGACGTCTTTCTGCGCCGCTGTCCGCCATCACGGCTTACCGTTCGTCTCGGCTGGCTCACCATCCGATCAGGAATCGAGAAGCGACATGGTGTCGTCGGGCCTAGCCTTTCTTTAGACGGTCGGTAGTGCGCCGAGCCCCAGGATCGAGAGGTAGCGTGAGAATGGCCGCGAGGAGTTCCCAGACCGAGTCCGACGGCTTCAGCGCTGAGGAGCGTGCCGCGATGAAGGAGCGCGCCGCGGAGCTGCGCGCCGAGGGTAAGAAGGGCGCCAGGAAGGCCGACGGCGCGCAGGCAGTGCTCGACAGGATCGCGGAGATGGCGCCGGATGATCGTGCGCTCGCCGAGCGCGTGCACGTGGCGGTGACCGCTACCGCCCCGGAGCTGTCGCCGAAGACCTGGTATGGGATGCCCGCCTACGCGAACGCCGACGGCAAGATCGTCGTCTTCTTTCAGGACTCGGGCAAGTTCAACTACCGGTACTCCACCCTGGGCTTCCAGGACGCAGCCAACCTCGACGACGGGGACCTGTGGCCGGTGTCGTACGCACTGCAGAAGTGGAGCCCCGTAGTCGAGAAGAAGATCGTCCAGCTGGTCAAGGCTGCGATCGCCTGAAGGCTGCTGCGACCGTCGCTCGTGCCGCGCGGTTAGCGAGCGGACGGCTCGGCCTCAGCAGCCGCCTGAACTCTAAAGGGTGTGCCTGATCCTCTCAGCTGCGCACCCGCAGGCAAATGGTGTTGCCCCGGCTTGGTGGACACGGGTCTACGTAGGTGTCGTTCGGACGGTCATTCGTTCGCCGGGTCGTCCGAAGATGCTGAGGATCTCCGCGGGCTCGTCGCCGGTGCTGCCGAACCAGTGCGGCACCTTGGTGTCGAAGGAGGCGACCTCGCCCGGCCCGAGCACCCAGTCCTGGTCACCGAGAACGAAACGCATGTGCCCGGACAGCACGTAGATCCATTCGTAGCCGTCGTGCGCCCGTGGCTCTGGGGTGACCTTGCTGGTGGGGATGACGATCTTCCAGGCCTGCATCCCGTCGGGCTGTTGGGTCAGCGGGATCACCGTCCTGCCTTTGACGTGACCAGGCTTGAGATGAAGGCGCGGGTCGCCCTGCGCGGGTGCGGCAACGAGGTCGTCCAAGGGCACCCGATAGGCATGCGACAGTGCAAGCAGCAGTTCCAGGGTGGGCCGCCGCTGTCCGGTTTCGAGCCGCGACATCGTGCTCTTGGAGATGCCGGTCGCTGTCGCAACACCGGTCAGGGTCATCCGGCGTTGGGTGCGGAGTCGCTTGAGTCGGGCCCCGACCTGGTCGAGCGCGGCGGCGATGTCGGCCGCTGAGGTGTCCTGCACGAAGCTCATCTGACTCCGGTTTCCCATAAACAGCAACGTTCGTAGGTGAACGGCCCCTGGCGGCTCAGCCTTGGGGCATGAGTCGATACGACAGTCAGTACGACGTGGTGGTCATCGGCGCGACGAGCTGCCCGACATCCCCGGGCTCCGCGACCGGTCGGCCCGCGATGTCCTGCACTGCCCCTACCCACCACGAACGCCCACCCGAAGGAGTCAGCATGACCACCCCACCGCCCAACCCGAATCCCGCCTCGAGTTCCGTGCCCGGCGTTCCCGGCCCGCCGAGCAAGCACCAGCTGGCCCTGATGATCTGGCTGGCCGTCTTCCCGACCCTCACCGTCCTCAATCTCGCCCTCGGCGACTGGCTCCGCACGCTGACACCGGTCCTGCGCACATTCGTCCTCGCGACCATCGCTGTGCCGATCGTCATCTACGGGCTGATGCCACAGCTGCACCGGCTCCGCAGACAACTCCTGATCCGCGACGCGAGCAGCTGAGTCACCCCTGTCCCGTCAGCCCGTAGCTCGAACAGGCCGGCGCCAAATGACCGCGTGCATCGGCCGATGAATCCGAAAATGCCCAGCCACCATCGAGTTCAAGCACCGAACCCCCAACAGGAGCCCGTCATGAAGCAGGTAGACGTACCACGCCCGAAAACCTTCGCCGAACCGGACCGATCCGAGAGTGGCGTCGCCCCAGCAGCGACGCGGCTCACGCTCTGGCAGCTGAACCTGCTCCGCACGGGTTACTTCGTCATGGGCGCGGGTCTCGTAGTCGTCAAATGGCCACTGCTCCTCGGTCATGGCCCATGGGAGCTAAAGGACGGCACGGTCGAGTGCCTCCTCGTAGCGATGTCGCTCCTGGCGCTGTTAGGCCTGCGGTATCCCATCCGCATGCTTCCTATCCTGCTGTTCGAAGTCTCATGGAAGCTGATTTGGCTCTCGGTCGTCGCTCTGCCCTTATGGTCGGACGACAAGCTCGTAGGCGACACCCGCGCGCAGGCGGGCACGGTCCTCTGGGTGGTCATCATCATCGCGGTCATTCCGTGGCGCTATGTGCTCGCCCAATACGTGCTCGCACCCGGCGACCCGTTGCACCGCCGCCGGTAGGAAGCTGACACCCGCACTGGATCATCGGGACCGCATCGGACGGTGATGCCAATGAGCCCAAGCCTAAACGCAGAGAAACAGCGGCGCAGGACGCCCCGGGACGGTGCCTATACTCCGTGTAATCGAGCGGTTCGCGGTTCAGGTTCGCGCGTCGGCTGCAAAGAAAAGTGGACCTGTAGCCCGTCTCGCCACCCGCACAGAATTCGTCAGCTAGGGTGAACCTGGAGGCCGAGGACAGGTGCGCGACCGCTGCCACTCGGTTATCTGGCGGCCGTCGGGCAAAGGCCACGTCGCAACCCGAGTGAAGCCGACGGCCCCCGCTGCGGCCTCGACGTTCGGCCCGCTCACGAGCGGAACGAACTCGTCGTGATCACCCGATGCGGTTACCAACAGGCACGCTCTTGCCGCCTCACCGGTGGTGAGCCATCCTTGGTAGCCGGCAACGGTGTCGCCGGTTGATTGGCGAGGCACCATCATGAGAGGCAGCGGGGGACTGTCAGTGATCTGTCGTTGCAGATTGACGCTGTTTACGTTGAGCAGTCGGTGTCTGAACCCAAAGGCGATAACTGCGCTGTTGCCGTACGGCGCGCCCAGCCTCGCCGCCGCATATTGATTGGCCACGACCCACTGCTGACCACTGGCTTTCGCGCCGGCAACCCGGTGGGTGCCGGCGGCGCTCGCGCTTTGCTCGTACTGCTGGACAGCGCCTTGGCCGCTTGAGACCGCCACCGGGCCGAGTTGCGGAAGCACGACGCGCCAGGTTCCACTCAGGGGTCCGGCGACGGGAAGCGACGGCACCGTCGCGATGACTGCCACGACTACGGCTGCGATCGACGGCAACCGGCGAACTGGTTTAGGTGCCGAGCGAAAGACCAAAGCCAGCGTGCAAGCGCTGACGATGCACATCGGCGGGACCAATGGCGCCGAGAATGCCGATCCCTGGTTGGCCGAAGAGGTCAAAGCCGTCAGGCCGACGGCGACCAGTAGGACAGACGGTAGCAAGGGCGAGTGCGCGACTGTTTGAAGTCCGCGGCGGGGGCTGTGCGCCAGCAGCCGAATGACGGCGAGCAGACCCGCGGTGGCGCCGAGGAGGAAGAAAATGAGATGCGGGAGGTACACGAACTCGCCCAACGACTGAATCGTCGTTCGCCACCCGGCGTAGCTGAAGAGTGGATGACTGGTGCCGTACTCCGCGCTCGCGGAGCCGTAGCCATAAGCGGTGAGGTAGTCCCAGACGAGTCGTCCGTTTCCGTTTACCCCAAGCCAGATGAGGGCTGTTCCGCTGCCTACGAGGGCGGCGCTTATCGCATTGAACAGCCGAAGTTTCCACTTGGACCGGTTGACAAGGACTATCACGGCCGCTGCCAGGAGCAGGCCAGGTATGTAAGCAACCGTCATCGTTCTTGCCAGTGGCATCAGACCTAGTGAGAATCCGAACGCTAGCGACCACCGCCAAGACAACAATCCGCCCGTTCGGACGAGGCAGTACAGAGCAAGCATCGTCACCGCAGTGGCTGCCGCTGCAAAGTGGTAGTCACGGGAGTAGTTGATGACGACGGGTGCCGAAGCGGTCAGCACAGTCGCAGTCCATGCCATCGATCGGCTGCCCACCCGCCGGGCCAGCGCGAAGGTAACCGCGATGGTGATCAACGTGAACAGCAGCGGAACGACTAAAGCAACGAGGGGTCGGGCCGGGGCATCACCGAAGGCCAGATATAGCGGCGTGGCCAGGGCGGTGGTAAGCGGCGATTGGTTGCTCGGCGCCTCGACCTGATGCACCCACCCGGTGAGGCCGCCATGAATGAAGGCATGGAAGTCTGCGAGCGAGATTGCTAGGTAGCCGGATTCGTCGATGTCGTAGGGCTGGTTGCGGCGCCAAAGCCAATCCCAAGTGAGCGTCGATGCCGAGACGAACATGAGAACGACAGCCAGCACGATCCAGTCCACCCGCCAAAGACGCTGCTCGTTCGGGATGCCGGACCCGCGGATCGACGTCTCGGGCTGGTTTGGCATACGGCGAATCATGCCAGGTGGACCAACAGGGTGATCTTCTTGACCGGCAGGTGCAGTCTTCAAGGGTAGGTCGGCAACTTCCGGGCGTCAGTGTTTTGGTTGAGTATCCTGTACGGGTACCCCATAATGGCCGTACATTATTTTGGCCGTACAAATCTGGATAGGCGGTGGGGCGATGCGGGCCGATTCTCAGACGGGCGGCGGGCGATCGGGGGTGCTGTCCGGACTACGGGTCATCGAGGTCTCGTCGTTCGTTGCCGCACCATTGGGTGGCATGACATTGGCGCAACTCGGCGCCGACGTGATTCGTATCGACCCGCTCGGCGGCGCGGCCGATACCCAACGCTGGCCGTTGACGAAATCGGGCGTGAGCCTGTATTGGGCGGGACTGAACAAGGGCAAGCGCTCGGTGACGGTGGACATGCGCTCCGAGGAGGGGCGCCGGCTCATCACCGACCTCGTTGCCGCCTGCCCTGCCGGCACCGGGGTAGTGCTCACCAACGCGGTCGGGCGCGACTGGTTGTCCGCCAGTGCGCTGGCACAGTTCTGCCCGGATCTGATCCACGTCCAGGTCGAGGGCCGAAGCGACGGGTCGCCCGCGGTCGACTACACCGTCAACGCCGAAGTCGGGTTTCCGATGGTGACCGGACCGGCCGGCCACGCAGATCCGGTCAACCACGTGCTGCCCGCGTGGGACATCGCCTGCGGTCTGTACGCAGCGCTTGGAGTGAGCGCCGCCGCGCGGCGCCGTGAGCTCACCGGCGAGGGGGACCAGGTGCGTGTCGCGCTGGCCGACGTCGCGTTGGCGATGGCCGGCAATCTCGGGTTTCTCGCCGAAGCGCAGATCAACAA
Organism: Pseudonocardiales bacterium; assembly: GCA_030840295.1. Taxonomy (GTDB): domain Bacteria; phylum Actinomycetota; class Actinomycetes; order Mycobacteriales; family Jatrophihabitantaceae; genus Jatrophihabitans_A. Next base: position 6,094 of record JAVEET010000359.1, read on the forward strand.
CGTCCAACGTCAGCGCATCGGCAATTACTTGTACGGCGGGTTCGCCCGGGACTTCATCTGCGCCGACGGCGGTCGCCTGATGGTGGTGGCGCTGACCTCGCGGCACTGGCGTGACCTGCTGCTCATGACGGACATGGTTGGGCCGGTCACGGCGCTCGAGATCTCTCTCGGCGTCGACTTCTCCGTCGAGGACGACCGCTTCGAATATCGCGAGGTGCTGGCGGGGCTGTTCCAGCGGTGGTTTGCCGCGCGATCGGTCGACGACGTCTGCACTGCCCTGTCGGGCACGTCGCTGGTCTGGTCGCGGTACCGCACTTTCGGTCAGGCCGTCAGGCACCTGCAGAGCCCGGACGGGGCCAACCCGATCGTCTCGGTCGTGGACCAGCCAGGCGTGGGGGCCTATCTGGCGCCCGGTTCGCCGTTGAGGTTCAGTTCGACAGTCAGCACCGCCGAACCCGCGCCGACGCTCGGCGAACACACCGAGCTGGTCCTCGCTCAGGAACTGGGTTTGAGCAGGCAGCGCATCGCCGAACTGCTCGCCAACGGCGCGATCAGCGGTGCCGCACGTGGCTGACCCGCGCGGCACCGAAGCCGCCGTCCACGATGGCGGCCTGTCACTACTGGCGGGCATCACCGTGGTCGACTTCACCCAGGCGTTGTCCGGTCCATACTGCACGATGATGCTCGCCGACCTCGGCGCGGACGTGATCAAGGTCGAAGATCCCGGCCGCGGCGACGATTCCCGACACTGGGGGCCGCCGTTCGTGGGAAGCGACGCGGCCTACTTCATGTCGGTAAACCGCAACAAGCGAAGCATCTCCAGAGACCTCAAGAATCCAGAGGACCTCGAGACGGTGCTCGCGCTCGTCGCCGACGCGGATGTCGTCATCGAGAATTGGCGTCCCGGCACGGCGGCGCGACTGGGTCTCCCAGCGCACCGGCTGCGGGAACTCAACCCCCGGTTGGTGTACTGCTCGATCAGCGGATTCGGCCAGGACCAAGGTGTCCGCGCCGGGTACGACCAGATCCTGCAGGGCACCAGCGGCGTCATGCACATGACCGGGCCGCCGGGCGAGCCGACCAAGTGGGGGGTGCCGGTCGGCGACATCGCGTCGGGCATGTTCGCCGCCACTGCAATTGTCAGCGCCTTGTTCGAGCGCCACCGTACCGGGCAAGGGCGAGTCATCGACATCGCGATGCAGGACAGCTTGGTGTCGATGTTGACACACCATGCGGCGCGGTATCTCAGCACGGGCGCAGCGCCGAGATCTGACCACAACGGCCACGCAACCATCGCGCCCTACGGCACGTTTCGTACCGGCGACGGCTTCATCAATCTGTGCGTCGGCAACGACTCGCAGTTCCTGCGGATGTGCGATGCGCTCGGCCGGCCGGAGCTGGCCGCCGACGCGCGGTTCGGCACGAATCCGTTGCGGGTGGCGAACAAACAACAGCTGGTGGCGGAGCTGAATGCGACGCTGTCGACGACGACTGTCCTCGATGCCATCGCGGCACTCGAGCTGGCGGGGGTCCCGGTCGGTCCGGTACGCGATATCGGCCAGGTACTCGAGGACCCGAGCACGTCCGAGCGTCACATGCTGCTCGAGTTCCATCGTGACGACGCGGGATCGGTGCGTGTCGTCAACACACCTTGGAAGTTCGACGAAACGGCACCCAGCGTCAGGCTGGCGCCCCCGCACCTCGGCGAGCACAACGAGGAAATACTCGGCCGTTCATGAGGTTTGTGCCACGAATCCTGCCTCGTGGCCGGTGCGGACCCGCTATCAGCGCCGATCCGAGGACGTAGCCGGCGAGGCAGACCTCGCGACGGACGGCTCGGAGGTCGGCGCCTCGGCCAACACAGCCTTCAGCATCTCCCACGAATCCAGCACGTGGTCGTGTGCCAGCGTGCGTGCCGCGTCGGCGCTACCCGCCGCCAACGCATGCCTGATCGCGTCGTGCTGTCGCACGTTGACCTGGTAGAGCTGGTCAGCCGCCGAACCGGGCGCCCACATCGACTCGCCGGAGAAGACCCGCCGCAGGCCGGAGATGAGCCGACCGATCAACGGCACCTGCGCAGCACCCAAGATGGCCTCGTGAAAGGCGTCATTGGCAGCGATCCAACCGAGCGAGGCACGCTCACGCTCGCGGCTGCTCAGACCTGGGCTGCGCAACAGGTCGGTCTGGTGCCGGAAGTCCTCGTTCGCATCGTCGATGCGGCGCAGGTCGGCCTCCGTTATCCGCGAGGCGGCTCGGTGCGCGGCCGTGCCCTCCAAGGCCGCCCGCGCGAGGAATGCCTGCCCCCACTCGTCCTGGTCGAGCGCACGCACCCGCACGCCGCGGTTGGGGACGAATGACACCAACCCGAGTGCGGCGAGCTGCCGAAACGCTTCGCGCACGGGCGTGCGGCTCACCCCGAACTGCCGCGACAGGTCGTCCTGGCGCAGCACCTGGTCGGGTTGCAGCCGACCCGCGACGATCATCTCCTCGACGGAACGAGCGATCTCGTCGGCCTTTGTGGTGAGCGTGCCAGACCGGTCGGCCACAGATGGCGCGCCGGCACCGTGCTCAGCAATGCCGTCACGCTCGGTCAACTCGTCCGACATGGCAGCCACCCACCCAACCTCGAGTCGTCGACCGGGCCCGCGCCTGTCGCGTCAAGACCGTAACCCAACGCCATCGGATCGATCACCGTATCGATCACGCGCAGATTTCGGATCCGAAAATAGTTCCCCACGTACCTGGATAGTCTGACACCGGACGGCGCCTTCCACCTAACACGCTTGGTAAAGGTGGAAAGCACGGACGATACGACGCCTTGACGATGCATCGAATCGCTGCCTAGGATACCTAATCTGGGATCCGAAATGGGGGTTACGTGGTTTCCTGTGATGTCGTAGTGATCGGCGGCGGGTGCGTCGGCGCGAGCGTCGCGTACCACCTGGCCGAGGCCGGCTGTACCGACGTCGTGCTCCTCGAGGCCAACACCCTCGGCAGCGGCTCCACGAGTAAGGCGGCCGGAGGGATCCGGATGCAACACGGCGACGTCCTGAACACCCAACTTGCGCACCGCTCGCTCACTGAGTTCACCAGCTTCGAGGAGCTGACCGGCAGCGAGATCTTCTTCCACCAGGTCGGGTATCTGTTCCTGCTCGACTCGCAGCCCGACCTCGACCTGTTCCGAGCGGCGGCGCGGATGCAGCGGTCATTCGGAATCCCGGTCGAGCTGCTCTCACCGCAGGCCGCGCTCGAGCTCGTGCCGCAGCTGGACATCGACGGCCTGGTCGGCGCCACCTTCTGCCCGCTCGACGGCTACGCCACACCCGAGTCGGTTGTGCAGGGTTACGCGTCCGCAGCGCGACGCCGCGGCGTGCAGATCCGGCAGGGCGAGCAGGTCACCCGCGTGGTCACTGACAACGGCCGGGTCATCGGGGTCGACGTCGGCGACCGACACATTTCGACGCCCGCAGTCGTCTGCGCCGCCGGCGTCGCTTCCCGCACCGTTGCCGCCACCGCAGGAGTGGAGCTGCCGGTGAGCGCAGAGCGCCGGCGGATCTTCTTCTCCAAGCAGGCCGGCGGGGTGTCCGACGGCATCCCGCTGACCGTCGACTTCGCGACCGGCTTCTATTTCCACCGCGAAGGCCCGGGGCTCGTGTTCGGCGGTCGCGAGTTCGAGCCCGAGGACCTGATGGAGCCTGCCGTGCGCCGCCTCCCGGCGCTTGGCGACGTGCCGATCAGCTCGTACTGGCACGGCGACTACGACATGAGCCCAGATCACAACGGCATGATCGGTGAGGCCCATCAGCT
>JAVEET010000058.1 GCA_030840295.1 Pseudonocardiales bacterium
CTATACGGTGGCCTTGACGGTGACCGACGACCGGGGCGCTAGCAACAGCACGACCCAGCAGGTCGCTGTAACGGCGCCGATTCAGACCGTCTACGCCACGGACACGTTCACCCGGACAGCTCCGACCGGCTTCGGCACGGCGGACAAGGGCGGCGCCTGGACCACGAGCGGCGGCGCTAGCTTGTTCTCCGTGGACGGTAACGTCGGCAAAATCAAGATGAACACCCCGGGATCCGGTCCAGCGGTCTACCTCAACTCCGTGTCGGCGTTGAATATCAATGGCACGGTCGACGTGGCCACGGACTCGGCTCCAACGGGTGGTGGCACTTACCTGTCGCTGGCCGTGCGGCACAACGGCACATCCGAGTATCGGCTTCGGGCTCGAATCCAGCCCACGGTGACGACGTTGACGTTGAGCAAGGTGATCAGCGGGACTGAGACGGCGCTGAAGACGGTGACCGTTACGGGGATGATCTACAACCCGGGCGACGTCCTTCGGCTGCGTATTCAGGCCAGCGGGTCCGGTACGACCGTGCTGTCCGGCAAGGTTTGGAAGGTCGGCACGGCCGAACCGGGTGCATGGCAGGCAAACTCGACGGACACCGATGCCTCGCTTCAGGCCGCCGGCGGAATCGGCGTTGTCAGTTACCTGTCGGGATCCTCAACGTTGTCTCCGGTGGTTGCATTGTGGGACAACCTGTCGGTCACCGACATTCCGGTGGCATGAAGGCTGAGGTCTTGTGCGTCAGAGATGATATGCCCATGACAGCCAAGACGGTCGGCCGAGTTGTGATTGCGATCATCACCTACCGACGTCCCGACGATCTACGGGCTGTTCTGCCGCAAGTGCTCGATCAGGTGGCCGAGGCCCACAGGCGCTACGGTGTCGAGTTCAGCGTGCTGGTCGTGGACAACCACGCCGACGCCACGGGGAGCCGGGTGATTGATCAGCTCTCTGATGACCGGGTGCGGTATGTCGTCGAGCCGATGCCCGGTATCGCGGCTGCCAGAAACCGCGCGCTACGCGAATCATCCGATGACGATGTATTGATCTTCATCGACGACGACGAACGGCCAGAGCCAGGCTGGCTCGAATCATTGCTCGAGACCTATCGATCCACCTGCGCTGATGCGGTGTCCGGCGCGGTGATCTCATCGTTTTCGGGCCCGCTGGACGAGTGGATAGTGGCAGGGAAGTTCTTCAGCCGCCGGCGCCTGACGACCGGCACCAGCATCGACGTTGCCGCAACCAACAACCTGCTGCTCGACCTGGCAACGGTCCGCCGGCTCGGCCTCTGCTTCGACGAGCGCTTCGGTCAGAGCGGCGGTTCGGATACCCTTTTCACTCGGTCGCTGGTGTCGTCCGGTGCGCGAATGGTCTGGTGTGACGAGGCCGTCGTGGTCGATCACGTCCCGGCCGAGCGGATGACCAGGCGCTGGGTGTTATTGCGGGCGTTGCGCTCGGGCAACTCGTGGAGCCGCACGAGCATAGTGTTGGCCGAGTCGGGCCTGCAACGACTGCGGGTCCGCGTGTCCCTCACGGCGTTGGGGCTGCCTCGAGTGGTCGGCGGAGTCGCGCGGTACGTGGTCGGCGCAATCACGGGTTCCCCTGGGCACCGGGCCAGCGGCCTACGCACGCTCGCACGTGGAAGCGGGATGATCTCGGGGGCCTACGGCTATGTCTACCGCGAATACCGCCGGAAGGCATCATGAACGGCGCGGCGAGGCTGGAGCGAGCCGGGTTCTTGGGAATCGTGGTGGTCAACTACGGATCGCATCGGTTGTTGGCGGCTAATCTCGGCGGCCTCGACCTCGGTGCGATACCTGCCCGGGTCGTCGTCGTGGACAACTTCAAGTCCCACGCTGACAGCGCCGCGATCACCGAGCTAGCCGCCGAGCATGGCTGGACGCTTCACGCGCTACCACGCAACGTGGGATTCGGCGCCGCAGTCAACCTCGGTGTCAACGTGGCTGCAGGCCAGGGCTGCAATTCGTATCTCATGCTCAACCCCGACGTGGCGGTCGATCAGACCGTGCTGGGCGAACTGCTCGAGGCGACGGCCGCGGAGCCGTTAGCCCTGATCAGTCCGGTTATCGAGCGCCCGGACGGGACCATGTGGTTTCAGGGCAGTCGCCTGTCGCTGGACGAGGCGGGTATCCGAAGAGCTGATGCGCCGCCGACCGATCGCAGCAGAGCCTGGCTTACCGGCGCGTGCTTGGCATTTCATGATGACCTGTGGACGAAGCTCGGCGGGTTCGACGACGACTATTTCCTCTACTGGGAGGATGTCGACCTGAGCGTTCGCTGCGTTGATCTCGGCGGATCCTTGATCATTCGGGACGACCTCGTGGTGGTGCATGATGTGGGCGGAACGCAGGATGCCGACGGTAGCCGCGCGAAATCCACCCTCTATTACTACTTCAACTGCCGTAATCGCCTGGTGTTTGCTTCGAAACACTTGAGTCGCCGCGATCAGTTGAGATGGCTGGCTCGTACTCCGGCCGATGTCCGTCGTGTGCTGTTGCGGGGCGGACGGAGGCAACTGTTGCGTCCCTGGAACTCGGTGTGGCCCGGTGTGCGGGGAGCATCCGCGGGGTTTTCGGTAGTGCTGCGATCCTCGTCGAACCGGTCCGCTTCGGCCGCACACGGAAAGAACAGGGTGACCGGATGACCGTGCAGGCGGATTCGTCACCACCGATGCACGAACTGGACGACGCGCAGCGACCCGTGAAGGGTCTCGGCAGGATCGCCGCCCGCGGTGCTGCCATCACACTCGGCGGCCAGGGTATCCGGATGATAGTCCAGATCGCCTCCGTCATCATCCTCGCGAAGTTATTGACGCCGCACGACTATGGCGTGGTTGCGATGGTGCTGGCGGTGGCCGGCATCGCCGACATCTTTCGAGACTTCGGATTGTCGTCGGCGGCCATACAGGCCAAGTCGCTGTCTCAGGCGCAGCGCAACAATTTGTTTTGGCTCAACGGTGCGCTAGGGCTGGTGCTATGCCTCGTCGTCGCCGGGGGATCGGGGGTGATCGCGTCGTTCTACCACGAGCCCGAGGTTCGCAAGATCGCCCTCGTGTTGTCTTTGACCTTCCTGGTCAACGGTTTGACGACCCAATACCGGGCCGACCTTGACCGTCACATGCGGTTCGGCCACCTCGCGCTGGTCGATATCGGCACGCAGATCGCCGGGCTGGTCATCGGTGTCGTCATGGCGGTGAACGGCGCGGGCTACTGGGCATTGGTGGCCCAGCAATTGCTCAATTCTGCGCTTACCCTGGTCGCGGTCGCCCTTCTCGCCGGTTGGTTGCCACGACTGCCAACCCGCGGAGCTGACATGTCTGGGCTGTTGCGCTTCGGCTGGCACCTAGTGGGTACCCAACTTATTGGCTACGCGACCAACAATGTTGACTCGGTGGTGATCGGGCACCGCTTTGGCGCGGCGCAGTTGGGCTTCTACAACCGTGCGTTTCAATTGCTGATGGCGCCGCTGACCCAGGTGCGCGCTCCCACAACGACTGTTGCACTACCGGTATTGTCGCGGATCGAAGCTGACAACAAGCGGTATTCGGACTTCCTCCTCCGTGGTCAGATCGGCCTCGGCTACACCCTTGTCGTCGGGCTTGCTGTAGTCGGCGCTGCGGCCGAACCGATCGTCCAGCTCTGCCTGGGATCGCAGTGGGTAGCGGTCACGCCCATTTTGCGTATCCTCGCCTTCGCCGGAGCTACGACCACCCTGTCGTACGCCGGTTACTGGGTGTTCCTGTCCAGGGGGCTTACCCGCGAGCTGCTTCGTTACACGGTTGTCGTTTTTGTGTTGCGGGTGGTCTGCGTGCTGCTCGGCAGCCTGCATGGCATCACTGGCGTCGCCGTCGGATACGCCGTTGCGCCGACGATTGCAGCCCCACTCTCGTTGTGGTGGCTGTCGCGCAAGACTGTGATTCCGCTCCGCGAGCTCCTGTCGGGCTACTTCCGCATCCTTGCCGTGGCGTTGGTTGCCGGCGGATCAGCCTACGGCGTCCTTCAGGTACTACCGTCTGTCAACTCGTTCCTCGCGGTGCTGTCGACGTTGGCCGTGGTCCCGCTGATTTACCTGGTCGTAGGTGCGACCCTGCCGGCCGTCCGTTCGGACCTGACCCTCCTGTTCGAAGTTGGTGTCATGATCATCCGCAAGACAGGATCTGTCGATGCGAGCAAGGCACCACGCGTCCGCGTGAGCGAAGCGGCCGGAGCAGGCGGAGCAGCCGGAGCCAGCGGAGCAATCGACGGAAGCCAAGCCACCGAGGACGCGAGAGCGGCTGGCCATCCCGCTCGGGAGTCGGCGCTGGTCAAACGGCTCGTGTACCCGTGGGCGATCGGTGCGTTCGCTGTGGTGGTGTCCCTGCTCGGATCCTGGATCCCTTCCGCATGGTCGGACGAAGGTGCCACGATGGCGGCCTCGACGCGAACCTGGAGTCAGCTTTGGACCCTCGTTCAGCACGTCGACATCGTGCACGCTCTCTATTACTCGATCATCCATGTGTGGTTCCAGGTCGTGGGCGTCTCCGTAATCGCCTTGCGGTTCCCCAGTTCGGTTGCGGTCGGATTCGCAGCTGCGGGTGTCGTGGTGTTGGGGAGACGGCTGCTCGGAAATCGGTGGGGTGCCGTAGCCGGTGTGTTGTTCGCCGTCCTGCCTCGTGTGACGTGGATGGGCATCGAGGGCCGGTCCTCTGCCCTGTCCACCGCTGCGGCCGTCTGGATTACCGTCCTCTTCCTGCGTGCGCTGGACGACTCCGGCGCTCCGGCGCTCGGCGGCGAATCGCCGCGATCAGTCGGGGCTCATACAGTCGGAACCCATACGGTCGCAACTAGGAATAGAGTCTGGGCGACGCATACCAGTCGGATCGGTTGGTGGGCGGCCTACGCAGCCGCGTCGGCGTTATGCATCACCCTATCGATCTACCTCGCTCTGCTGGTGGTCGCACACGGCATCACCGTGCTCCTCCGCAGCAAGGTCTCGCGCCAACTGGCGGCTTGGGCTACCGCCGGGGCGATTGGCTTGATATTCGCGGCTCCGATTGTGCTGGCCGCAAAGAGCCAGAGCTCACAGGTCGGCTGGATCAGGCAGACCGGTTTCAAGTCGGTCAAGTCAGTGCTGGTCGACCAGTGGTTTGGCACGTACGGGGCGAAGTCCGCGCCGCTGGCACTTCTTGCCTGGTTCTCGATCGCATTCGGGTTGTACGTGGCATTCCGGCGCCGCTCGACCGGTTCGTGGTCGGTGTTGCAAGACGTCACGGTCCCGTGGCTGGTCTTCCCCACGGCCGCCCTGTTCCTCTACTCAATGGTCGGCACCCCGCTGTACGCCGCCAAGTACCTCGCCTTCTGCTCGCCTGCCGTCGGCCTGCTGCTCGCCGCAGGCATCCGTTCGCTCAGAGAGCGGCGGGTCAGACAGGTGGCGGTATGTGCCGTGATCGTGCTTGCGCTGCCCTCCTATGCCTACTCCCGCAAGCCTAACGCCAAGGACGGGTCCGACTGGAAGGCCGCGGCCGCGCAGATAGCAGCCCACGACCAGCGTGGCGATGCCGTGTTGTTCGGCAACCTGTACAACAACGGCGGTATATCACGCGGGTCCGCGCGGTCGATCGAATACTCCTACCCGGCAGCCTTCTCAAAGGTCCGGGACTTGGAAGCTGAAGGTCAGGCGCCCCCGGCTGACGCAGAATTCGGCTCGTCCGCGCCGTTCCTTCAGATGGCGGACAAACTAGTCGGCGTCAGCCGAGTCTGGGTGGTCTATGACCACTCAAAAGGGTTCGCCGACGCTGCGAACCCTGACCACGGCGTACTCAGTCAGTCCGGATTCACGGTGTCTCGAGCATGGCGAGGAAGTAAGACCGACGTATTCCTCATGACAAAATAGCGCCGTGATGAGCAGCAGCCAGATGTCGGGATCTGCGGTTGGGCACCGTCAGGTTGCCGGCGCGCAATCCGTCGCCGCCTTGGATTCGGCGCGAAACCGCGAGAGCGCCCTGCCGGTCGCGGGCCAGGCGGCTATCGATGGAAGACGGGTCGAGGCGCTGCAGCTCGTCGTTGCAATCGGCTCAGTCCTGCTGATTGGGCTGCACTCGACCCTCTATTACGGGGTCACCACTGCGGCCGTTCCGGTCGCCCTTCTGATTCCAGTATGGACATCGATCCTGTGGCGATTCCGCGGGGCGCCCTCCCTGATGATCCTGACAGCGCTGGCGCTGGTCGCGGGCGTTTTACTGGCCCGGGTCTCGGCCGCCGACCACCACATCGACGGTCGCGAGGCCTTCGCGTCAATTACCCTGCTGGCCACCGGCATCGGCGCGGTCGGTGTGCTGCTCTGGGTGTCGACCATCATTCGACCGGACCGGATCGCACTGTTATACGGCGTCGGAATGTTGCTCGGCTCAGCGGCGTCACCGGCTAGCTGGGGTTCGGACCCCTGGAAATACGCCTTCGCCTTCCCGGTGGCAATCATCGCCCTTTCGCTGTTCCAGCAGCTGCGCTCGGGGATTATGAGCTTGGTCCTGCTCGGAGTACTGGGTCTGGTTTCCATTGTCTTCAACTACCGCAGCTTTCTTGCATTCTGTGTGCTCACCGCCCTGCTGGTGCTGTGGCAGAAAGCCCGCCGGTCGCCCGCCGCCAGCCGCAACCGCTTTGCCCCGCTGCTCATGATGGGTGTGATCGGGCTGGGGATCTACTACCTGGCGACCTCCCTGCTCGTCGGCGGCTTCCTCGGAGCGACGCTGCAGCAGCGCTCGATCGCACAGATCGACGCGAGCGGATCGCTGCTCATCGGCGGTCGGCCGGAATGGTCGGCGACGGTTCAGTTGATGAAGATGAACCCCTGGGGGTACGGCCTTGGGGCCACGCCGAATATGGATGATCTGATGGCGGGCAAGCGGGGCTTTGCCAGCATCAACGCCGATTACAACAACGGCTATATCGAGAACTACATGCTCGGTAACCAATTCCATCTGCACTCGATCATCGCCGATCTCTGGTCGTCCTGTGGCGTCGTCGGCCTGGTACTTGCCGTCCTGATCGTTGTGAGGTTGCTCGGCTCGTTGTCGGTCGCTTTGTCCGCAAGTTCGGCATCAGCGGTCTTCGTGCTTACCACGCTGGTAGCCGTGTGGGACCTGGGTTTCGGCCCGATCTTCACCAACCTCACCGATGTCACGTTGGCCTTGGCGCTGGCGATGATGCTGCCGCACCTGCGCTGCGGTCCCGAAGCCGATTCGACGGCATCGAGAGGTCCTCAATTGACCGATGACTGGCAGGCCCGGGCGTGACGCCCGCTACGCGCCGGTTGCGCGTCATGCAATCCGTCTCCGAGATAAGACCCACCACGAACCCGTACCTGATTCAACTGTTGTCCTCGGTCTCTCCTGAGGTCGAAGTGTCGACCTTTTCATGGTGGTCAGCGTTGCGGGGCGACTTCGATGTCTTGCACATTCATTGGCCAGAAATCATGTTGCGTGGTGCGAATCCAGTCAAATCCTGGCTGCGAAGGCTTGCGTTCGCATCGTTGCTGCTGAGGCTGCGGTTGGGTCGCAGGGCACTTGTCCGCACCATGCACAACCTGCACCCACACGAGCAGGGTCCGCGCACGGAACGCTGGCTGATCGGCCTGTCCGAACGCTGGACGACGCTCTGGATTCGGCTGAACGACGGCGAGCACCGACCTGGAAATGTACCGATGGTCACTATTGCCCACGGAGATTACCGCGACTGGTATGCCGGTTTTGAGGTGCCGGAGAGCTGTCGCGGCACCTTGCTCTACTTCGGCTTGGTCCGCACCTACAAGGGGGTGGATCAGCTGCTATCGGCATTCGCCGACTGCGCCGATCAATCGCTGACGCTGCGGATCATGGGAAAGGCGGACGCGGGTCCGTTACGGGATGCTATCGAGGCCGCGCAGACCGAGGATGGCCGAATTACCGCCCAGCTGAACCACCTCTCCGACGCCGAGGTCGCGCGTGAGGTCGGCCGAGCGGAATTGGTAGTGCTGCCGTATCGGGACATGTTCAACTCCGGGACCCTGGTGCTGGCACTCTCACTGGGGCGTCCCGTGTTGGTGCCCTCCGGCGAAGTGACCTCTGCCCTGGCCGATGAGGTCGGCGCTGATTGGATCATTCGCTACTCGGGCGCGCTGACGCCCGAGGTGTTGATCAATGCGCTGGTGACGATCCGGAGGCAAGAGCCCGGCCGGGCACCGGATCTCAGCCGGCGCACCTGGGATCGGGTCGGTGCGCAGCATGTCAGTGCGTACCGAACAGCGGCCAGCCTCATGGGCTGCGGTGTTAGCGAAGTGTGAGAAACTCGTCAGGAATGCGGTCCACCGGTCGCCCGCGAAGATCTTTTCGAGCTGCCGCACGGAAAACCGAAGGGCCGCAATTACTCGGGCTCGGTAAAGGATGGGCACGGATGGACTTGCGGTCATACCTCAGGGCGATCAGGAAATACTGGTGGATCGTCGTGCTGGTCACGGTTGTCGGCGCGGGTGGTGGATTGTTGCGCAACGAGCAGGCGACCCCCCTCTACGCCAGCAAGGTGACGTTTTTCGTCAGTACTCCGTCCGAGAGCAGTACCACGGCGTTCAACTCCGACCAGTTCGCCCAGCGTCGAGCCAATTCCTACGCCGGCGTGCTGACTAGCGACCGACTGGGCGAGTTGATCATCGCCAGCAGTGGACTACCGATGACACCCGGTCAGGTGGCGCGCGAGATCAAGGCGTCGGTCCAGCTAAACACGGTGCTGCTCACGGCAACGGTCACAGATCCGTCTCCTGACCGCGCGTTGAAGATAGCCACCGCGATATCGAGCCAGTTTGGCGGCCTCGTCGACAAGCTTGACAACGCAGGTTCCAAGACCGCAACGGTTGCACTCAATGTCGTCTCGGGTCCTTCAGTAAGCAGCGTGCCGGTTTCGCCACGCAAGAAGGTCAATCTGACGTTGGGTATCGCCATCGGCTTGATATTGGGCTTGGCGGCAGCGGTGGCGCGCGAGCTAGCCGACACCACCGTGCGGACACCGGACGCGTTGCGAGGCATCACCGACGTTCCGGTTCTGGGAACCATCGCCTATGACGGTGTGGCCAAGAAGAGCCCTCTTGTCGTCGGCAACCAGGTGCGATCCCTCAGGGCTGAGGCGCTCCGGCAGCTGAGGACGAATCTGCGGTTCGTTGATGTGGACAACCCGGTGAAAGTACTCGTTGTCACGTCCTCGACTGCATCGGAGGGCAAGACCACCTCGGCCACCAACCTCGCGATCGTGTTCGCTGAAGCGAGCCAGCGGGTGTTGCTGATCGAAGCCGATATGCGTCGACCGAGGGTTGCCGATTACCTCGGTATCGACCGATCAGTCGGTCTCACGAACGTGCTGGCGGGGCAGGTCGAGGTCGAGGATGTGCTTCAGCAGTGGGGTGATGACGAACTGTGGGTACTGCCCAGCGGGTCTATCCCGCCAAACCCGTCTGAGCTTCTCAGTAGCAAGAACATGGTCGATCTGGTCCAGTCGCTACGAGGGCGATTCGACATGATCATCATCGACACCCCGCCGTTGTTGCCGGTCACCGATGCCGCTGTCGCCTCCGCCTTGAGCGACGGTGTCGTGCTGGTGGTGCGTTACGGCAAGACGAGCCGGACCCAGGTCGTCACGGCGGTGCGGTCGCTGGCGTCAGTCGACGCCCGATTGCTCGGAACGATCTTCAATATGCGGCCGTCCAAGGGTCTCGTCCAGGGTGGCTACGACGGCTACGGCTACTACGAGGACAAGCCGGCCGTGAACCGGGCTCGCGCCCAGGCCGCTGGTAACCCCGCATTGTGACGGAGATCGGGCAGAGCGACTCGATCGGGACAACTGAACGCAACAGAACCGGCGAGGGCATCCTCGGAGCCGCCGCCTAGGCGGGCCGCTGTCCGGCACCCGCACCACCGGCATGCGGCTGGGCGGCCGCCGAGGCTGCGAGCGGCAGTATCCGCTCGACGGCTGAGAAGAGTACTGCTCCGCAGCGATCGAAGAAGGCGTGTGACCGGCCGATGGGGTCATCCACATCGTCAGCGCCATCTTCCACCGGTTGAAGGCGCCCACGCGACGCAATCGCGGCGGCGACCAGTTGTGGCCCGGACTCAGCGGGGCTCGACCGAGCCAGATTCGCGGACGCCCGCGCCGCGTCGACCAACCGCGCGAACTGTAGAAGTGGAAACGTCCGGCCAACCGCCCGGGGTTCGAGGCTGACCACGGCGCTGCGGTGCGCGGCGGTTGCTGTGAGAATGAGGCCGGACTGGCTGATCAACGCGGCGCCCAGCCGCTGCGAACGCCAGCCTGAAGTTTCCACTCTGTGCGACTTGAGCGCGGCTGCGGCATGCTCGTGCATTGGCCGACCGCCTCGCGCCCTGGTCCCAGCCGAGGAAATCGTCCAGCCGAGCCCTGCGCCTTCAACCTGCTTTCTCAACAAATGTTCAGCCATCGGAGACCGGCAGAGGTTCGCCGTACACACGATCAAAACGTGGAAGTCAGACACCGCCTCATCCTGCGCGAGCTGCTGGCCTCGCGCCAGTCCCGGGACGACTTGTGATCTCGGTCCCATCTCGAAGTAATCACGATCCGATCACGGGCAATCAGGCGAGCCCGGTGAGTGCCGATCAGAGTTCGGTCAGGCTTCCGCCTTACGTGCGCTACACGTCGCGCTGACGGCATCATCACAACGGCGTGAGGCCTTCATAACGAAGATGAGGGCAGGTGGCAAATTAGCTCTCAAATCGGACGTTTAGCAAATTAACGGTCAGCTAACATCAGGATCTGATAACTCAAAGTAACTAGGCCCTTGCTCTTTGTGAGTGCTTTGTGTAGCAATTCACTGATAGCCTTTCGCGGACACACCGGCGGGGGCACGGGGGAAGATGTGTCTGAGAGGGACAAGTAAAAAACATGAATGACCGAAAGCCGGCCAAGACGACGCCACGTCATTATGTGAAATCTCTGCCCACTGCCAGGCACAGTGCCGCGCCTTCCAAGAAGTCTCCAGCCCATATGTTGCTCAGGGTGGGTGCCGTACTCGCTCTACTGGTTGCAATTCCCGCTGGTCTGGTTGCCGTATCCCTCGGCGCAGGGAGCACGACATCGGTCATTGCGGCGGACGGATTTACCCGGACCGTAGTTGCTGGTCTCGGTACCGCCGACACGGGCGGCAAGTACACCCTGACCGCGGGTCCGGGCAAGCCCATCAGCGTCGCGGGCGGGCTGGCGCGCATCACCCGCCTGGCGGCCGGCGGCTCGAGCGCCGCGTACCTGACCGCGGCGGTTGCAACCGACACGCAGGTTCAGATTTCCCTCTCGATCCCTGCTGGTGGCCGGGTACCCGTCGGGCTCTACTCCTCGGTCGATTCCCGTCGTCAGCCGGACGGAAGCGTGTATCGGATCAAGCTCAAGATCGGCGCCGGTGGTGCTCTTGGGCTGAGGATCGCCCGCATCGGCCTGCGAGGTTCCGACCTGACACTGGCCGCGGTTGCCCTGCCGATGAAGCTCGCCCCTGGACGAACGGTCACCTTGGCCTCGCAGGTCGTCGGCGCGAACCCGGTCGTCATCTCGGCGCGAGCCTGGCTGAAAGGCGCGGTGATGCCGTCCTGGCAGCTGGTGGCCAAGGACTCCGCTAAGGACGCCTTGACCAAGAAGGGCTCAGTAGGGTTCTGGAATTATCTTTCCGGAGGCGCCGCGCCGGCGACCTTCACTGAGTCGGGTTTACAGGCACTCGCTCTCAGCGGGCTCGCCATCACTTCGACGCCCAGTAGCACTGCACCAGCGACGAGTACGCTCCCGACCGGCGCGGCCGCGGGGACCAGCACGGCAGCGAGCACGAGCGCAGCGACCGCCACGAGCGCACCGGTGTCGAGTGGTCCTACTACGACTGCGCCTTCCGGCACGCCGATTCCGGACCAGACCGCGCCGCCATCGTCCTCAGGTGCCCGTGGGGCGGCAGCTGTCGGCACGTCGTCTTACCCGGTCCCATCGGATGCGATCTACGTATGCAGCGGCGGTGACGACAATGCGGACGGAGGCAGTGCCGCGCCGCTTAGGACCATTGCCGCGGCGATCGGCAAATCCAGCGCCGGGCAGACAATTGTTGTACACGCCGGCGTCTATCACGAGTCCGTGACCGTTCCGGTCAGTAAAACCAACCTCACGATCCAGGCCTATCCCGGCGAGGCGGTATGGTTCGACGGTTCCAGCGTGGTGAGCGGGTGGACTCAGGTTGGCAACACCTGGGTGCATAGCGGGTGGACCAAGCGTTTCGATCACAGCGCCTCTTTCTCGACCGGCTCGGACAACCCTGACTTCATCAACCCCTCCTACCCGCTTGCTGCATGGCCGGATCAGGTTTTCCTCGATGGTCAACAGCTTCGCCAGGTGAGCCCCGGTGCCCAGGTCGGCGCCGGGACGTTTGCAGTCGACTACAACGCCCAGACCCTGTCCGTGGGGACCAACCCGGCAGGCGCGGAGGTTCGATCCAGTGACTTGGAGCAGGCGTTCAACGTGATCGCTTCTGGTGTCACGCTGCAGGGAATCGGAGTGCGTCGCTATGGGACACCGCTGCCGATGCTCGGAACGGTGCGCCTGGCGGGGGGCAACGACACGGCGCGTGATCTGGTGATTGCCGACAACGCGACGCAGGGCTTGAGCTTCCGCAACAACGGCAATATCGCCGACCACGTCAGCGTAATCGACAACGGCATGACCGGCGTTCATGCCAACAACTCTGACAACCTGACGATCACCAACTCGGTCATCAGCGGAAACAATGCCGAGCACTTCAACGAGTCTCCCTCGGCGGCAGGCATAAAGGTGACCCGTAGCCGGACTGTGTCCATCAACCACAGCGACTTCGACAACAACCTCTCCAAGGGAATCTGGCTGGATGAGTCGGTGGTCGGGTTCGTCATCGCAGACAACTCGCTTTCGGGCAACGCCACGGGTATCACGACCGAGCTATCGGACACTGGCATCGTGGCCAACAACTCTGTCGACGGAGGCAGTCGCGGCTTGTGGATCTTCGACACCGGCAATGTCAAGGTCTTCAACAACTACTTCGTGAACAACCCGATCGGTGCAGTGTTTCTGAATCAGGATCAGAGACGAGAGGCCAATCCCCAGGCCGTCGGCCACGATCCGCGCCAGCCGATACCGGACGCGACGTGCCCGTGGCTGACGCGCAACATCACCGTCGCTAACAACGTGTTCGGCAAGTCGGTGGGTTCGTCGATGTTCCAGTTCTATGCGCTCGATAAGGCCACAGGCCTCAGCGCCGACAGCATGAACCTCACGGTTGACGGCAACCTGTTCACCCACAAGGACACCAACTCCGACCCGTCCATGGTCGGTTGGGGTGGATCGGACAACGTGACTGTGGCGAAGTACGAGACCCCGGCCGCATTCAACAATGCCAAGGGGAAGTCCTGGACGAACATGCAGACCGGTCCCGGAGTCGGCACCGCCAGCGCCATCAATGCGGCAGCCTCCGCAGGCTCGCCAAGCGCGGTTCCGCTGCCGAGCGACGTTGCGTCGGTGATTGGCGCCCCGGCCGGCAGCAAACACGTCGGCCGGTTCTAGGGTTCCGCGTTCCGTACGCACCGCCTCCCCGGGAAGCGAACCCGGCAGAACTTAACCCATCAGACACAATTTGGGTGCTCCAATAGCGGACAACGCTCTCCGGCTTGATGTACCATTGTGAGATCGGTGTACGGGGGTCGCCGATCTGGTGGTGGCACATACCTGTTCGGATCGTGGCCCCTGGCACCTCGTTCGTAAGCAGTGCAACGGGGGCAATGGATGGCTGTTCAAAGAATCGGGTACGCGCCGGGTGTCTATGACATGTTCCATGTCGGGCACCTCAACATCTTGCGCAACGCTCGAATCGCTTGCGATCACCTGATCGCAGGTGTGGTGTCCGACGATATGGCGGAACTGGCCAAGGGTAGGACGCCGGTCATTCCGCTGGCTGAGCGCCTCGAGATCGTTAGTCATGTGCGTTTCGTCGACGAGGCAGTCGAGGAGGACGTCCCGAGCAAGCTCGAGATGTGGCGCCGCCTGCACTTCGACGTCATCATCAAGGGCGATGACTGGCGGGGAACCGAGAAGGGCGCCAAGCTCGAACGCGATTTCGCGAAGGTCGGGGTCGAGGTGTTCTATCTTCCGTATACCGTGCACACGTCGTCGACGATCCTGCGCCAAGCGTTGCACCGCGAAATTTCTTCGGCCGCGTCGTACTGAGCCGAGCTGCTCGTACGGTGCCGGATGAGTCAGCTCAAGTCACCCGGAAGTTGCGGAAGCTCACAGCTGAATCGGGGTCGACCGCGGTGCGCCCGATATGCAGGTAGCCACCACGGTAGCTGGCGTTTGCCGCCGTCACGTTCGAGTCCGGACCATCGTCGAGGCGCGCCCAGCTGATGTGATCCGGGCTTACCCGCAGGCTGAAGCGCATCCATCGCCCCGCCGCCGGGGCGGCGGTGTTCACCGGTCCGGCCAAGCGGTGCCCCTCCGCGCTTCCCAACTGGTGGCGGAAGAGTTCCAAGGAACCGTCGGCGCGCAGGATGGCGTGATAGCCGTTGCCCGAGCCCAGTCCGTGCTCGTAGTAACGGTCGTCAGTATGGCCGAAAACCAGGTCAAGATGCG
>JAVEET010000311.1 GCA_030840295.1 Pseudonocardiales bacterium
CCGACGAGGTTGACCGGTCCCGACACGGATTCGGTCTCGAGCACATGCCGGATCGCGGCGACCTCGTCGGCCAGCGTGATCCAGGACTGGTATTGCCTGCCTGATCCGAGCTTGCCGCCGATGCCGGACTTGAACAGCGGTATCAGCCGTCTGACCAGTCCGCCGCTGCCGGCCAGCACCAGGCCGGTGCGCAGCCTTGCCACCCGGACACCGGCTTCGGCCGCTGGCTCGGTGGCGGCCTCCCACTGGAATACCAGGTCGGCGAGAAAGCCGGTTCCCTTCGCCGCACCTTCGGGTAGCGGTTGGTCGCCGCGGTCACCATAGAAGCCGATCGCGGAGGCTGACAGCCAGACAGGCGGCCGCCTCGCCGGATCCATCGCGGCCAACGCGGTGGCAATCGTGGTGGTCGGCTGAGTCCGGCTGTCCAGCAGCAGACGCTTGTATTCGGGGTTCCAGCGCTTGTCGCCGATGCCGGCACCGGACAGGCTGATCAGCGCGTCCGCCCCGTCCAGGATTGCCGGATCGAGCTCCCCCCGTTCGGGGTGCCACTCGAACTCCGAGGCGAACGAGGCCGGGCGACGCACCAAGGCAGTGATCCGGTGACCGTGCCGGATCAGCTCCTTGGCCAGGGCTTGCCCCAGGAAGCCGGACGCACCGGCCAGTATCACCTTCACGCCCGGCTCCTGTTCGCGTGATACCGCAGTTGCACGCGGGCGCTACAGCCCGAGCGCCCTCTCGAACGCACCAGCCTCGAGCCGCGCCTTGATGGTGGTGAGGAAGCGGGCGGCGTCCGCGCCGTCGACGATTCGATGGTCATAGGAGAGGGCCAGGTACACCATGGACCGCACCGCTATCGTCTCACCGAGGTTCGGATCGCTGATCACCACCGGTCGCTTCACGACCGCTCCCGTGCCTAGGATGCCGACCTGCGGCTGATTGATGATCGGAGTGTCGAACAATGCGCCTCGGCTGCCGGTGTTGGTCAGCGTGAACGTGCCACCGCCGAGTTCGTCGGGGCTGACCTTGTTGGTGCGGGTGCGCTCGGCCAGGTCGGCGATCTTGCGGGCGATGCCGGCCAGGTTGAGATCACCGGCGTTGTGGATCACCGGCACGAGCAGGCCACGCTCGGTGTCGACGGCAATGCCCAGGTGCTCGGCATCGTGATAGGTGATGGTGCCAGCTTCAGTGTCGACGGAGGCATTCACGTTCGGGTGTGCCTTGAGCGCTTCGACCACGGCCGCGGCGAAGAACGGCAGGAAGGAGAGCTTGACACCCTCGCGCTTCTCGAATTCGACCTTGGCCGCGTCGCGGAGCCTCGCGATCCGGGTGATGTCCACCTCGACGACGGTCGTCAGCTGAGCCGACGTCTGCAACGACTCGACCATGCGGGCGGCGATGACCTGGCGCAACCGGGACATCTTCACCGTCTGCCCACGCGGGGAGGCCGCCGGTGGCGACGTCACGGCGGAACCGCCGGTTGACACGGCGGCGGGCCCAGCTGGCGCCGGCGCAGCTGGCGCAGCAGCGGTCGCGGCCTGCTCGGCCTCCTGTTCGGCGGCGGCGTTGGCCGCGGCAAGCACATCAGATTTGCGGATTCGCCCGCCTACCCCGGTCCCGGTCAGGCTGTTGAGGTCGACGCCGTGTTCACTGGCGAGCTTTCGTACCAGGGGAGTCACGTAGGTGCCCGCGACCTCGTCGTCGTCGGGTGCATCCGAGGTCGGACCGGCTGCGGCCGGAACCGACGCCGGGGCCGCAGCAGCGGCGGGAACCTGAGCCGCGGAAACGGGTGCAGCGGGCGCGGGTGCAGCGGGCGCGGGCGCCGGAGCAGCGGGCGCGGGTGCAGCAGCTGTGGCCTGAGCCGGCGCGGGTGCTGCCGGAGCGGGTGCTGCCGGAGCCGCGGCCTGAACCGGCTCGGGGGCGGCATCAGCTGATTCGGGGGCGGCCTGCGGTGCCTCGGCCGGCTCAGCGGAAGCCTCTGCCGGCGCGGCGCTGTCGCTCGATCCCGAGTCGGCGCCATCGGTGATGATGGCCAGCTCTACGCCGACCTCGACCGTCTCGTCCTCGGCCACCTTGATCGAGCTCAGCACGCCGGACGCGGGCGACGGCACCTCTGTGTCGACCTTGTCGGTGGAGACCTCGAGTAACGGCTCGTCCGCCGTGACCGTGTCGCCTTCCTGCTTCAACCAGCGGGTGACGGTTCCCTCGGTCACGCTTTCGCCGAGCCGCGGCATGGTCACTGAAACCGGCATGTTCTAGCACTCCTTCTCGTCGGGCAACTCGTTCGGGCAGTACTTCGGCACTCGGCAGACCGGTCGCCGTGCAACGCCCGGCGAACAAACACCGACGATCAGTCGTGCACGTGCAGGGGTTTGCCGGCCAGCAGCAAATGCGCCTCGCCGATCGCCTCGGACTGTGTCGGGTGCGGGTGGATGAGTTGAGCCACCTCGCTGGGCAGGGCTTCCCAGTTGTAGATCAACTGAGCCTCGGCGATGAGCTCGCCGACCCGGTCTCCCACGATGTGGATGCCCACCACCGGGCCGTCCTTCTCGGCGATGAGCTTGACCGCGCCCTTGGTATTCAGGATCGCGCTCTTTCCGTTACCGGACAGGTCATAGGTGACCGTCTTCAGGTTGTCGGCACCGTACTTCTCAGCGGCCTGGGCCGCGGTCAGTCCGACGGAGGCGACCTCCGGCTGTGAGTACGTGATCCTGGGCACGCCCGCGTAGTCGATAGGCGCCACAGGCAGGCCCGCGATGTGCTCGGCAACCAGGATGCCCTCGGCGAAGCCCACGTGGGCCAGTTGCAGGGTGGGGATCAGGTCACCGACCGCGTACACACCGTCGACGCTGGTCCGGCAGTACTCGTCAACCGTTACGAAGCCCCGATCGATGGCCACGCCGGCTTCTTCGTACCCGAGGTCGGCCGAACTGGGCCCGCGGCCGACGGCGACCAGCAACAGTTCGGCCTCGAGGGTGTCCCCGCTCTCCAGCGTCACCACGACTCCGCTTTCGGTGCGCTCGACCCGGGCGAATCGGGCGCCCAGCTTGAACCCGATCCCGCGACGCCGGAACGCCCGTTCGAGCAGCTTGGAGTTGTCCTCATCCTCCAGCGGCACCAGGTGCGGCAGCGCCTCGACGATGGTCACCTCGCTGCCGAAGGACTTCCAGGCGCTGGCGAACTCGCAGCCGATGACACCGCCACCCAGCACGATCGCGCTGGCCGGAACGCGGTCCAGAACCAGGGCGTGGTCGGAGGTGATCACCCGCTGGCCGTCGATGTCGAGGCCCGGCAGGCTGCGGGCGTACGAACCGGTGGCCAGCACGACATTGGTACCCGTGTAAGTGTCGGCGCCTACGGTGACGGTCTTCGGCGCGCTCAGCCGGCCCTCGCCTTCGACGATCTGGATGCCGCGGCTCTTGATGAGTCCCTGCAGGCCCTTCCAGTTCTTCGAGATCACGCCGTCCTTGTACTTGTTCACGCCGGCCATGTCGACGCCCTCGAACGTGGCGTTGACTCCGAACTGCGAGCTCTCCCGCACGTTGTCCGCGATCTCGCCGGCGTGCAGCAGCGCCTTGGTCGGGATGCAGCCGCGGTGCAGACACGTTCCGCCGACCTTGTCCTTTTCGATGAGGGCCACGGTCTTGCCCAGCTCGGCCGCTCGCAATGCGGCGGCGTATCCACCGCTACCGCCACCCAAGATCACCAGGTCAAAGGCATGATCGGTCACGAAAGGGACTCCCTGCTGTCTGCGCCGTCCGGCTTGTGCCCGCCGGGCGGGAATTGGTGCTGCGGACTCGGTGTGAGCCGACGTCCATTCTGTCACTTCGCTATCTCCGGTGGGCACCCGGGAGCCGGAGATTACAACGGTTCGGCGCTGCCGATGAGCCAGGAATGGGATCATGGGGCGGGTCAGGCGACTGTGTACTGACCGGTAGCGAATTGAGGGGTCGATCATGGGGCGGTTCAGCCTCGGCAAGCGAGGTCGCGACAAGGGTTCCGATGGCACGCTGCGCACCGGTAACTCCGCCGATGCACGGCACCTGGAGCAGTTCATCGCCAGCCGGCAAGGCGTCGAGGCATTTGTCGAACCGCGAACGACCGTGACCGACACCACGATTCTGCTGGTGGCTCACGATGGTGAGTGGACCCGGCGTCGAGTGGACGGACCGGGTGGGGCCGCCAGCTTCGCCAAGAAACAGGCCATCCCGCTCTATGACGCCGCCGTGGTCGGCTACCCGCAGCGGATGCGTGACTACAACGCACGGCAGAAGAAGCAGGGCTGACGGCGGTTTCGTTCGGTTGGGCGGTTGGGCGGCATTACCGCCGCGTGCAGCCCGGATTGCAGACCCGGCTCAGTCGCTCAGATCCGACAGCGCGGCGATGATCGTGCGCACGATCACGCCAGTACCGCCCCTGGGGGTGTAGCCCGATGCCGAGTTGGCGAAGGACGGCCCGGCAATATCCAGGTGTACCCAGTCGAGCCCTTCGGGCACGAAGTCGGCCAGGAACAGTCCCGCCACCAGCATCGACGCCCAGCGGTCCTTGGGCAGGTTGACGATGTCTGCAACGGGGGAGTCCAGCCCGGCCCGTAGATGGCTCGGCAGCGGCATGGCCCACAGCGATTCGCCGGCGGCGTTTCCGAGCGCGACGACGCGGTCCCGGAATTCGTCACTGCCCATGGCACCGGTGGTGTGGGTGCCCAGCGCGACGAGCTGCGCGCCGGTCAAGGTGGACGTCTCGATCAGGTAATCCGGCTCGTCTTCACAGGCCCGCAGGATCGCGTCGGCCAGGATCAACCGGCCTTCGGCGTCGGTGTTGTCTACTTCGACGGTCCGTCCGTCCCGCATGGTCAGGATGTCGGAAGGACGGTAGGCCGTGCCGGAAACGGCGTTCTCGGCCATCGGCACCGTGGCGGTGACCGCGATCGGAAGCCTGAGCTTCGCCACCGCCAGCAGGGCCTCGATCACCGCGGCGGCGCCGCCCATGTCTGACTTCATCTGGGCCATCATGGCGTTCTTCAGGTCCAGGCCACCGGTGTCGAAGGTGATCCCCTTACCGACCAGGGACACCGACGTCTTGGCCCGGGCCGGGGCATAGCTGAGTCGAACCAGCCGGGGCGGGGTCGCCGACCCGGCACCAACCCCCAGGATGCCGCCGAAGCCGCCTCGCTTGAGGCCGCGCTCGTCCAGTACCTCGACCTTCAAGCCCGCCGCTTCCCCGTTTTCCTTCGCGTACGCGGCGAACGTCACCGGATTCAGGACGTTGGCGGGGATGTTGACCAGATCTCGGGTGTTGTTCACGGCCTCGCTGATGATCTTCGATCGGCGTAGCACGGCCCGGACCGCCGCCGGAGCCGCGTTGTCCGTGGCGATATCCACCCGCTTGAGCGCCGGCGCCTTGGCCGCGGACTTATAGCGGTCGAAGCGGTAGGCGCCGAGCAGCACACCGTCGGAGATCGCACCGACCACTGCCGGATCACCGGCCGAGCCGATGGCAATGGCGACCCGCTTGGCCGTGGTGATCGAGCGCATCGCGGCTCCCACCCCGCGCCTGATGGCTTCTGGTTCGGGCAGAGCCGCTGCTGAGCCGGCCGGGTCGAACCGGCCCAGGCCGGTCGCGATCACCAGGGGGGCGGCGCTGTGACCGAGGGTCGGGATCTTGATGACCTCGTCCTGGCGCCCGGAAGCTTCGACCGCAGCCAACGCCTTGAGGAGGACGTTGCCCAGGGCGTCGTCCACCGGCTCGGCGCCGGCAGCCAGCGCCACGCCGTCGCCGGTGGCGAGCGTGCCGATGACGATCACGTCGGCGGACAGGGGCGCAGAGGAATTGACGACAGACACCGTTGGCATAGCGGTCAATATAGGTGCACCACCTTTACGGCACTTTTCGCGTCCGCTGCTGTGCCGGTGCCGAGGTATCGCCGCGGCCGGCCAGGAGCACTCGGTACGGTTGCCGCCATGAACGAACTCCGCCGCTCCCCGCTGCATGATCGCCACGTCGACCTCGGCGCCAAATTGGCCGACTTCGGCGGTTGGGAGATGCCCATCGAATACGGCGCCTCAGGTGGCGGAGTGATCGCCGAACACACCGCGGTGCGCACCTCCGTCGGCATTTTCGACGTGTCCCACCTAGGAAAGGCCACGGTGTCCGGACCCGGCGCGCGCGTGTTCGTGAACTCTTGCTTCACCGCCGACCTCACCAAGATCAAGCCCGGGCAGGCCCAATACACCCTGTGCTGTGCGCCGGACGGCGGCGTCATCGACGATGTCTTCAGTTACCTGGTCTCCGACGACGAGGTATTCCTGATGCCCAACGCAGCAAACGCCGCCGAGCTGATCGCGCTGCTGTCGGCAGCTGCGCCGGCTGGCATCACGGTGACGAACCAGCACGAGAATTTCGCTGTCATCGCCGTTCAGGGGCCCCGATCCGCTCAGGTCTTGCAGGCCCTGGACCTGCCCACCGACCTCGACTACATCTCCTTCGTCGACGCCGAATTCGACGGCCGGCCGGTACGGGTCTGCCGCACCGGCTACACCGGCGAACACGGCTACGAACTCATACCCGCCTGGTCCGACGCGGTAGCGGTGTGGGACGCCCTCGCCGAGACAGCCCGGTTGTGTTCGGGAATGCCCGCCGGTCTCGGGGCCCGCGACACGCTGCGAACCGAGATGGGCTACCCGCTGCACGGCCAGGATCTGTC
>JAVEET010000158.1 GCA_030840295.1 Pseudonocardiales bacterium
GCCGGTGGGTCAGGGCCGGTGGGTCAGGGCCGGTGGGTCAGGGCCGGTGGGTCAGGGCCGGTGGGTCAGGGCCGGTGGGTCAGGGCCGGTGGGTCAGGGCCGCTGAGTCACATGCCGCGGGTCAGGTGATCGAGCGTCACCCGGTCGACGTCGGCGTACTGGGCAATCGTCTCCTCGGTGACGGCGCCGCAATCCAGACCGCGAATCAGGTAGCCGGCCAGGGCATGTGCCGTCGGCAAGCCCTCCATGGTGCCGGCGGCCGAGCCGTCCAGATAGTGCTGCAGGCGGGTCGCCGCGGTGGCCGCGCCGTCGGAATAGAAGGCGAAGGTGGCGGCGAACCGGGTGGGCAGTTGGGCCGGATGCCGGTCCACGCCCTGGTAGAAGCCGCGCCGCAGCGATCGGGTTACCAGGCCCGCGTGCTCGGTCCAGGCGCGGCGGACCTCGCCCATACCTCCGACCGGCAGCCCGGTGACCGCCCCGTCGGACAGGTGGATGCCGGTGCCTGCGCAGGCAACCTGCAACACCGACCGAGCGTGATCGGTCACCAGTGTCTCGTCTTCGGGCCGGATGATCTCCAGCGCCGCGGCGTACCCGGTGGCGGCGAAAACCACGCTGCGGCAGCGGCCGCCGGCCGAATGCAGCATCCGCGCCGCCACCGACGCGCCGTCCGGCCCGAGAACGGCTTGTGGACTGGCCACCTCGATCTCGAAGGTCAGGCGCCCGGTCGGCAATGCGAAATGCGCTTCCAGCGCCTCGCAAACCTCTACCAGTCCGGCGACCTGAACCACGGACACGACGTTGGACACGGTGATCCGAAACCCGTCGGGCAATGTCGGCTCGGAGCCGCCGGCGAGCAGGGTGTCCAGGAAGACGTCCAGGGTCCGTATCGCGCGGTATCGGGTGTCGGCCACCAATGACGGAATGCGGATGCCGATCGCCAGCGGAGCGGTCCGCTCGCCGATCGATTCGGCCACCGATCGGGCGGCGGCGGCCACCAGCCGATCAGCCTCTCTGCCGCGGACGCCCAGCCCTGCTGTTCCGGCGCCATGGGCGAAATCGATGCGAAGATCCTCGATCGGCTCAGCCTGCAACTTGTCGTGAACCTGTTGTTCCAGATCGGTATGGACGACACTGTCGAAGCCGGGAAGCGGGCCGTATTCCTCCAATGACGTGATCGCCGTGACGCCCCACTCCCCGACCACGCCGGCGTGAAAATCCTGCGGTGCCAGATACACCGTGTGGACGGGCTGTCGACCGGGCATCGGGCCGGGGTAACGGGCCACCCGGACCAGGTCGTCCGCTAACAGCCGGTCCTCGAGCCGCGAGCCGATGCCCTCGCGCTGCATGAGCTACTCGCCGGCCAGTGAGAAGTCGGCGAAATCGAAGCCGGGTGAGACCACGCAGGCGACGAGGGTGGCCTGGTCGGCGGCGGGCTCGGCGGTCTGCCATTCGTCCGGCCGGACCAGATACTGACCACCCGCACCCAGTTCGCAGGAGAAGCCCGGCACTGGCGAATCCTCGCTGCCACCGACCGTCAACAACACCGGGCCGCCACCCTGCCACAGCCACAGTTCCTGGGAGGTGACCCGGTGCCAGGCCGATCGCTCCCCCGGTAGCAGCAGGAATGAAACACAGGTGATCAGGGGCCGTTCGCCCCGCGGGGTGCTGACGCTGAGCGGATGCCGCCAGGTCTCGCGGTACCAGCCACCCTCGGGGTGAGGCTGCATCCCGAGGGCTTGCGGATCGGAAACGACCAACTCTTCACCGATGCTCACGACCACTACCTTCCGATTGACTGTCGCTCATCCAAACACGGCCACCGTCTGACACGCTCGATGAGTTCGCGCTAGCGTGGCGCTACCAGCGGCTGACCGCCTCACCAGCGGCCACTGCGCGACGCGAGGGTCATGGGGAGGACCGCCGAGTGACAGCGCACCACGGTCCGATCGCCGTACCGGAGTTCGATGCTGCCCCGCCGGCCGACGCGGCCGCCGAACTGGTGCCATGTTGCGGAAGCCGGCGGTGGGTGTCCAGTCTGGTGAAGAACCGCCCGTACGCCAGCCTGAGCCGGCTCAGCTCCGCTTCGGACGGAATACTGGCCGCCCTGTCGTGGCCGGACCTCCTCCAGGCGCTGCTCACGGTGGCCGAGGCACCCGATCAGCGAGCGGCCCTGGGGACGGTGATCGCCGCCGGGTCGGCGCCGCACTCGAGGCCAGGACCCGATGACCACGCGTTCGCCAACGCCCGCTCGAGCTACTTCGGCCGATTCGGCTACCCGTTCCTGATCTGTCCGAGCGGCCTGAGCGGCGAGGAGATGCTGTCGGCATTGCGATCCCGGCTCGGTAACGACCCGGTGGCCGAACGCGAAGTAGTGCGCGGCGAACTGACCAAGGTCGTCCGGCTGCGCCTGGGCAAAGCGTTTCGCTAGCCGCACGACCACCGCGGCTCAGCGGCTGGCGGTGCCCCGACTGGCCTGGATCAGGGCGTCGAACAACCGGCCGTCGTCGGATACCTCAGGATGCCACTGCACCGCGATGCGGAACCTGGCGTCGGGATCCTCCATGGATTCCAGGGTGTCGTCGTCGGGATCCCACCCCGTCGCCACGTAGCCAGGATGGCTGGTCACCGCCTGGTGGTGATACGTCGGCACGACAACTGACGTTCCGAGGATCCCGGCGAGCCGGCTGACGGGGTCGATCCGGACGGCATGCTCGCCGTATGTGGCCGGGCCGGGTGAGTGCCGATTGTGCCCGACCCGGTCGGGTAGATGCTGTTCCAGCGTGCCGCCGGCGGCGACGGCCATAACCTGCATCCCACGGCAGATGCCCAGCACCGGAAGGTCGGCCTGCTCCGAGCAGCTGGCCAGCGACATCTCGGCGGCATCGCGGTCCTCGCGAGAGGCCTGCACAGCGGCGTGCGGAAGTTCGCCATAACGCGCCGGTTCGACGTCGACCCCGCCGGCGAGGATCAGGCCGTCCACGCGGGCCAGCACCTGCGCCGCCCAGTCGGCGTCCGCGTCCAGCCGCGGTGGGATCAGCACGGCTATGCCACCGGCCTCCTCGACTTTGGCCACGTATTTATGGGGGACCAGGGCCGCCGGCACCTCTTTCCAAGAGCCCCAGGAGGCGGGCTCGAGATAGCCGGAGATACCGATGATCGGATGTGGCATGCGGAGTCGTTGCTCCCTCTGGCTACGTTTGACGTCGAACTCGACGCCGGGATGTCGGCTTTGCAGGGCGCCGTCTGGCGGCCAAGCTCAGAGCGGGGTCACATACGCCCCGGAGATACCGCCGTCGACCAGGAACTGCGATGCGGTGATGAAGCTGGATTCGTCCGAGGCGAGAAACAGCACTGCGTTCGCAATCTCCTCCGGCTCGGCGAACCGTCCGGCCGGGATGTGCACCAGCCGGCGGGCCGCACGTTCCGGGTCCTTGGCGAAGAGCTGCTGCAACAGCGGCGTGTTCACCGGCCCCGGGCAGAGCGCGTTGACCCGAATCCCGTCGCGGGCGAACTGCACGCCGAGCTCGCGTGACAGCGAGAGCACCCCGCCCTTGGATGCGGTGTAGGAAACCTGCGAGGTCGCAGCGCCCATCACGGCCACGAACGAGGCGGTGTTGATGATCGAACCGCTCCGCTGCTCCAGCATGTAGGGCAGCACCGCCTTGCAGCACAGGTATACCGAGGTCAGATTGACCTCCTGCACGCGGCGCCAGACCTCGAGCTCGGTGGTCAGAATGGAGTCATCGTCCGGAGGCGAGATTCCTGCGTTGTTGAAAGCAATATCGATACCGCCGTAGAGATTCTTGACGGTGGCGAACAATCCGTCGACCTGCGCCTTGTCGGTGACATCGACCTGGACGAAGCCGCCGTCAAGTTCGTCAGCGATCGATTCACCGTTGGTCTTGTCGACATCGGCTATGACCACCCGGGCGCCCTCTTGGGCGAACCGCCTGGCGGTGGCCAGCCCGATCCCGCTCGCGCCGCCGGTGATGACGGCAACCTTGTTCTTCAAACGATCTGCCATGCTTCCCCCTTGCTCTGCGATCGTGTAACACTGACCCCCGCCACCGAGGTCTGTGTTACACGATCGGGTCTTTAGTCGTGTGAGTAGAAGACGTTCTTGGTTTCGGTGAAGGCAGCCAGCGCGTCGGGACCCAGTTCGCGCCCGATACCGGATTGCTTGAAGCCACCGAACGGCGTCGAATACCGCACCGACGAATGCGAGTTCACGCTCAGGTTCCCGGCCTCGACCCCGCGGCTGACGCGTAGCGCACGCCCGAGGTCCCGCGTCCAGATCGAACCGGACAGCCCGTACTCGCTGTCGTTGGCCTTCGCGATCGCGTCAGCCTCGTCGGTGAACGGCAGCACCGATACGACCGGCCCGAACACCTCCTCCCGCCACACCCGGTCCTGGGTCGAGGTCGGCAGGACGACCGTCGGCGGGTACCAGAACCCGCTGCCACCCGGTACTACCCCGCGGAAGGCGACATCCACGCCATCGCCTTCGACGTAGGACGAAACGACCTCCCGTTGCTTCGCCGAGATCAACGGCCCCATCTCGGCGTCGTCCTCAGCCGGGTTGCGAACCTTCACGCCCTGCACCGCGGGCTCGAGCAACGACAGGAACCTGTCGTACACGCCGGCCTCGACCAGGATCCGACTGCGGGCGCAGCAGTCCTGACCGGCATTGTCGAAGACGCCGTACGGGGCGGTCGCCGCGGCCTTCTCGATATCACTGTCGGCGAAGACGATGTTGGCGCTCTTGCCACCCAGCTCCAAGGTGACGCGCTTCACCTGATCCGCACAGCCGGCCATGATCCGCTTGCCAACCGCGGTCGAGCCGGTGAAGGCGACCTTGCGGACATCAGGATGTTCGACGAACCGCCACCCGACCTCGTTGCCGGTTCCGACGACGACGCTGAGGACCCCCTCGGGAATGCCCGCTTCGAGGGCCAGCTCGCCAAGTCGCATGGTCGTAAGCGGTGTGATCTCGGCCGGCTTCATCACCGCCGTGTTGCCGGTCGCCAACGCTGGTCCGATCTTCCACGACGCCATCAGCACAGGGAAGTTCCACGGTGTGATGAGACCGACGACGCCGAGCGGTTCGTGAAAGGTCATATCGACACCTCCCGCCACCGGGATCGTCGAGCCAGTGTGCTTGTCGATCGCCCCGGCGAAGTAGTGGATGACATCCGCTGCTGCATTCGCGCACCACGTGCTGCTGCCGATCGGCATTCCCATGTTGGCGGTCTCCAGCCGACCGAGCTCGTCGGCGTGATCGGCTATCGAATCGGCGAACCGCCGCATCAGGCGAGCCCTGTCCGCCGGAGCAACGGCCTGCCACGCAGGTGCCGCCTTGCGGGCGCAGGCGATAGCTGCATCGACCACTTCACGGCCGGCAAGTGATACTTCGCGCAGCGGTGTTTCGTCGGCAGGATTGATCAATGTGCTCGATGTGATGGATTCCGGCACGGCTGGCAGGGTAGCTGGGGTCTCCGGGCCTAGGGAATCGCCAGCGCGCCGCTGAACTCGTGGAGGCGGTGGTTGATGTCGACGAGGCTCCGTTGCACATCGCGATAGATGTCGAACAGCTCGGAGTAGCGCTTGTGGATCTCCGGCGAGGGCTGGTGGGCCGATGTGGTTCGACAGCACCGAGCGACGGCATCGTCCGCGTCCGTGAACTGACCAATGCCGATCCCCGCCAGCAGGGCCGCCCCGAACGACGCATCACCGTTCGACGGCAGCGTGATCTCCTTGCCGAGCACGTCGGCAACGATCTGTCGCCACGTAGCGCTGCGTGCCCCGCCACCGATGATGCGCAACGATTTCTCATCCTGGTAGTCGATGCCAAGCACCTCTGCCGCTGTCATGGCGTCACGAAGGGCGAAGGCGATCCCCTCGTACAGTGCCCGCGCGAAGTGCGCTCTGTCGTGTTGCATCGTCAGACCGACGAAATCGCCGCGCAGCTTGCTGTCCCAATGCGGAGCCCTCTCGCCTTGCAAGTACGGATGGAAGATCAGACCTTGTGACCCCGCCTCCACAGAACCGGCCATTGCATCCATCCCCATGAAGCCTTCGGCTTGGAACATCCGATCGCGCAGCCAGCGATGCGCGGACGCACACGAGTTGATGCCCGTCGCGATGTAGTACAGGCCGTCGATCACGTGGGGATAGCACGACACTGGCGGGCGCACGAGCGGGCCGTCGGTGA
>JAVEET010000190.1 GCA_030840295.1 Pseudonocardiales bacterium
TACAACAGGGGAAACCAGCCGAAGAACAATGCACCGGTGAGAATGATGCGGCGGGACAGGTGTCGTGACAGCGGCACTGCCAGGCCAAGGAGGGCGAGGATGGCTACGCCGAACCAGCCGCTCATCATATGCAAGTGCCGGGCGAGCAGCACACTGCCACCGGCGGCCGCGGCGATCAGTGCTGCTCGAAGGTGCAGCCGACGGTGCGGGCTCGATGGGCCCCGGCCGAGGCCGGCCGGCTCCGAGCTGCCGGCCCGAAGCTGATGCTCGGGCAAGGTGATGGTCGAATCGTCAGCTCTCATCGTCAGCATTGATCGCTCAACTTTCCAGGATCCTCTTGGGCAACCTCGGACGCGCTCGGCCGGATGAGCCGGCCCGATGCCGCGAACAGCCTGATCTCGTGGTCGGAATAGATCTCGCTGAGACGGCCTTGCTTGACGTTCACCGTGACCAGCGCACGAATGGCGGGATCCACCAGCGTTCGACAACGGGGTTGCCCGATCACGACCGCGTCGACCGCGTCGACGGTCTCAGGTAGGCCGTAGTTCATCCTCAAGGCTGCGGTGTACGGACTGAACTCGTCCGGATAGACGCCGGCGGCGACGACTTCGCCACTCAATGCGTGCGACTTCAGGACGGCGGACAGCACCTGCGGTCCGGCCGGACGCAGCGTGATGACACGCCAGGTGCCGGCCAACGCGTCCCCCAGCAGGATCAGCAGAATCGTGGTCGCGACGGCCGCTCCGAGGCCGAAGCGCACCTGACGGAAACGCTTGGCTGCGTGCGCAGGTTGGACACTGTCCTCGGCGCGCGGGCGCTGGCGGGCACCGGCGAGGGACTGAATGCCAAGCGCCGCCAAGGCGAACACCGCGGGCATCCACATCACCCAATAGAAGGACAGGGTGACGTTGGCGATGAAACAGTGAAAGTCCAGCGGCACCGCCACGGCAGCGACGCACCACCAGACCAGCGGATCCCGATGCCGCAACGCCAGCGCAGCCAACACGGCCGAGACCAGCCCTGCGGTAATCCAGGAGCCCAGCCCGTGTCCGGCGAACCACAGGTTGGCCCACCACGGCGGATATTGCGCCACCTGGCCCGCGAAGCCGATCAGATGCCCGTCGCTGGAATGGGTTCCCTGGAAGACCAGGGCGAACTTCATCCGCCCGAGGGGCTCGTCGAACGGAAGGTAGCAGGCGGCGAACGCTACCCCGCACGCGACAACTGTGGTCAGTGTCTGTCCGAGTCTCTGCAATCGGTACTCGCGGTGACGCAAGTCCAACAACAGTCCGAGCATGATCGGACCACAGATACCCAGGAATCCGTTTTCCTTAGACGCGGTGGCCAGTCCCGTCGCCACCCCGGCCGCGACACTCAGTAGCCAGGCGCGGCGTCCCACTTTGGAGAACCACCACCACGCCAATGCCACCGAAGACACCATGAAGAACTCGGCGACCGGATCGAGCATCCCGAACCGGCCGAACCGGGTCCCCACCGTGCCAGCCGGAATGAGCACCGTCATTGCTCCGGCGAGCAGCCCGGCCCACCGGCCGGCGACCGAACCGATCCAGCCGGCCAGGACGAGTCCGGTAGCCAGCGAGCAGATGGCGGCCACCCAGCGGTCGGCGGTGATACTCGGATGTCCGGCCACTACTTGGGCAACACCGAACAGCAGCTTGGCCAGGGGCGGGTGCTGGAAGTTGTCAGGCAGGACATCGACGACGCCGGTCGGGACCGCTTCGACTTGGCCGTGTAGGTACCGCCATGCCGCGGTGGCGTAGGCGCCCTCATCGGCGTAAGCGCTGGCGGCCGAAAGCCGGAACAGGTTTTGCACCAGCGCCGTGATCACGACCAGTACGACGGAAAGAGGGAAGGCATAGCTGCGCACCCGAGCCGATCTGGCCCCGGAGTCGCTCGTGGCCCGATCAGCGTCAGCGATGACGGTCGTAGCCGTGGGCGTCGTTGCGGTGGAAGCGGTCATCGGCTCGCTCCCGGACTTTCGCCGGACGTGACGTCGAACGTCAGGTGCTGCCGACGCCGCTGAGGTAGCTGTGCGCGATCTGCGCCCCGACCAGGATGCCGAGCATCGTGCCGACAATCATGAACGGTCCGAAGGGGATTGCGGTCTTCAGCCCGCCGCGCCGGCTGGCAATCATCGCGATTCCCACCAGGGCCGCCAGCAGGAATCCGGCGAGGGCACCCACGATCAGCGCCGACCACGAGATATATGCAAGCAGAGCCCCCAACAGGGCCGAGAGCTTCACGTCGCCCAATCCCATGCCCGCTGGATGCACAAGGGCGAGCACAAGATAGAAGAGGAACAGGATCGCCCCACCGATCGCCGCCCGCAACAAGGCGGACCAGTCGTGATGCCAGATCGTCGCGGCGGTCAACAGCACCGCCAGTACCGGATAACTCGGCAGCACGATTGCATTCGGCAACCGGTGCGATGCGATATCGATGAAGGAAAGCGCCACTCCGATGGCGACGAAGTACAGATATGCCGGCAGCGCCGCCAGCGAATGCAGCGAGTCCAGCCGTATTCCGACCGCAATGAACAGGGAGATGAGGCAGATCGACACCAGAGCCAGCCGAGTGCGCGGCCGATCGGCGAGAAACGGTTGCCCGGGACTGTCCGAGGGCAGCGGCCGGACGACGAGGCGATCGACGAAGCGCGTCGACACGGCCCCGAGCACGGTAACGGCGAGGATCAACGACAGCATCTAGAGAGGCTCTCATGAGTGGGTACATGTCAGTGGACGTTTCGGCTCAGGAGGATGGCCTGACCGTCAGCAATGCCGCTGACGCGCCATCCGTTGTCGGACCTCAGTCGCTGGACCAGGTTCCTGGTGACCGGTGCATAGATGCAGCCGACCCGGTTTCGTGCCAGCCACGCGTCGGTCGAGGTGGGCACCCGGTCATCGAGCAGGTCGCTCAGGAACACCAGGTCCTGTCGTCCGTATAGATCATTGCGGGTGTCCAGGGAAGGCTTCGTGTCCGGGCGTAGTAACTCGAGGAGGCTACCGTCGAGGTCATTGGTGAGCACACGGCAGCCAGTGGGAATCTGCCTAGTGAGCTCCGGTCCGTAGGCGGCAGTGCCCAGGTGGGGTACTGCCCGTAGCGTGCCGACGGAGAGCACGAGTAGGGCGAGGCTCGCCGCGCAGATCAGCGCCGGTCGCAGCAGCCGGGGCCAACTGACTGTGTTGACCGCGAGGACCAGCTCCGGCAGGCTCGCGACAGCCAGGCAAGGCCCGAACCGTACGGCCGAAAGCGTACCGATCACAAGCAACGCCAGCAGCAGCGACTGGGGCCACCGGCGCCGACGGACCGAGAACACCAACACCGGGAGTACAGACACCATCGTGATGACGGCCAGGATGCCGCCGGCGCTGTGCAGATTCGGGTGCTGCCATTCATCGATCAGGCCGACCGACTGCTGCCTTACCGACACGGCCGATCGGTAGGCGGCAAAGAGCGTCGGTGTGACCGCGGCGCCGGCCGCGCCGGCCAGGACCAGTGCTCCGGCACGGACCAGCCGATGGGGCCTGTCGCCGGTGGAACCCAGCGCGGCAGCGGCCAACACACCCACTCCGATCACGCCGAAGAAATGCAGGTTCACCCACAATGCTTCGAGCAGGAAGACGAAGAGCAGGGATCGGGTGAATCGGTGCTGATGCATCGCGAATCGTCCGAGCTCGAAGAGCGGAAGGATCAGCAGATAGGAGGCGAGCTGCGGTCGCGGAGACAGCCATTGGGTCTGCAGCAGCAGAACCGGAACCTCGCACGCCAGGGTCACCGGCACCGATGCACCTTGCCGCACACACCACCAGCCCAGGCCACTCGCGAGTGCGCCGATGGCGACCGCGCTCAGGACACCCAGCCCTACGAACCGCCCCGCGTGCCAAGCCAGGCCGAGCAGCACGTTCCATGCCCACGAATTGGGCGTCCATGCGCGACCGGTTACCGCGAAGGAATAGGTGTCGCTCTGGGGAAGGTGGCCACGTAGGGTGTCCAGGCCGGCTCGGGTCTCCCAGAACACGTCGCCTTCGGCGATTGCTCCGGAGTTGAAGAGCCCCAGCAGCACTGCGACCAACCAGATAGGCGCCCACGTGCGGATCCGTGCGCTGCGCAGGGCCCGGTCAACCGCCGGCTCGGTGACGAGCGCGGGGCTGGGTAGCACGGTGGCCTGGCTGGGCATGCTTGGACGCTTTCGACGGTGGGGTAGCCGCTCGGCTACCGGGATGATGTTAGATCCATATGAAGAGCACCGGGGCGCCTGCAGGCTTGATCGGACGTTTGCTATCGGATGTCAACCGTTCGAACGACCTGTCCACCAAACGGCCGACAAAGGTGTAGCCGTTCGCCCCGCTGTGTGAGATGGGGGTAAAGGCGGAGTGTGGTCCATGTGAGGCAGTACGACTGCCAAGCAAGCTCGGGCGGGCCGGGCCACATACCCAGAGGAGAACAAAATGCAGGAAATGATGTTGCGCATGGTCGTCGCAGTGCAGCTCGGCTGGACGGACCTGACGGACAAGGTGCGTGACCGCGAGCGCGGCGCGACGGCAGTCGAGTACGGCCTGATGGTCGCTCTCATCGCGATCGTGATCATCGCCGCCGTGACGCTGCTGGGCAGCAAGCTCAACGGTCTCTTCAGCAAGGTCGCCACCTCGGTGCACTCCTGAATCAGACGTCGCACCGGTGGGTCCACGTTCAGCGTGGACCCACCGGACGCACGACAGGGTAGGAAGCCCAACTACCCGGACGCGCAGCTGGTCGGCGTAGAGCAGGTCGAGTTGGAACGAGGGAGCCCAGACATGGTGCAGCTCGCGGCAAGGCTTCTCTCCAGAATCGACCCCAGACTCACCAGTCGAGGCGCGACCGCGGTGGAATACGCCCTCATCCTCATCATGATCGCGTTCGTGATCATCGGTGGAGTCACCCTTTTCGGGCAGAGCGTGCTGCATCTGTTTGAAGACAGCACCGCCAAGATGCCCTAGTAACACCGCACGAGGTCCGAGCCGAGCGAGCTTCGCCAGGCCCCTCGTGAACCCGAGAGACTGATGTCAGGGAAGAAGAATCATGAACCGACGACTTCTCATGGTCGCGTTGGCCGTCATGCTGGCGCTCGTGGGTACCGGAGCCGTTTACCTCTACGCCAAGCAGGCCGACAGCCGAGCTGTGGCCGGCTCGAAGGCTGCGGACGTTCTTATCGTCCAGAAGCAGATACCAGCGGGCACACCGGTACGGACGATCATGACCGGCGGCTACCTGCTGAGTGATCACGTCCCTGCTACCAGTGCACCCTCGAGCGCGATCACCACGATCAGCGCCGAGCAGGCCGATCTCGTAGCCACCTCCGATATGCAACCCGGTCAGATCGTGCTGCGGCAGAGCTTCGGAACACTGGTGCCGACGACGAGCGGACTGATCATTCCCAACGGAATGCTGGCCGTATCGTTCAGCGTCGCGACGCCTGCCGATGTCGCGGGCTATGTGCAGCCCGGATCTCAGGTCGCCATCTTCGACACCTACACGCCGCCGGCCCAGGCGGGCGCTGCGGCCGACGCTACGGCCAACAAAGCTACCAAGCTGCTGCTGTCACGTGTTCAGGTTCTGGCTGTTTCGGCCGGTGCACCGAAGAGCACCGACAAGGCCGTCGGCAACCCCACTTTGCTAGTCACGGCCGCACTTAATCAGGCGGACGCCGAGCGGTTGATCCACGAGCAGAGCACCGGTTCGATGTACCTGGCACTGCTGTCCCAGACCTCGAAGACCGGACCATCGCCCGGCGTGGACACGCTCGGAAAGCTCGGACCGGTCTTTCCTGCTACTACCTCCACCTCGCGATGACGATCGTGTGCGGCCAGGTGCCGCCCGCAGTGATCGGAGCCGGGGGCGGTCTCGGTGACCTCGTGTATCCGGTCGACGGAATCCCCGCAGCCGGAAACGCATTGCTGGCCGACCCGGCAGAGACTGTCGTCGTCCTGGGCATCGAGGTCATATTGGAGGAGGCCCTCGCCTTCGCCGAGCAACTACGCATCGAACGTCCTCAGGTCGGCGTGATTCTGTTGAGGGAGAGCCTGGATATCGCTGTCCTCACGCAGGCGATCAGGGCCGGCATCCGCGAGGTCGTGCCGGTATCGGAGGCCCACCTGCTGCTCGAGGCGGTCGAACGGATCCGGCAGCTTTCGGCGCGGGTTCCCCTGCTGCCGGCTGCGGCGTCCGGCGCACCGCGTGGCCAGGTCGTCACGGTGTTCTCAGCCAAGGGCGGCACAGGGAAGACGACCATCTCGACCAACCTCGCGGTTGCGCTGGCCGAGGGCGGAACATATCGGGTCTGCCTGGTCGATCTCGACCTCGCCTTCGGTGACGTGGCCATCTCGCTGCAGCTCAACCCGCGACGGACTGTGGTCGATGCCCTGTCGCTGGGTGAGGAACTCGACAGCGCCAAGGTCGCATCCCTGGTCACCAATTACAGCCCGGGCCTGGACTGCATATTGGCTCCGGTCGAGCCCGGGGACGCGGAGAAAATCCCGGCGTCACTGGTCGCAGAGATCCTGGCCCTTCTCGGTGGCATGTACGACTACGTCGTCATCGATACTCCGGCGCAGTTCTCCGAGCACGTGCTGGTTGCGCTGGATGCCTCGCATCATCACGTGCTGATCACCACGCCCGAGGTACCCGCACTGAAGAACCTGCGTCTGACGCTGGACATGCTCGATCTGTTGTCCTACAGCCGCAATTCTCGATTGATCGTGTTCAACCGCTCGGATGCCGATGTCGGACTGAGCGCTGCTGACGTCGAACGCGTCGTAAAGAGTCCGATCACCGCTCACGTGCCTTCGAGCCGTGAGGTGCCGGCCTCGATCAACCGCGGAACGCCGTTGACCGCGGAGCAGCCCGAGCACGCTGTGAGCCGGGCTATCCGCCTGTTCGCCCAGGAACACGTCATCGGCGAACCCGTCGCGGAGGTGGCTCGTCGCTCCGGGCGTGGCCTCCGACTCCGGAGGCGATGACGATGAGTCTGTCGCAGCGACTGGCAGCGCGTCAGGGCGTCCCGACCAATGGCGCGACGCCCGCGACGCCGACCAAGCACGACGTTCTGCCGGGCGGCGGGGCAAACCGGCAACGGGCCATGGATCCCTACGCCGAGATCAAGGCCAGGGTGCACACGTCGCTGCTCCAGACCTTGGGCCCGACGCTCTACGACGCCAACATGGACGAGTCCGAGCTGGACCACCGCGTCCGGCAGACACTGCAGTCGGTGATCGAGGAGGAAGAGGCGCCGCTCACCGGTTCCGAACGTGGCCGGATCGCCCAGGAGGTCGCCGACGAAATCCTCGGACATGGGCCGCTGGAAAGCCTGCTGCGGGACCCGGAAGTTTCCGAGATCATGGTCAACGGCTATCAGAGCATCTACGTCGAGCGCGCCGGCCGGCTGAGTCCCGTCCCGGTGGCGTTTCTTGACGAGGCACATCTGCGCCGCACGATCGACAAGATCGTCGCCAAGGTCGGGCGCCGGGTCGACGAGGCCAGCCCGATGGTCGACGCTCGCCTGCAGGATGGCAGCCCTGTCAATGCCGTGGTCCCCCCGATCGCGCTCGACGGCGCGTCGCTGACCATCCGGAAATTCTCCGCCGACCCTTACACCACCGAGGACCTGATCTCGTTCGGAACGTTCACCAAACCGGTGGCCGAACTGATCTCGGCCTGTGTGCGGGGGCGCCTCAACGTGCTCATCTCCGGTGGTACCGGCTCGGGAAAGACCACCACCCTCAACGTGCTGTCCTCCTTCGTGCCCACCGACGAGCGGATCGTGACGATCGAGGATGCAGCCGAGTTGCAGCTGAGCCAGGACCACGTCATCCGACTCGAGTCGCGGCCGAAGAACATCGAGGGTCGCGGCGAGATCAGCGTCCGCGAGCTGGTCCGAAACTCGCTGCGTATGCGGCCGGATCGGATCATCGTCGGTGAGGTCCGTGACGGTGCCGCGCTGGACATGCTTCAGGCCATGAACACCGGCCACGACGGCTCGATCACCACCCTGCACGCCAACACGCCCCGCGATGCCCTCTCCCGTCTGGAAACCATGGTGTTGATGGCGGGAATGGACCTGCCTCAGCGGGCGATTCGGGAGCAGGCGGCCTCGGCCATCGATCTGATCGTCCAGCAGGCGCGGCTGAAGGACGGCACCCGCCGGATCACCCACATCACCGAGGTTTGTGGCATGGAGGGTGACATCATCACCTTGCAGGACCTCTTCCTCTTCGACTTCAAGGCCGGCGTCGACGAAACCGGTAAGTTCCGCGGCGCGCTCCGCTCGACGGGCCTGCGCCCGCAGTTCACCGAGCGACTGGCCGAGCACGGCGTCGGCATCCCGCCCGGGTTGTTCGAGCTGGAGCGGTGGTGAGCACCGTTCGGCGCCTGCTGCTGACCCTGCTCGCGGTAGCCGGCCTCTCCGTGCTGATCGTGCCGGCGGCGTCCGCCGACCCCGTTGCCCAGATCAGTGACGTGCAGAACCTTCCCGGCCAGGTTCAGTTCCTCTACACGGTAAACGGCGCACCCGCCGGGACGGTTCTGGACGCAAAGTCCATCGCTGTGTCCGTCGGCGGAAAGGCGCTCCAGGCGACGGTACAACAGGCAACGGCCCAGCAGCTCGGCCGGTCGGTCAGCCGTACCGCAATTCTTGTCGTCGACCTCAGTGGCTCGATGGCCGGTTCGCGGCTGGTCGAGGCGCGCGCCGCGGCGATCCGTTACGTACAGGGTCTGCCGACGGACGTGCGGATCGCCCTGATCACCTTTGCCGACTCGCCACGGACGGTGATGCCGCCGACCGGCGACCGCGCGGCCCTGCTCGACCAGCTGCGCAAGATGGTAGCTGCCGGCAATACGGCGTTGTACGACGGCATCCAAGCCGGCCTGAAGATCGTCAACAACCTTTCCGGACAGGATCAAACCCGCTTGCTCATCCTCTCCGACGGTGCTGACACGGCGAGCAAGACGTCGCGGGCCGCTGCCGTCTCCGGACTGCACGGGGTCAGTGCGTCGGCCGATGTGGTGGCACTGGGTTCCCAAGCTGACCAGCCGATCCTGTCCGAACTTGCCACCGCCGGGCGCGGCCGGTTGCTGTCGGCGCGCAACGCCACGGACATCACCGCGGCCTTCGGCACGGCTGCGCAAAGCTTCTCCCAGCAGGTCCTGGTCACGGCCATCCTGCCAGCAGACCTGGCGGGTTCCAGTGACAAGCTCGATGTCGCGCTGACGGCTGCCGGCCTGAGCGTGAAGACGACACAGCCGCTGTCGATCTCGGGCTCGGCTGCCCCGGCGCCGCTGGCACTTTCGGCCGTCCGGGCCCTCCCGGCTTCGACGGGGTTTGTGAATCTGCCGCTGATGCTCGCGCTGACATTCGGTGGCATCCTCGCGTTGTGTGGGATCGTTCTGTTCGCCAAGGGCGGGTCGGCGCCCGGCAACCGGCAACGGCTGGCCGAACTCGATCGCTATCGGGTGGGATCGTCCCGCCAGTCGGGCGCGTCGGAGGAACAGCCAGTCAGCTCGGTGGCTCAGACCCTGCTCGCACAGCTCGACCGCCTGCTGCGCTCGCGTGGCACTTCGTCCTCGATCGCCCTGGATCTGGACCGGGCCGGTCTCAAGTTGCGTCCACAGGAGTGGGTGCTGCTACGGATCTCCTTCGGGGTCGTTTCGGTGGCGGCGTTCTTCGTTCTGTCAGGATCCCTGCTCGCCGGTTTGGTGTTCGGGGTCCTGATCGGATGGCTGGGCACCAAATTCTTCCTCAAGTACAAGACAGCCAAGCGCTGCCGTGCTTTCGCCGATCAGCTACCGGACACCCTGCAGCTGGTGGCCAGTTCGCTCAGGTCGGGATTCTCGCTGCTGCAGGCACTCGACGCGATCGTTCGGGAGGGCACCGAACCGGCAGCGTCGGAGTTCTCGCGTGCGTTGTCGGACGGTCGGCTCGGCGTGGACATCGAGGATGCGCTGGAGAACGTGTCCGAGCGGATGAGCTGTCCGGACCTGAGTTGGGTCGTGATGGCCATCAGGATCTCCCGCGAGGTCGGCGGAAACCTGGCCGAGGTTCTGATGACCACGGTGCACACGATGCGCGAGCGCGCCCAGGTCAAACGGCAGGTGCGCGCCTTGAGTGCTGAGGGACGACTATCGGGAGTGATCCTGGTCGGCCTGCCAATTCTCATTGCTGCGTTCCTGTTTCTCACCCGTCGCGCCTACCTCCAGCCCCTGTACACCGATCCGCTCGGCCTGGTCATGCTCGGTGGTGCCGTCGTGTCGATGTGTATCGGTGCCTGGTGGATGAGCAAAATCGTCAAGATCGAGGTGTGAGATGTATCTGATCGTCGGAGTGTGCATGGTGGCCGCGGCCATCGGCATCGGCGTGATCGCGGCGATGAGCGGTGGCCCGGTTCGTACCCCGGCCGCCGCACTCGACAACATCGAGGCGTTCTATGCCCTCGCTGCACATGAAACGGCACCGGCGGAACCGGGATCCCAGCAACTCGCTCCATTACTCGTCCGCGCTCGCAATGTGGCCACCCGGCTCTCGCCCAGCGGTTCCGTCGCCAAGCTCCAGCATCGGCTGGATGTGGCCGGCAACCCGGCCGGCTGGACACCGGAACGGATCCTG
Organism: Pseudonocardiales bacterium; assembly: GCA_030840295.1. GTDB lineage: Bacteria > Actinomycetota > Actinomycetes > Mycobacteriales > Jatrophihabitantaceae > Jatrophihabitans_A. The sequence continues at coordinate 10,655 of JAVEET010000190.1, forward strand.
GCGTTCAAGACGATAGGCATGGCTGGTCTGGCCCTATTGGGATTGGTCTTCGGCCTGGGCAACGTTCTGCACCTGGTCGCCTTCGTCGCCGCGGGCGGAGCCCTGGGGTTCTTCATACCTGACCTGCTGCTCTACAACACCGGCTCGAAGAGGCAGACGGCAATTCGCAAATCTCTGCCTGATGCGTTGGACATGTTGACCGTCTGCGTCGAGGCCGGCCTCGGCTTCGACGCAGCCGTCGCTCAGGTCGCCCGGAAGACCGAGGGGCCGATGGCCAGTGAGTTCGCCCGAGTGTTGCAGGAAATGCAGTTCGGCATGTCCCGCGTGCAGGCACTGCGCGCCATGGTCACCCGCGCGACTGCACCGGAACTTCGCACCTTCGTCTCGGCTCTCGTCCAGGCCGCCGAACTCGGCATCCCGATCGCTGCGGTGTTGCGCGAACAGGCTCGGGAGATGCGGCTGAAGCGTCGCCAGCAGGCCGAGGAGCTAGCGCAGAAGGTGCCGGTGAAGATCCTGGTGCCGCTCATCCTGTTCCTGATGCCGGCGTTGTTCATCGTGATTCTGGGTCCGGGCGCCATCAACATCTATCACACGTTCGCCAGCGGCGACGTCGGGCGATAGCCGCCCATTCAGGTAAGGCCGATCAGGGCCTACCGGGTCAGCACACGGCGGTCGCGACAGGACAGTGCAGCATGAGTCAGTAAAGCGGGCAGGAAGAAGCTCAGCCGACCAGGGCGTCTTCGACCAGACCGAGCCGGACGGCGGCCATCAGGGCCTGCGCGCGATTGTTGGCACCCAGCTTCTCGTACAAGCGGGCCACGTAGGTCTTGGAGGTGGAGACGCTCAGGTACAGCTTCGCCGAGATCTCCGGAACGGAATGCCCCGCCAGCAGGAGCTGCAGGACCTGGCGTTCCCGGGTGCTCAGCGCCAGGCGTTGGGTTGTCTCCTGCCGCCGGCGCAGGGCCTGAGCTAGCCCGGTGGCGCTGAACGAAGTGGCCGCGACCGCGGAATGCCTGATGGCGCCCAACACCTCGGACACCACGGCAGATTTGGAGACGAAGGCCGAGGCGCCGCTGTCCAGGGCACGGAACAGGACATCGTCCTCACCGTGGGAGGTCAGGATGACGATTCCTACACCGGCGTACCGGTCTCGCAGCTGCCGGGCGAGATCCAGACCGCTGCCATCGGGTAACGAGGTCTCGATGGTGATGACGTCCGGTCGAAGGGCCGCCGCCATGCGCAGTGCCTCGGCGACAGAGCCGCTTTCACCCACTGTCTGCAGGTCAGGCTGCTCGTCGGCGAGGCGAACCAGGCCGCATCGGGTCAACGGGTGAGCGTCCACGACGAGGACGCGGACCAGGTCGCCGGTGGAGGACGGTGCGCGCACGGGTGCGGGGCGGATGGCGCCCCTGCTGGTCGTAGTGGCGATCATGGTCACGAGGTCTCCCCAAAGGGCTATCCGGATGTGGCGCTGTCTTACACCGCCTTAACAAGTACCTGGCCAGACTTGTTAAGTCAATGTTTGTTCGGGTAATCTGTGTAACAGTTTCATCACGTACGGTAACCATCGGCGTGTTGCTGGGGCACTCTGCGGCAGGTCAGCTCAGTGATCTGGAGGTGGGGGGAGGATCGCGGTATGGCGCTACAGTCGCTGGACCGGCACGGCTTGCTCCGGCTGCGCGCGCGCATGCAGGCTTCCCCCTGTGTTCTGTGGTTGACCGTGTTCCTGCCCTTGGCAGCGCTGTATCTGCTCACGCTTCGCACCAACCCGATGGATATGAGCGCTGATCCGTCCGCCGTGACACCGACGGCATGGGAGCTGGCGCATCACTGGACGCCTCGGCTGCCCGCCTCTCTCGAGCCCTTCGGTTACCACAACGACTGGCTGATCCCGTCCGGAACCGGGCAGCTGGTCAGCAACCGCGAGCCCGGACTGGTGTTTCTCGCCGCCCCCTTCTACTGGCTGTGTTCGGCAGCCGGCGTCGGAAACGTGATTCCGGCCTCGGCGGCGGCCGCGCTCCTCACGGCGGCGGCCGCGGCAACGCTCAGCCTGGTTGCACGCCGGTTCGTATCCGCCGAGGTTGCTGCCGTTGCGGCGCTGATCGCCGGAACGGCCACTACAACGTGGGCCGTGTCAGGCACGGCCTTGTGGCCGCATGGTCCCGATCAGCTTTATCTGGCCGTCTCGATGGCGGGGACGGCATCCGGGTCGTTCGCAGTGTCCGGAATCGCGTTGGCGGCAGCGATCCTCACCCGGCCGCCACTGGCAATCGTCGCCGCGGTGACCGGTATCTGGGAGTCGCTGGCCCGGCGCCGCTGGAGTCCAGCACTCACGATCGGAGCCTGTGCGGCAGCCGGCCTGGTCGTCCTGCTCAGCTACAGCCGGACGTACTGGTCCGGCGGGCTGGACAGCCAGTACGCCGCGGCCGGCGGCGGATTCGTCCGTCCGTTCTTCGACCTCGGGCCCGCCGCCGTCGGCCGGTTCGCGGTCAACATCCTGGGCACGTTTCTGTCGCCGGGGCGCGGCGTGCTGTGGGGAGCGCCGTTCCTGCTGGTGCTCGCCCCTGGACTAAGGCCGGCGTGGCGAGTTGCGCCGCCCTGGGTCCGCTCAGCTGCGCTCGGTGGTGCGTTGTATCTCATCGTTCAACTCAAGGGCAACCGCTTCAGCGGCGGCGATCGGTTCTGGAGTTATCGCTATCCGCTGGAAACGCTGACTTTGCTCTTCCCGCTGCTAGTGATTGCCTGGAACGAGTGGGCCTGTCGGACGCCACGCAGGCGGGGCGCCTTCTTCGCGCTAGTGTGGCTGTCGGTGGCGTTGCAGGCCATCGGCGCACTGTGCTTCCGCGGTCCGTACGCAGGCAAGCCGTGGCTTCCGTTGGACCTGGTGGCCGCCCTGATCGGTCCCCGGTCCGTCGTCGCGTGCATCCTGCTGGTGGTCGGGTTCTTCGGTGCTGGACTGGTCTACCGCCGGTGTAGCCGGCGGGGTTGCGAGGCGGTGGACTCGGGGCCGACAGCAGCCGCCCCCGGCGATTAGTGTCGTGCACCGACGATCAGTGTCGGCCGATGCCGCGTGTCGATCCGACCAGCTGGAGTTACAGCGGCTGCGCGGCGGTCAGGGCGGCGCGACGGTAGCGGCGAGATCGCGACTTGGCCCGGGATCGTGCCTCGACCAGCCGGCTTTCCCGGTCTGCAGCATTGCGGGCTGCGTCGATGGCGGCCAAAAGGGCTGACTCGCCGACTCCGCGGGCGAGTCCGGTGGCGACCGCAATCCGACCGCTCGGATCCTTGGTTGCGGCCAGTGCTGGGGCCAGAACTCGTTTGGGATGAGGCCGGTAGCCCGACAACAACCGCTCGTTCAGCTCATCGACCCCGGCGATCGGGCCCAGGACAATCGCGTCGTGAGGACTCTCCTCGAACGCGCGGTGCCGTCCGCGGGTGGTCGGCTGGTCACCGGCAAGCGTCAGGTCAGCGGGAGTGGCTCTAGGCGCCGACCATTGCCGATCCGATAGCTGAGCGGTCATCGAGCTGCCTTTCGTGACGGGCCGACAAGGCCGGCCTGCTCCGCTGAGCGACCGGGTTTTCACTAACAGTAGCGTTACATAAAGTCAATGTGAAGTAAATGGTTTGCTGGCAACTCGGTGCCGGTGCGGTACGGGCTATCACCGCAAAGCGAGCGTGCAACCATCCAGGCGGAGCGGGTTGCCAACGTTGAAGCGGCCCAGCAGGCAGCTGTCTGGGGCGTCAGGCGGCTGGCGGAATACCGGGTCAGCCGTGCGGGAGTTCGTTGCGGAGGTCCGTGGTGATCGTGTTCAGATGGTGCTGCCATTGATCGCGCTGCTTCTGCAGATCGGCGGACCGCATCATCAGCGTGACCAGGCAAAGACCCAGCACGGCCAGGGTGAACAGCCGCAACCACAGGCGCAGGTGCGCTCCGATGGCCAACACGACAGCACCGGCGGCGACGGTGAAACCGAGATAGAGACTGCGGGTACCGGACGTGAGGCTGATCGGCTGTACCT